>JAGXOG010000001.1 GCA_023660015.1 Elusimicrobia bacterium LH_S2 | reverse complement strand
TGCGGCCATATTTGTAATCATGGAAAACCCAAGGACTTTAATACCGTATTTATTGGCCATAATAACTTCCGGGACAGTGGACATGCCCACTATATCGGCCCCTATAGTTCTGGCCATTCTTATTTCTGCCGGGGTCTCATACGAAGGGCCGCTGTTTGCCATATAGACCCCTCTTTTTAAATCTATACTCTGCTTTTTTCCCACAGCAGCAGCAATCTTTCTGAGCTCGCTGTTGTAAGCGTCGGTCATATCTATAAAATCCGCTGCGCCTATGAGTGGATTGTTACCCATAAAATTTATGTGATCTTTTATTATAACGATATCTCCAGGGGTAAATTTTTCATTTACGCCGCCTCCGGCGTTGCTGACTATGAGTTTTTTAATTCCGCATTCGGCCATAACTTTTAGAGGAAAACAGACCTCCTGTATAGTATGGCCTTCGTAATAATGTATCCGCCCCGAAAGAGCCAGAACGTTGACTCCGTTTAACTTGCCGAAAACATATTCCCCTTTGTGGCCTTCAACGGTAGATTCGGGGAAATCAGGTATATCCTTAAAACTTTTTTTCTTTAGATTTTCAAATTCGTCGGCAAGCGAACCGAGGCCGCTTCCGAATATTAAACCTATTTCGGGTTGTTCTTCTATAATTTCTGATACTTTATCGGACGCTGTTTTTAATCTGCTGTCAGTAGTCATATCATTTCTCTCTCTTTAAATACGTACTTATAGTATCTCTTTTATAAAGCTAACTCCGGCCCGGAGTTTTTCTATACCTAATATATCCGCGATTGTCTGACCGCAGTCCGCAAAAGTTTTCCGTATGCCGAGATCCACTTCTTCTTTTACCTGGTTACCACCCACTAACAGCGAAACATATTCCCGGGTGTGATCTGTGTGACGTTCAAATGTCGGATCACAGCCGTGGTCAGCCGTAATTATTAGAATATCTTCGGTCTCCATCGCTTCTTTTATCTCGTTGAGACGACTGTCGAATTCAACAAGAGCCGAAGCGTAACCTTCTACATTTCTTCTATGTCCGAAAACAGAGTCAAACTCGACCAGGTTTACAAATATAAGGCCGGTTTTTTGGTTATACTCCTTAATTGCTTTAATTATTTTATCGATGCCGTCAAAATTATTATCGGTCTTTATTTCTTCAGTAAGACCCCGGTGGGCAAAAATATCGCCAATCTTTCCTATTCCCACTACCGCCATGCCTGTCTCTTTAAGCTTATCCAGCAAAGTCTCACCTGGAGGCTCCAGAGAAAAGTCCTTGCGGCCCGGCTCGTTTCTCTTGAATTTTCCGGAACTTCCCTTAAACGGACGGGCAATAACTCTGGATACATTATCTTTACCTCTAAGTATCTCCCTGGCCTTAAGGCACATTTTGTACAACTCATCAAGAGATATAATATCCTGGTGAGCAGCCACCTGAAATACCGAATCCGCAGAAGTATATACTATAGGATTGCCCGTTTCAAGATGTTTTTGTCCCAGCTGCTTAAGGATTTCCGTACCCGACATGGGATAATTGCCAATTGTTTTCCTTCCTATCTTTTCTTCAAATTTTTTTATTATTCTTTCCGGGAAACCATCAGGATATGTGGGAAAACTAAACTCGAGGGGCCGGCCGCAGATTTCCCAGTGCCCGGTAGTGGTATCCTTACTGGGGGATGCCTCGGCCATCTTTCCGAAAGCACCGGATATTTTATCTTCCTTACAGCCTATATCGGATATTTTACCTAATCCCATTGAACATAGATTAGGAAGCCGGAAATTTTCAATTCTTTCAGAGATATGTGAAAGTGTATCTGCCCCTTCGTCACCGAAATCGCCTGCGTCGGGTAGTTCTCCGACGCCGACACTATCTAAAACAATAAGTATTACCTTCTTTGCCATCAGTTAAATAACCCCACAATCTTAAATTTATCTACATCCACCAGGCCTTTATTGGTAATCTTCAACTGTGGAATTACAGGCAAACAGAGAAAAGAAAGAGTAAAGAAAGGGTCATCGGGAATTGCCCCGAGATCTTTTGCGGCCTTTTTAAGTTTTATAAGTTTTTCCTTAACTTGCTCTATGGGCAATTCGCTCATAAGCCCGGCTATGGGCAAATCAAGGCTTTCCATAACTTTTTCATCTTTAACTACCGCCAGCCCCCCTCCCATTTTAACGACCTCTATAACCGCCGCCATTATATCTTTGTCATTTACGCCGGTTGATACTATGTTATGGGAATCATGGGCAACAGAAGTTGCTATGGCGCCGGACTTAAGTCCCATCCCCTTAAGCATTCCAATACCTATATCGCCGCTGGCCCGATGTCTTTCTACTACGCATATTTTTAACATATCCCGGGAAGTGTCGCTTACCAGCATCCCGCCGGATACCGGTGTCTTATACTTTTTATACTCCGTAATTATCTGGGAGGGAACAAGCTTAATAGTCTTAACTTTGCTCCCCCTAGCCTTAATTTTAAAATCATCTTCAACCAGCCATTTAACATTTACCGACCCCCGGATATATATATCTTTTGGTTTTACCCGACGTTTCTTTAATTTACCGTTTTCGGCAACTATTTTTCCTTTTTTAAAGACCATAACCGGAGCCGGTGAGCGGAATGACTTCAATACCTGCAAATCTGCATCATAACCCGGAGCTATGGCTCCTTTGCCTTTCAGGTTAAAGTAACGAGCGGTATTTAAAGTAGCTAACTTAATGGCTATTACCGGGTCAAGCCCGGATTTGACCGCCCTTTTTACTATATAATTTATATGTCCCTGATTTATGAGGTCTTCCGGAGATCGGTCATCGCTTACAAAAGAAAAATTAGATGAATTTGCCGGAGTAACAAGATCAACAATAGCATCGAGATTTTTTGTCGCCGTGCCTTCTCTTATCATAATATGCATGCCTTTCCTTAATTTTTCAGCCGCTTCTTCATAAGTAGTTGATTCATGATCGCTGCTTATTCCGGCGCTTATATAAGCCGACAATGCCTTACCCGAAAGCCCGGGAGCATGGCCGTCTATTTTTTTTGTTGATACCATCTTTATCTTATCGAGTACTTCTTTGTTACCGTTTATAACACCGGTAAAATTCATCATCTCCCCCAAGCCGACCACCCATTTTTCGGAAAGATACGGCAAGATATCTCCTGCGGTTATAACTGCCCCCGAAGTTTCCAAGTTAGTTGCCGGAACGCAGGAAGGCATCATAAAATAGACTTCCAACGGCTGGTATTTTGCAGACTCCAACATATACTTTATTCCCGCCAGGCCGAGAACATTTACTATCTCGTGGGGTTCGGCGACAACAGATGTAGTCCCCAGGGGAACTACTGCGTTGGCAAATTCAGAGACGGTAAGAAGAGAACTTTCTATATGTATATGCCCGTCAATATATCCGGGAAGGATATACCTGTTTTTTATATCGATGCTCTCTTTTGACTTATATTTTCCGAAGCCGCATATCTTCCCTTTATATACGGCAACATCGGTCTTTATAATTTCTCCGGACAGGACATTTACCATCCTACCGCCTTTTAACAACAGATCGGCCGGTTTTTTACCGGAAGAAACTTTTATGAAATCATCAAGCATTAAAGCATCTGGCTTTTTTTATCGAACAATTTTTTAGCTTTTTCAACTATATTTTCAGCAACCAGCTTAAAATCAATCATCAATTCCCAGGGAGCTCCGCTCTCGCCGAATATGTCCTGTACTCCCACCATGTCCATGACCAAAGGAGAAGTAATATTTTTAGAAGTATTTATTGCTCCGGCGACAATATTGCCAAAACCGCCTACCTGGTGCTCTTCACAGGTTATTACCGCATTGGTATCAGCAGCGGCCTTATTTATTGTTTCCATATCTAAAGGCTTGACCGTATGCACGTCCAGTATGCGGCTTTCTATACCGTACTCTTCTTTTAATATCCATGCCGCGCGCATTGCTTCGGGAAGCATCGGGCCGCAGGCAATTAAAGAAACAGCTTCGCCTTCACTCTCGTATTCTGTCCCCAGTTTCCACTCGAATGCATCGGGAAATTTTGCCTTTCTCCCCCTAAATCGTATTATATTAGTAATCCCGAATTCATACGGGGTCTCTTTATCCGTAACTATCGGAGTCGCTGTCCGGGCGTAACGGACAACCGAAGGGCCTTCCTCATAAGTAATCGCTTTTGTGGACTTATATGTTTCATTGCTGTCACAGGGGACGGTAAGCACTATATTGGGCAGATAATTTATTACCGCGATTTCCTCCAGCGCTTGATGGGTTGCTCCGTCGGGACCAACTGAAATACCCCCGTGAGCATCAGCTATATTTATATTGAACTTATTATAGCAGGCCGTGGTTCTTAACTGATCCCATGCCCTGCCGGTGGCAAATACCCCGTAAGAACCGACAAAAGCGGATTTGCCTTCCCGGGCAAAACCCGAAGCTATTAAAGTCATATTAGCTTCTGCGATACCGATACTGAAAAAACGGTTTTTCCTTTCAGGAAAATCCGCATAAAATTTATTCATTCTTATTGAACTGGTTATATCCGCGCCGTGTGCAACTATATTTTTATCCGAGCCTATTTCCGCCAGAGCATCGCCAAACCCGTTCCGGGTGGGAACCATATCAACTTTCATATCTTCACTGTCGTTCCACCAGTATGATTTCGAAAATTTGGGAAGTTTTTCCACCATTTTTTTGTCAACGATTTTCTGGTAATCCGAGGCAATTTTAAGAAGGCTGTCAACTTTTTCTTTCGTAAACTGAGGGTCACCTATATCATCCAATGCTTTATCCAGAGATTCCTCTCCGCTGCGCCCGTCTTTAGGCGGCGCGCCGTGATAACCGACAACGTTCTCTGCATAGGATACTCCCTTGCCCTTAACGGTGTGGGCGATAATTGCTGTCGGTTTATCCTTAATTTCAGAAGCTTTACTGAAGGCCTCTACTATGGCTTCCATATCATGCCCGTCTATCTCCAGCACTTCCCATCCGAAAGATTCATATTTTTCCTTAAGCGAACCAAGGCACATAACATCATCAGTAGGTCCGTCTATCTGGAGCCCGTTTAAATCAACTATGGCTATAAGATTATTAAGATTATAGTTGGCCGCGCTCATTATCGATTCCCAGACGGACCCTTCGTTATGTTCCCCATCCCCCAGAATGCAATATACGCGATTCTTTCTTTTTTCTAGTTTAGCGTCCAGAGCCGAACCTACTGCCACCCCCAGCCCCTGCCCCAGGGAACCACTGGAAAGCTCTATACCCTGAAGTCTTAGCCTGTTCGGATGGCCCTCAAAACCCGACCCCAATTTTCTTAATTTTACCGTCTCTTCAAATGGAAAATACCCGGAAGCGGCAAGCGCAGCATAAATGGCGGGCGCCTTATGCCCGGCAGACCAGAATATACGGTCTCTCCCTTCCCAATCCGGGTTTTTGGGGTCATGGCAGGCAACTTTCAAATATAGGGCCGCAGCAATATCCATAATGGAGAGAGTGCCGCCCGGGTGCCCCGACCCGGCAGCATGAATCGATATCATGCTATAGGATCTCATCTCTTTTGCTTTTTGAATTAACTCATCTGTAGAATAGTCTTTGACTACGCTATTATCTGTGGAATTTAAAATAGCCATATTCTTTCTCCTGTCTATTTAAACCTTAACTTTATCTTTGACTCTTTTATTTTTAGCTTAATAATATAGCAAATTTAGCAGTATTATTCAAGAAGAGAGCTTTTCTTTGATCTGTCTTACAAGGGATTGGGTATCAAAAGGTTTAACTACATAACCGTCTGCACCGGCCTTTAATCCTTTAGCAACTTCTATTTCCTGCCCCAGCGCGGAAAGCATTATTATAGGCGTATCTGAAAATTTATTTATATCCCTTATTTTTTCTGTCGCCTCAAGTCCGTCCATCTCCGGCATCATAATATCCATTAATATTAAATCGGGATCTTCGTCCATAATTGAATCTACGGCAATTTTTCCGTTTTCACATACTGCTACTTC
The DNA here is from genome assembly GCA_023660015.1 of Elusimicrobia bacterium LH_S2. Taxonomy (GTDB): domain Bacteria; phylum CG03; class SLGR01; order SLGR01; family JAGXOG01; genus JAGXOG01. The sequence continues at coordinate 57,660 of JAGXOG010000001.1, read as the reverse complement.
ATAGTTGTTTTTTCCCAGTAAATATTTTAAAAGCTTTATGGTAGTGTTGTCATCTTCGACTATCATTATTTTATTCATTTCGCCTCTCCTTTTCATGTCTGTCAAGTATTTTTCTCTCTGTTTTTCCGGTCTTCAATATCTTATGTATCTTAACCATAAATGACCCCCGGGTTATCGGTTTAGGCATAAATTCAACGACATTCTCTTCTAAATCAGTCAGCCTTTTTTTTGACTTCGCATCCATAGTCTTTCCGGTTAATATTACAATCGGAATGTTTTTTGTCCGGGTTGAAACCATCTGCAGCCTTTTTATTATATCATATCCGCTTAACCTGGGAACTACGAGTTCGGTAATTATAAGATCAGGTTTATCGTTAAGAGCATGCACAATCCCCCTTATTCCATCATATGCTATTACGCACCGGAAACTTTCCTTTTTAAAATAATTCTTTATTAGCTTGACTTCCTCCCTGTCCGGGTCTATTAGAAGCAGAAGCGGCGGACGCTTTTTCTTTGCATCTTGGCGATACTGTTTGTCTGCCATTAAGCTGACCTCCCTGCCGGTAAACTAAAAATCACCTCAGTACCTTTACCTTGGGTTGATTTTATATCAATATTGCCCCCATGGTTTCCAATAATATATTTAACTAAAGTTAATCCCAGCCCCAGCCCGTCGGAATTCCTGGTTAGGGTTTCATCAGCCCGGGTAAAACCCTCAAAGACTTTATCTTTCATTGATTCTTTAATTCCTATGCCGGTATCCTTTATAACCGTCTTTACTTTTTCCCCTTGTTTCTCGGAAGTTATGGTTATATCCCCCTTCTTCCCCATAAACTTTACGGCATTGCTTATTAAGTTATCAAATACTTTCTTTACTCGCTTGCGGTCAACATATAACATCCCTATTGAACTATCAACTTTTATTGTACAATTAATTTCCTTCTTCTCCAAAATTTCTCTAAACTCTTCAACACTGCTTTTTATAAATTCTTCCCATTTTACACTTTCTTTTTCTAACTTTACTTCGTGTTTTTTAAAATCAGTAACTTCTATTATGTTATTAATTGTAGTTTCCAATTTGAAAGTTGACCTTAAAATCGTCTTTAAAAAATTTTCCTGGTCAGAATTAACTTGACCGACATCGCCACCTAAAAGCAGTTCTCCAAACCCCTTGATATTGGTAAGCGGTGTTCTAAGCTCATGGGATATCAAGGATATAAATTTATCTTTAACCTCATTTAGCTCTTTTAATCTTTTATTATCCCTGATGACCTTGTCCATGAGACCTTTCCTGTCAATATATTCACCTAACTGGTTTGAATAGATCTCCAGCAGTTCAACATCCCTCCCGGAAAATTCCCCTCCCTCTTTAACACCTGTAATAATTACCCCCTTTATTGTTTCCCCGGCTCTTACCGGAGCAATCATTATATAGTTTAAATTATACTGCTTGGTTATATGATTTAAATCTTTATCTTTTGTAGTGTCGTTTAATATTATTCCCTTTTTTTTGGGCAAGATCGAGAAAGGCAAAGTTTTTTCTTTTAAAGTTTTCTCAGAGTTTTCATCACTTACATATCTGAGGATGAACTCTCCGTCTCTATTTTCGAAAAACATACTCTTTTCAGCTCCCAGAATAACTTTTATCTTTTTAAATATAACCTTCACCGCCTCGGCGGTAGTTTCGGCATTTATAACCCTTAATGATATATCATACAAAGATTTAAATTCTTTAACCCTGTCTATAAGCCTAATATTTGTTTTTGTAAGTTCATCGGTGGCCACATCGACTTTCTCATTAACTTTTCTGACTACTTTCTGAAGTTGATTATTCCGGTCGGCATTTTCGTAGAGCTGCTCTATTAATTTTGCTATATTGACAAAATTATTAACTCTGTGCTTTTTAAAATATCTCTTTGAAGTTGTAGTTACTGTCACTGCGCCCCGTATAAGTTTACCCCGGCTTATCGGTATATGAAGGCATAGTCCTTTTTTTTTGCTGTTAATCATCGGAGGCAAATGATCTTTGATAAGCGGTTTTTCAAACTCCTTAATATTACCTTCAATATACTCGGATAGATCCTTAATCCCAAGGTTATATGACAGATTAATTCTTCCCCGCTGAACTTCAATTCTGTAATTTCCATCTATATTTTTCATTATAACCCAGGCCCCGGTTATAGAGGTAAGTTCGCATAAATCATTTAATATATGACCTAAATTTCTCTTCAGTCCGAAATCAGAAGAATAATTAATATTTGTAGATGCCGACTTATATATATTCTGCCACAGATGCGTAAAATAAATTTCTCTTTTTATTACCAGCCTTTTTATAAACAAAACTACTGTAATAAGCGCTATAAGATAGAGCCCAGCTGAAATCGCAGTTCCGTTGGAGGTTAGCGCCAGCAACAGAGAAACTGTTAAAATGATGATATATCCAAAACTTAAAAACATAATTTTATTTAGTTCTTTTCTTTGCGCATATAGCTATATCCAGCATTAAATTTAACGCATCGCTGTCCTTCATCTTCTTCTGGGGCAAAAAGGCATAGGGAAGGTTTTCTTTATCCAGAGCGGCGCTTAATTCTTCTTTAAACTCCTCGGGGGCAGTCTTACCATTAGAAGGCGGTTCAAGACATAAAACAATGTCTGCATTGTTATTTTTAGTTATATGGGCAAACTTCGCATAATTTAACTTTGCTTTTTTAGGATAAAAATGAGCAAAATGAGTTTTCAGATAGAACTTTATATTTTTGCGCCGGGCAATCTTACTTAACCTGTTTGCTATATCTATTGCTAATTTCTGGTCTCCTTCGGCGATAAAATAACCGGCCTTAATAACCCTGGTGTCTTCTTTTTTCTCTCCTATTATAATATCTTCAATATTTTCTTCTTTGTCTTTTGAATCCTTTGAAGAAGGCTTCTTCGGCTCCGGCGCCTTTTCTTTACTCTTAGTTTTTCGCGGAGTGTCATTTTCTTCGAGTAACTCCTGCTCGTATTTTTTACAGTTTGGACAGTAATACTGGTCATATTCATCTATATATTTAAGCTCCGCGCTACAGTTGGGACACGGCCTTGAAGCAGCGGTTTGAGACTTTGACGGAGGCGGGGGCGGCGGGGATGGAGACGGCTGCGGATAATCTCCGGTATAATTTCCCGGCGGAAGCGGCGCGCCGGGCGCCGGGTCTGTATAGACGCCGCAGTTATCGCAATACCACCTCTTAAACTGGGGAATATATCGCAGTGGACTTCTGCACCGGGGACAGTTATTTCCGTACTGCTGTTGCTGGTATCCGGGAACCGGCGGTGGCGGGTTGTAACCGGGATATTGGGCCGCCTTTCGGCCTTCCCCCTGGCGGGCTCCGGTTGTTGAATTTTCTTTTTCCGGGCGGCTTTCTTCTTCCTTCTCTTCTTCAGGAAGGATATTTCGCATTATATTTTTAACAATACTTATATTTATCTGTATATTGTCTTCGGAAAGTTCCTGGTATGCGACTATCCTGTTTATTATTCCTTCTAGCTCTCTGATATTGGAAGTCAGCCTTTCGGCAATAAAATCATTAATCTGGTCCGATAGCTCCAAGTTAGCTTCCGCGGCTTTCTTCTTAAGTATTGCCTTTCTGGTTTCAAAATTGGGGGATTTCACATCGGTCGTCAGCCCCCATTCAAACCTGGATTTCAACCGGTCCTCAAGGGTAACCAGTTTCTTGGGGGGTTTATCCGATGTAATGACTATCTGCTTTTCTACCTCGTGCATTTCATTAAATATGTTAAAAAATTCTTCCTGGGTTGACTCTGACTGTTCAAGAAACTCTATGTCATCTATAAGGAGTAAATCTACATTTTTAAATTTATTTCTTAATAGATTTATAGTTCCTTTTTCAATGGCCGCCACTACTTCATTTATAAATTTGCTGCAAGCAATATATTCTATTTTCATCTCCGAAAAATTTTCTTTTACATGGTGACCTATCGCCTGTATAAGATGGGTTTTTCCAAGGCCTACACCGCCGTATATAAAGAGCGGGTTATAGTTTTTGCCCGGTTTGTTTGCGACGGCCTTACAGGCCGCATAAGTAAATCGCGTATTGGCTCCCACTATAAATTTATCAAAGGTATAATCCTTTTTTAACTCGCTCCTGTACAAAATATTATTACCGGAGGAGGTAGATTTACTTTTAACATCCCGCGATTTTTTCTGTTTTTCGGCTGGGATATTTTTTTTATTTTTTATAACCTTGTCAAGTTCGCTGGTTATTTTATTTTTAGCACTTTCTTTTAAGTTATACAAAAAAAGAGACCATCCGTATTTATCGTCCGGAGAAGGAAAAGGCCGGCTGCTTATACTGCTTAACTGTTTAACCAGCTTATTTACATCTTTTTCGGAACCGGCTATGCTTAACTTATACCGGTTCTTGTCTTTTGGACTGGGAGCCGGCTCTATAGCATAATTTTTTAAAGCCATATTAAATCCTTAAAGCCATATCCGCAGCAAGATTCAGGTATTCGTAATCCTTATTGATATCTTTAACCGGCATACTATAAACTGCAATATTCGCCGGGGTAAAAACATTTTCAAGCTTTTCAGTCCCCTCTTTTTCGTCAATTATAACTAATACATCAGCTTCTTTTTGTTCTTCCATTACCTTTTCTTTGTCAGGAAGGCCGTCATAACCTATCTGATAAGAAAGTTTAAAAAGAACTTTAATATTCTGTTTAGCAACCATCTCGTTTAAATTATTTATAAATATATCATAGACCTTTTCTGTTAAGGGTTCTTCGCCTTCGGGCTGCTGTTTTGTAGATATTTTTACGTCTTCATAAAGAAGCGAATAGATAACTCCCAATTTTATAACCCGGGAAACCTTTTTACCGACTTCATCGGGTCGGGGTTCTTTATTATCTTCAGGTGATTTTTCATCCTTTTCTTTAACTTGATGAGTCTTTCTTTCTTCGGCAGGTGCCGGGGTTTTGATTACAGATCCATCCTCCCCCTTATCCGGAAGCTCTTCTTTATTTGCGGAAGCTTTATCGCCGGGCTTTTCTACTATATCCGCTTCTTGCTCAAATCTTTCATTTTTAATTTTTTCTTCTTCTGTGGGAGAAGCAATTTCAGGTTTTATTTCTTCGGGCGCCGGGGAAACCTCAGGCTTTGATTTTTCTTCAGATTCAAGCTCTTCGGATACCGATTCAGATCCAGATTTTGTTTCTTCTACAGGCTTTATTCCTTCGTGGCCGGGTTCAGATTCATCTTCTGTTTCCTCAGAAACCGGCGAAACTTCAGGTTTTTTGCCGGATAAAACCTGTTTTAACTCTTTTCCGCCTTCGTCATCTCCTTCATAGATAAAGAAACTGTAATTATAATCTTTATTTTTAGATTTTAAAACCGTCCCAAACGGATATTGGTAGTTCTCCATTGCCTCCAAGATTTCCTCTTTGGAGTCGGCAACTACATCGGCCCGGATTCTTTTTGCCCACTTCGGGGAAGGGTCATTAACAACCTGCCATTTATTTATAGTCATCTTTTAATTATTAAATCAAGCTTACCGGTAAGTCTATTCGCTATTCGGGCATACCTTTTTTCAATATCGTTTTGCAATTTAAGTATTTCTGCTTTATTTTTTTCTTTACTTAAGGCCCCGGCGTTTATAATACAATTGGCAATACCTCCGTGAAAAGCTGATTCGGCAAGCCGGAAAGATATGGTTACATCTGTAATAATATTTTTATAAACGTCTAAATCCTGGGCCTCTATGAGCTCTATAAGGCCAACAGCTTTTCGGGCAATTTCCAGCGAAACCATCGCAGCGCCTTTTAGCGATTCTTCCAGGCGATGACCGCCTCCCGACCAGTTTTTCATTACCTCTTTAAATTCCCGGCTGTCGGCTTCGGCAAGTTCGAGAGATTCCTCTTTAATAACTATGAGTTCTTTTTCAAGCTCAAGGCCGGATTTGGAAGCGCTATTTTTTTTTAATATTACTATTCTTAATGACATAAGCATCAGGGAAGCAGCAAGGGAATTTACCGTAGATATAACATTCCCGCCGCCGGGTGTGCCGGCCGAGGATGCGACTTTGTCTATATAGTCCTTTAAAGTTATATCATTGCTATTGTTCATCTATCTTTATTTTTCCTTCCTCAATAATTAACCTTGCCGCCGGAGTAATTATTACATCGGTATTAAAACTTACCCTTTTTCTTCCCTCGGCAATAAGGTCTAACAAATATCTTTCGGTTATAAGTTTTTTGCGGTTTTTTAATGTTGTGCGGTTTACTGAAAACGGTTTTTGCAGAAAAAAACCGGATTTATAACTTTTATTATCCAAAATTTTCGGCGAAATATTTCTTTCGCTGATAATATCCACAAAAGTATCGGCTGTTAACTTTAAAATACCCTTATTTAACATAAACCTTTTTAACTATTGACGTTGTCCCAAAGTTAATAGGCTGGCTTTTATGCAAAGAGTTTCTTTTGAACAACTTTGTTCTCCTGTCAAAAGTCATGCTGGTTCCGCTATGAAGGAACTCAAATTCTTTGAGCTCGTTAATATGACGAGTAAGTTTTTGAGTTTCAAGCGTGACTTCTGCGTGCTGAAAGCAAAAGAACAACCGGAGTAAAAAAAGGGACTCTTTGCAAAACTATTTTTCATATATCCATTATTTTTGGTACGATACCAAACTATCAATTAATAAATAACACAGTATTGGAATCTTATCAATAAATTAACGCATAGATATAAAAAAACGCGGGTAACCCTCTTTATCGGAGGATTACTTAAACCTCGCTATTTTTATATCTTAACCGTTTTATATATCTCTTTATTTGTTACCCTGAGGGAGAATACTTTCTATATCTTCGTGAGGCCTGGGAATCACGTGAACGCTGACTAATTCGCCGACTTTTTGCGCTGCGGTAGAACCCGCCTCGACCGCGGCCCTAACTGCCCCTACTTCACCTCTAACCATCGTCGTTACATAACCCTGGCCTATTTTCTCATAACCGGCCAGGTCAACCTTTGCTGCCTTAACCATAGCATCCGAGGCTTCAATCATACCTACAAGACCTATAGTTTCAATCATACCTAAAGCTTGTTTAGCTTCTGCCATTTTTATTCCTCCTTATACTTCTTTACAATCTTTACCAAATTTCCGATAAACTAAAAATACCTATTAATAATTGCTCTCCTATTCGCCGCCGGTAACTATGGCTACCGAAGCCGACGCGCCTATGCGGGAAGCCCCGGCCTTAACCATGCCTTCGGCCTCTTCTTCCGAATGTATGCCTCCCGCCGCTTTAACCCCCATGGACGGACCTACTGTTTTTCTCATTAAGCTTACATCTTCTTCGGTTGCACCACCGGGACCGAATCCCGTAGAAGTTTTAACAAAATCAGCACCTGCGGATTTTGAAATCTGACAATCCTTCACTATCTGGTCGTTATCTAAAAGAGAGGTCTCTAAAATTACTTTAAGGACTTTACCCCTTGTAGCTTCCCGAACGGCTTTTATATCGTCCTCGACCAGGCGGTAATTTCCGCCTTTTAAGGCTCCGACATTTATTACCATATCTATCTCATCAGCACCGTTGGCTATTGCATCTCTTGCCTCCAATGCTTTTACCGTGGGAGTAGTGGCCCCCAGCGGGAAACCTATAACAGTAGTGACCCTGACACCGCTGCCTTTTAAAAGCTGGGCCGCGGTCTTTACGTTAACCGGATTTACACAGACAGTTGCAAAGTGATATTCTTTTGCCTCTTCGCAAAGTTTTCCTATAGCTTCTGTGGTAGTCTCAGCCTTAAGATCCGTATGATCTATATATTTGGCCAAATCATTTCCTATATCCTCCGTTACCTGCTTTGCAGATACTCGACTTGCCCCGGCATTAACTATATTCTTAACATCTTCAGTGCGGTTTACCACACATAAACCGCATTCAACACATGCAGATACATCCCCCCCGCATGGCATTTCTGCAGGAGGCGAAGAGTTTACAGAGACCGCGTTTCCGGAAACCGGCCGGGCAGATATATTTAATACTTCCGTAATCCGTCGGGCTAAATTTTTAGCCACTGTTACCGTCGCTCCTAAATTTTTAATCTTATTTATCATCTCATTGACATTTCTCATAAACGCGGAGGTAGCCGGCGGCTGTGGTCCTCCGCCGCTTATAACCGAGTCCCGGGCTATAATTACCTTTTTCTCGTGCCTTAAAGCAAGCAGGATTATGTTACTTGCAGGATTATCGGCTACCATATTGGCTATCTTAGACGTTCCGTTTAAGGTCAAAACCGGAATTATAATGGCTTCATACTTGTCAAGTATCCCCCGGTCCCATATTTCGCTTTCATCAATTACTCTCTCTACCCCGGCAGCCATAACTCTGCTGCGGCCGATTATACGGTCAGCGGAACCGGTCAGGTAAGCAGAAAATTTTATTCCCATTTCGTTTAAACATTTTACCTGGTTTAGCGATTCGTCAACTTCGCGGTCTCCACCCATAAATATCAAAAGGAGTTCCCGTTTACCCCCTCTTTTACTCTCCAGACGGTTCATTGTTTCTGCAGTAATTTTTTTTATATAACTCTCCTGCACTTTTTCCTCCTTATTTTTATTAATTAATGATAACTTCTCTTTTTGCCTTTTTTATAAGTTTCATCTACAATCCCGATTATTATAGTCCGGGTCGGAGCATGGTCCACACCCACTATCTGCCTGCACGAGGTCCCTTCGTCCAGCACCAGTACGGTATCCCCCACACCTGCACCGGCCGAATCAATGGCCAATAAGGGTTCCCCGTTGGGCACGGCGGTAGTTTCGTCTACCGGCTCAACTATTAAAAGTTTTTTTGACTCTAAAATCGGATGTTTTCTGGTAGCCCAGGCATTACCTATGACTTTTGCAACTTTCATCTACAAATGCTCCCAAATATACCGACGGTATTCATCTCCGGATTCAGCTGTTTGCGACCTCGGAGCGTAGCGAGAATGAGAAAACAAATGCTGCCGACAGATTTAATTTTAATTCTTTTCTGCTGGTAATAATTCATGGTTATCTCACTCTTTTATATCCACCCCGTCAAGTATCCCGATTACAGCATAATTACATATAGCGTCATTGTCAAAAGCCTGGCAAGCTTCTTTTGAAGAAACATAAAAAATATATTCCGAAGCTCCCGCCCCTACCGAGTCAAGAGCGATAATTGATTTTTTGGGTTCCGGCGCAAGGTCTTTACCTTTTAAACGGAAGGCCTGAGCGGCTTCTCTCCAAGATAGAGGTCTTAAAAGAAGGATTTTTTTACCTTCCATTGTTTTATACTTTGTTGTGGCCGTAACCCGTCCGACTACTTTTGCCGCTTTCATCTTCCTTCCTCTATTTTAGTAATAATATCTACTCTCCTTTGATGCCTACCGCCTTCAAATTCTGCTTTTAAAAATTCTCTTACTATCTTTGCGGCTTTTTTTCCGGAAGTTACATCCGCTCCCAGGCAAAGAATATTTGCATTATTATGCCTTACTCCCATTTGAGCATCATTTATAGAGCGGGAAAGAGTTGCCCTTATACCTTTAACTTTATTTGAAGCTATAGATGCCCCGATACCGCTTCCGCATATAACTATCCCTTTGACGGTTTTTCCCGACGAGACGCTGTCGGCGACTTTTTTAGCATATATGGGATAATCTACGGAATCCTCCGTATCCGGCCCCATATCTTCTGTCTCATGCCCTATCTTATTGAGCAAATTTTTAAGTCCTCTTTTTAATTGAAATCCTCTGTGATCTGACCCAATTGCAATTTTCATCTAAAAATTCTCCGTAGAAACAGTACTGACAATATTTATTCTCAGATTTGCCGGCAGGAAATGCCGGCACCTCATAACAAGCAGACTAAGATAATAATGTCGCCGGTACTGTAGTTCTATTCATCGTTGTTTACTTAAAATATTTCTCTTCCACATCCTCCACCTTATTTAATCTTCTCTGGTGGCGCCCCTCGCCGAACGGAGTATCCAACCAGGCATCGACTATATCCCTGGCGACAAGTTCCCCGAGCATCTTTCCTCCCAGACATAAGACATTACAGTCATCATGCTCGGAGGCATAGCTTCCGGTCAAGCGGTTGTAAGCAGTTACCGCCCGCACCCCCTTAACTTTATTAGCAGTAAGACATACTCCTCCCCCGGTACCGTCAAATAAAATACCTTTTTTATATTCCCCGTCCAATATAGCTTGGGCTACTAAAAGCGCATAATCGGGATAATCGCAGGATTCTTCCTCATAAGTGCCGAAATCAACAATGTTATACCCTCTATCCTGAAGATATATTTTTATCTCTTCTTTTAATTTAAAGCCGCCGTGATCTGAACCAATTACAATATCCATAATCTTTCTCCCTAAAGTACGCTCTTTCTTAAATCCTTGTGAGGGCGCGGTATAACAATTCGCCGTATTAATATACCTTCGGCAACTTTTACCGCGTTGCTGCCTGCATTTACCGCCGAGCGAACTGCTCCTACTTCCCCGGTCAAGGTAAGATAAGCTTTGCCTCCCAAAGCATTAGCCAGCCGTATATCAATAAGTTTAACCATAGCTTTTTTTGCCGCCGCGTCGGCTGCGATTATGGCCGAAGCCGCAGAAAATGTTTCTATAATGCCCAGGGCTTCCAGTTCGGAAACTGCCGTAATCCCTCTTAATGCCGATACCAAATCCTGGTGAATATTAGGTATCATAAGTTTATCAATAAAAGCATCGGCGGCAATATCCAACCCGGACTGCAGCGAACTTTGCACATCGGCCGTAGTCCCGGTAATAAGAACGATAAATTTACCCGGGCAGACCGAATGAGCTTCCACCAACCGGCTTTCGGCTGTCTTTAAAAGAGCATCCGTGATTTCAAAACCTTTGGCTATGCTGTTTAACTCAATTAAACCAATTGCATTTTTCATCTATATCACCTATCCTTTAATTTCAATATTTTCATTTCTTATCCCGGCTACTGTTCCGTCAATACTTGCATGTATGTTTGCCCCTATTTCTTTTTCAGGTACAGAAGCTATAAGATCCCCCTTTTTAACTTTATCTCCTTTTTTAACTACAGCGGCGGCCGGCGCTCCTATATGCTGTTTTAAAGGTATCATAACTTTGGAAGTTTTTATCTTTTTAATTCTGTAATCTCCGTTTATCTCATACTTTTCTATATCCAGCCGGGCAGTGAGCCTGTCTGTGCTTACCCTTCTGAAATCTCTTTCCGGATGGGGCTCTAATTCTGTCCGGTTATGGGGCGAATTTATCCCATCCTGTGTAAGTTCGGCCGCTGCCTGCTGAAGCAGCGCCCGGGGAGAAAGACCTAAAGGACAGGCAAACATGTCACAGAGGCCGCAGTTGCTGCAGAGATATGAATTTGTTATCTCTACCGGCGAATTTTCAGGATCTATAAAAAGATTCCTCATCATCTTGTGCGGCTCCAGGTCATGGCCTAAAAGATTCCGGGGGCAGACAATTGAACAATCAAAACACTGGTCACAGGTAGATTTTCCTATCTTTTCCCAGGACCGCAAAGTCCTCATCTTTTTAGCTATGACCGGGTTATCTTCAGGAAGGACAAGCACCCCGCCGTCAAGTTTTGTCACCCTGAAATTTTCATCAACTATCTCTCCGGTCATCGGGCCCCCGGCTACTATTTTATAATCTTCGGCAATTGGTTTTGCTTTATTTATCAGCTCCCCGATTTTTATTCCAACCGGGACTTCGGTAAGATACGGCTCTTTCAGGTTGCCGGCGACCGTAACCCAGCGGGTAGTCCCCGGTTGCTGTTTAGTTACCGCCAAGTATATATTTAATATTGTATTGACATTGGTGACCACAACCCCCACATTAAGGGGAATACCGCCTTCCGGGATGAGCCTCTCGGTAATATCATATACCAACTCAAATTCATCGCCGGCCGGATAATAATTTTCAAGAAGTATGAGTTCTATATCCGAAGACGAACCGAGAACAGAATTAAAAGCATCTACAGCTTTTTTATATTTTTTCTTTAATGCAATATAAAGATTTTTCGCGCCGGTAGTCTGTTTTATCAGCCTTAACCCTTCGGCTATTTCGCGGGCTTTTGTCTCCATAAGGTACTTGTCCGTAGAAAGCAGAGGTTCGCATTCTGCGCCGTTAGCAATTACTGTATCCACGTCAGCCGATACTTTAAGATGTGACGGAAAACCCGCTCCGCCGGCACCGACTATCCCGGCATCCATTATTTTATTTAATATCTCTTCCCTGTTCACTAAGCTATCCTGAAATAATCTACCAGCACGCACCTTAAAGGCCGTGTAAAATTACTCGCTTTTACAAGGCCGTCACCAGTAGGAGTAGCAATAGAGAGAGCGCCGTAGCCTTCACCCATCCCCAGGCCCATAAAAGACGGCCCGTTTTTAACAAAAATAGAGCAGGCCCCTTTTCTGGCCATAGTTGTAAGATGTTCTACATTTAATGAATGCATAATAGCCGTATGGCCGTTTCCCCCTTCCATCCGGACGGCAAGCTCTATCGTATCATCTATAGTGCCTGTCTTTGCAAAAGGAAGAACGGGCATAAGCTGTTCGGTCCACATAAAATCATTTTCTTTATCTACAATGCCCCATAAGAGCCGTGCCTCCGGGGGGATATTTAAACCTATTGCTTTGGCAATAAAAACAGCGTCTTTTCCGACATAGTCTTTGTTCATCAAACCTTCCCCCCCCTTGCCCGATTTGGCAATAACCATATCGGCCAGTTTATCCATCTGTCCGGAAGTAAGCTCGTAGACATCGCTTCTTCCCCGCATTTCTGTAATCACCCCTTCATATGCATCGTCTGTAAGAAGAACTTCTTTTTCTGCGGTGCAAAGCGCCCCGTTATCAAAACTTGCTCCATCTATAACTGAATCTACGGTATTTTTAATATTCGCAGTTTCATCAACTACCACAGGAGGATTTCCCGGGCCTGCGGCGATAATCTTTTTATCGCTTTTCATGGCTGCCGCTACTACGGCAGGGCCTCCGGTAACCAGAAGTACTTTTATATCTTCATCTGTAAATAAAATCTGTGCGCCTTCCAGGCTGGGGTCACTCATAGCGGTTATAAGGTCTGCTGGAGCGCCGGCTGATTTTATTGCACCGGAGAGACATTTCATGGCTTCCTGGGAAGATTTTTTCGCCGCCGGATGCGGAGCAAATACTACAGCGTTTCCCGCCGCAATTATGCTTATTGCATTATTTATAACAGTAGAGGTTGGATTTGTGGACGGGGCAACCGCTCCTATAACTCCGAAAGGAGCATTCTCTATCAGTGTTAGCCCCCGATCTCCGGTATAAGCTACCGGCTGAAGGTCTTCTACACCGGGAGTCTTATCGGCAGCCAAAAGATTTTTCTTTATTTTATCTTCCCACCTGCCCATTCCTGTTTCAGCGGCGGCTGATTTAGCCAGGGTCTCGGCCTGCTCCCTTGCTGCTACCCGCATAGCTTCTATGACTTTCCGCCGTAATTCCAACCCCATACCCTTAAATTTTTCCTGAGCAGATTTTGCCGCCGCAATTGCCTCAGGCATAGTTTCATATAATACCGACCCACCGGCGGACGGCGAAGAGACAGGCCCGTCTTGTTCAAGCCTTGAAACAACTTCACGCACTATCTTTGAAACTTCTTCTTTGTTTATATCCATTTAATACCTCCGATTATGGTTTTAAAAATTTTTATTTTACTCCCGACCTTCTTTAAACTTTTCAAATATTATCTTATCGTTCTTGCTGACATAATCCACAATAGCCATTATAGTGCAGTCTACAGGACGGTTATCGGTAATATCGGTCATCCTTGAAGAAGAACCGGTCACATAAAGTACGAGTTCACCCTCCCCGGCACCTACCGAGTCTATACCCACCAGCCCGGTTCCTTCCGGTTTAAACTCATCATTTACTGGCTGAACCAGCAGTAATTTTCTTCCTTCTATTTTTTCATCTTTTGTGGTGCAAACAACATTCCCCGTTATAATTCCAAATTGCATATTATATTACCTCTTTTTTTTGTCTCTTTATATATTTAAGTTCTCTTCTAAATCAGGAAACGGCAATGGTATAAGATGCGCTGATAAAAGTTCCGACACTTTCCCGGCTGCCGATACAGCCGCATCTACCGCTACCCGGCAATCTGCCACCGGGCCCCTGATTTTTACGGTTACTATACCATCGCCCGATTTTTCAAAACCAACTATCTTTACAGACGCGGTCTTTACCATTACATCCGCTGCCTCTATTACCCCGACAAGGCCTCTGGTTTCTATAAGTCCGAGTGCTTCCATAAGTTATTGTTTCCTTTCTTAAAATTTAACATTGTTCCATGTAAAGAGTGCATTTTGAGTAACTTTGTCCTTCTGTCAAAAGTATGCCGGTTCTTTAAGAAGAAAAAATTTAAATTGTCTGAACTCGTTTCTATGACGAGTAATTTTTAGTTTTAAGCATAGCTTTTGTGAGCCCTGCGGGCAAAAGGAGAACCTATAGATAAAGAATCTGCTCTTTACAAAATTATTTATCATATCTGACAGATCCGGAATAATTCCTAAAATTTTTTTCTAATACTGATAATTTTGAACTTAATTCATCATGCGGCCGGGGTATAACATGGACTGCTACAAGCTCTCCGACTTTTTGGGCAGCGACACTGCCTACTTCACAGGCGGCCCGGCAGGCGGCAACCTCTCCGGCCACAATTACAGTCACCAACCCTCCCCCGTATCTTTTTATTTGTCCCATAATCTTTACATCGGCGGATTTCACCATTGCATCAGCCGCTTCGACCATCGCAATCATTCCTTTTGTTTCTATCATTCCGATCGAGGACATATCAGCTTAAAAATACTTCATCTGAACTTTTAAAATCACAGCTGTTGGCTTCATCGGTATCTATATGGCACTCCAGACAATAATTTTCACTGACCCTTATCAGCATATCTTCAAAAACAACCGAGCGAGGGGGCCTCGTTCTTACCCTTACTTTCTGCTTATTTTTAACTTTGAAAAAAGAAGCGTCCGCAGGGGTCATATGTATATGTCTCTGGGCCACTATTATGCCTTCCGACAACTGCGCCGACCCGGACGAACCTATAATCCTTGCTCCGGGACTTCCCTGCAAATCTCCGGAACTTCGCAGCGGAGCATTAATTCCCAGTGTATAACAGTCAGTTCTGGATATCTCAATCTGCGTATTTTCTCTTACCGGGCCTAAAATCCTTACTCCGGTTAAAGTTCCCTTGGGACCTTTAAGAGTAATTTTTGCCGTCGATGCATACTGTCCGGGCTGCATAAGCTCCTTGGCTTTTTTTAAACTATATCCTTCACCAAAAAGTTTTTCGAGTATATCTTTTGATATATGAATATGCCGGTTGGAGACATTACATATAATAGGCCTCGATGAACGCTCGAGCCTTATTAATATTTCTCCTGCTATTTGTGAGGTATCTGTCAATTCAGTATTTTCCTTAGAACTTCACTATCTGAGAGAAACTCTCTGCATTTAGGCTTGCCCCGCCTATAAGCCCTCCATCAATATTCTTTTTTGCCATAAGCTCGGATATATTTGTGGGTTTAACACTTCCACCGTAGAGTATTCTTATATCCTCCGCTATTTCAGGGTTGTAAATATCAGCCAACATCTCCCTTATAAATTTATGGGCGTCATCGGCCTGTTCGGGAGAAGCGGTCTTCCCTGTTCCTATGGCCCATACAGGTTCATAAGCTATGGTAACCGGGTCATTTATCTCTTTTAGCCCTTCTGTAACCTGCCGGCGGAGGATTTCAAAAGTATTTCCGGCCTCACGCTCCTCCAGTTGCTCGCCGACGCAGACTATGGGATTAAGGCCTTTACTGAGAGCTTTTTTTAATTTTTTATTAACCAGCTCATCACTACACCCAAAATATTTTCTGCGCTCGGAATGTCCGAGTATGACCCAACTACAGCCGGCCTCAATGAGCATATCAGCTGTTATCTCTCCTGTATATGCGCTACTTTCTTCCTGGTGCATATTCTGAGCACCGAGCATTATATTGTTATCTGTTAATATCTCAGCGGCCAGGGTTAGTGAAGTATACGGGGGGGCCACCATTATATCTACGTCGCCCGCGTCACTAACCAATGGCTTTAAATTATTTAAAAGTTTTACGGTCTCTCTGTTGGTTTTATTCATCTTCCAGTTGCCGGCAATAAAAGGTTTTCTCATATTATTTTCCTCTCTTTTAATACTTAAATTTTCAACTATCTCTATTCCAAATCTCAGGGCAGTTTCCCGCGCATACGGTGATACTAAACTTGCGGAATGTGCCACAACCTTTTTTCTACCCTGATTCTTTGCTGACATTATGTCATCATATTTAATTATTCTCATCTATTTATAACAATATTTATAATTACAGTCAAGAACTCTTAGACGTTATCCCAAAGTTAATGGATTGGCTTTTATGTAAAGAATCTCTTTTGAACGACTTTGTTCTCCTGTCAAAAGTCATGCTGGTTCCGTTAGGAAGGAACTCAAACTCTCTGAACTCGTCAATATGACGAGTGAGTTTTTGAGTTTCAAGCGTGACTTCTGCGTGCTGAAAGCAAAAAAACAACCGGAGCAGAAAAAGGAACTCTTTGCAAAACTATTTCTCATATATCCATTACTTTTGAGACGATGCCTAAATTTTATTCTTCCTTTGCCACTGATTTTTTTGAGCAAGAAACTCTTTCTGCTTTTCAGGATGCGCTTACTTCTTTGAAAAAGAAAATATTTACTGCTATTTACGTATATCATAATGAGAGTTTAATATTATATCAAGATATGACCTTGTTACGACCGGTCTCTTTTGCTTTGTAAAGATTTTTGTCTGCTTCTTTAATGAGTTCTTTTGAAGTCATATCTTGTCTATATTCTGCCAGGCCTATACTAACTCTTATTTTATATTCATGCCCCAGTCCCACAAACGAACTCACCTCAATACTCTTCCTTAATCTTTCGGCAAGAATCAAGCCGGAATCTTTCTGAGTTTCCGGCAATATGATAATAAATTCTTCTCCTCCGTAACGAGCGCATATATCAACGGTCCTGGTTTTATCAATCATAATTTTACTTAAATGTATAAGCGCTTTATCGCCCATCTGATGGCCATAGGTGTCGTTAAACTCTTTAAAATGGTCAATATCCAGAAAAAGAAGCGAGAACGGATGTCTGTATCTACTGGATTTTTCAATTTCCTCATTAAGACGGTTAAAGAAGTAACGCCTTATATATAATTTTGTCAGCCCGTCGGTTATAGCCAACTCATACGTTCTAGCATTATTGATAGATATCGCGGACTGGGAAGCAAGAATAGACAACAGGCGTTCATCATTTCTTATAAACTGCTGTCCGGATATTTTAGAATCAAGGGTAACCACCCCCAGGATTTCACCCTTAAACATTAAAGGAAGACATAGAAGGGTCTCCCGGGGACGGCCTTTCATATCTCCGGAAAAAAAATCCTTATAAACACTGTTTTTTGTAGTGTCGTTTATAAGAATAGATTCTCCGGTTTCAGCTACCCGCCCACCTATACCTTCCCCCAGGTGAAGTTTCACATTATCTATAGCCCGCTGGCTAAGCCCTTTAGCGGTCTTTATTTCAAGGAGATCCTTTTCCCTGTCATAAAGCATTATAGAACCTTTTTTAACATTTCCGGCACGGACAAAAGCCTCCATAATAGAAGGCAAAAGCTGAGACATCTCCAGCTTTGAAGATACTTCTTTGCTCACACCCTGTAGCAGCTTTAAGTCATCTATAGCGGACTGGAGCTTTTTTTTCTGATTTTTCAATCTTTTTATATGATTAAAAAATAAATACCCAGCCCCCAGTACTATAAAAGCTATTATAAGAACTGTTTCCCTTATCATATCAAAAACACACCTTTATTATACAGAAAATGGAATTAATTGTTTTATCTCTTTCAGCCATTTTCAACTATTGAATTCAATATCATCCCAGGGTTACCAGTTGTATTCCAATTTTCTCGGCTATAGCGAACATTACACCGGCGACCGCCGCCGTCTGAGCAGAGGCCAGAACCCCCGCAGTCATCGCACGCAAACCCAGTTTTGCCAAATCTCCGGAACGGCTGGGAGCTATTCCACCTATACCGCCTATCTGGATTGCAATTGAGCTGAAATTAGAAAAACCACATAAAGCATAACTAACAATAACCAGGCTACGGGCGCTAAGCAAACCCTGTGAAGCCATATTCTTGAAAGTTAAGAATGCCACAAATTCATTTACAGCAACTTTTTCGCCTATAAGCTGCCCTACATTAATTAAATCCGGCCAGGGTATTCCTATCAGCAGGGCAAGCCCGGAAAATATAAACCCCAGAAGTTTCTGAAGAGTGAGGTTCTCCAGTGCAACAAGCATATTTAAATTAAAAAGAGCTGTTATTAACGCACCGACGGCGGCAACTATAAATACAATTATTAGGGACTTAATTACAGTAGCCCGGGAAGGATTGACCCAATATACCGCTGTGGCGACTATAAGTCCGAAGACGCCAAAAAGCAAAAAAGCAGCCCCGCTGTCTGATCCGCTTCCGCCGAGAAGAAAGGTTAAGATTCCTACAGCCGCTCCTCCAAGCAGTAAAACTCCGAGGGACTGAAGCCAGAGTGCTTTAAGTTTTCTGAACCACCGGAAAATACCGCCTACTCCCAATACAATTCCTCCGGCAATTCCTACGGCTGCCCAGACCGAAGGACTCCCCAGCCCGAAACGTACAGCCATAAGGTCGGGGAGAATATAATAAGCCGCTACAGGAAGAAAAATTACCAATAAAAGCGCTGTTATCCAATACTTTGTCCGTCTCCCTTTCCAGCCCCAGCGGGCGATATAAAAAGCAAGCACGGCCGCGCCTAATATGGCACCGCTTAAAAATGCGCTCCAGCCCGTTCTTTCTGTAATAAGGCTGTATAACTGTTGACCGCCCCAGCTTATAGCAAAATTTGCCATATAAACTATAGCGATGAATGCAAGCAACATAGCGCCGACGTTAAGAGCAAGTTTAAGTCCGGCGGCCGCTCCGCTGGAGGCAGCTCCTATTAAATTCTGATCTCGCTCTTCTACATTGACCTCGACTGTTCCCCGGGTAGCAGGCTCATCCTCCTCGGGAAAAGAAAGTTTTGACATTACAATAGCGGCCGGCGCAGACATTATACTGGCGGTAATAAGATGACCAGCTATTGCCGGAAAATAAGAATGAAGCATACCGACATAAGCAGCCATAACTCCCCCTGCTACGGTAGCAAAACCTCCGGTCATTACCGTATTTAATTCCGACATTGTCATATCTTTTACAAAAGGCCTTATAACCAGGGGCGCTTCTGTCTGGCCAACAAATATATTAGCGCTAACCGAAAGTGTTTCTGCTCCGCTGGTCCCCAGGACTTTCATGATTAGCCAGGCGACAAATTCAACAAGTTTCTGCATAAATCCGGTATAATATAAAATAGACATAAGTGCAGAAAAGAAAATTATTGTAGGAAGCACGGAAAAAGCAAAGTTGGCTGCAGCAAATTCATGATTTATTAGATCACCGAAAAGAAATTGTGCTCCTTTATCGGAAAATTTGAGTAATCCCAGGACTATATCATTCATTCCTTTAAAAAACAGCTGCCCGGGCCGGGTAAGAAGAACCAAAACACCCAAAATAAGCTGGAGTACCAAGCCCCCGACAACTACTTTCCACATTACTCGTGAACGGTTAGATGAGATGAGCCAGGCGATAAAAGGTATAGCAAAAAGTCCCAATAGACCACAATAAAATTCAATTCCCATATTATTTAACTCCTTTTTTTAAACTTCATACTGAAAAAATATTCCGGATATAAGTTAGCGCACCTTTGGTGCGTAACTTCCATAGGGGCGAGGGCGCCCGGAAAAATATCCTAAATGGATGTTTTTCAGCCCGAGCATACATTGTTTTTTATTCGGTCGCTCACACCTCCTGGCCTATGCCAGCGTTCACGACCTCATCCCTCTGGCGTTCCAGAAATGCCATTTAGGCAATTCTTCCACTGTCACCCCATAAGGGAAAGCAGATTCTTTCCCTTGCGAAGCAGCTCGGAGAAACAACCTAAATGGTTGTTTCACAGGCGTAGCACACTCGCTTTATCCCTAATCATTGTATCGTAATTATTAAAATTCCGATACAATTAATTATTCTCCTTATCCATGGATACGTTAATTAACCTGCCTTCACCCTTGGCGGAAATCGGAGAGTTCTTTTTTATATATTCAATCTCCAGGTCCCTTAAAAGAAGAGAGCTGTCTTTTACATCGCTGCCTTCATTAAATAGAGTATATCCGTCGCCTGCAGCGGAAAGGAAAGAATTTGTAACTACTTTATATTCTTCTTCCGGGTCTATCTCCTGTTTTTCGCCTTCTTTATCTTTTATAATTATATTCAGAACTCTTTTTCCTTTCGGCATTGAATCGTTATATATCATTTTAAGGCCTGAAACCTGAAGTCGTGAATAATCATGTGCTGCACTCTGCTCAAGAAGCTCTTTTACCTGCCTGCCGGTAAGTTTCATGGTGACCAGCGTATTTCCAAAAGGGGATAGTTTCCATATATTCCGCACGGTAATATCCCCTTTTGGAATATCGGCCCTTATCCCTCCGGAATTCTGAAAGGCAAAATCACTTTTAGTTTCTTTTCTCATCAAGTCAGTCTGCCAGTTCCCCAGAGGAAGTTCGCCGTGTTTCCTTTCTTCACCGGAAAGGTTCTTTGAAATCCGACGCTCTGAACGACCTATCACTTTAGTCATCTCTTCACCGATATCTTCCATGCCGGTTTTAATAATATTCTTAATCCGAGAATCAGATTTAAAATCCTGTACATAAAGCGGAGTCATGCTCTCACGATAAGTCAGGACTTTATCTTCCGACCAGCTGTAGTAGAGGGCTATCCTACCAGCATATTTAAAATGGCAGCCCGGCTGGGAAATTAAAATATTATTTTTAATTATTGCCTTCCGGACAGGAATATGGGAATGCCCGCCCAGTATAAGGTCGACCCCATTAATTCGAGAGGCCAGTTCTTTATCTTCTTCTAACCCGCGGTGGGACAGCAGAACAATGATATCGGCCGTATTTTTAAGCTGCTCAACACTATTTACTATTACCTGAGCCGGTGGGGGAAATTCAAGGCCGTCAATATTTTCTTTTAAAGAAATCTGTTTCATATTTTCAGTAGTTACACCGATGAGCCCGATAGTGAGGTTATATAAATTATATGTTGCATGGGAATTTAGATATCCGGGTACCAGCCCGGTTTCCGTTTTTAATATATTTGCCCCTAATATGGGGAAATTAGCGCTTCCGGCTAAATTTTTTAAAGTCTCCTGTCCGAGGTCGAAATCGTGATTCCCGGCTACCGCTGCACTATAACCCAGAACATTCATAATATCTATTAGTAGCTCTCCTTTACTTAAAATCCCTTCAGGGGTTCCCTGAAAAATATCTCCGGAATCGGTAAGTATATAAGGAACCTGGATTTCTGAAAGATACCCACCCAGAACCGCCAGACCACCTATCTTAGGGTGTCCCTCTTTATTGTAATCAATAGAAGGCAGAACATTCCCATTCCCGTCGGAAGTATAGATTATATCCACCCTGCTTACATTCCTATTAAAGTAATATAAATAGGAGCCTGCGGCTATCCCTATAATTCCAAGCAATAAAAGTAATCTTTTAAAATATTTCATATCTCAAACTTTTGTTCTATATTATATTTTACTGCTTAAGTATTGTCAAAAATTTACCGGATAAAATTTACTGAAATTTACTTACATCATTTGCTTCCATAAGCTTAAGAAATTCCTCGTTGGATTTAGTTGTTCTCATTTTCTGGACTATGAGCTCCATTGCCTCAACCATACCCAGGGGGTTTAATATCTTCCTGAGTATCCATACCTTGGTAATCTCGTCTTTTGTAAGAAGTAGCTCTTCTTTACGGGTGCCCGAACGGAATAAATCAATTGCCGGAAAGACTCTTTTATCAACAAGCTTCCGGTCAAGATTAACTTCCATATTCCCGGTACCTTTAAACTCTTCAAATATAACATCGTCCATACGGCTACCGGTCTCTATAAGCGCCGTAGCCATAATCGTAAGGCTGCCTCCCTGCTCAACATTTCTTGCAGTACCAAAAAACCGTTTAGGTTTCTGAAGAGCATTTGAATCCACGCCTCCTGTCAACACCCTGCCCGAAGAAGGAGCGACAGAATTATAAGCCCGGGCCAGACGGGTAATCGAATCCATAAGTATCACTACGTCTTTTTTATGCTCTACAAGTCTTTTAGCTTTTTCAATAACCATCTCCGCCACTTTAATATGCCTGCGGGCCGGCTCGTCAAAAGTAGAGCTTACTACCTCCCCCTTTACAGATCTTACCATGTCCGTAACCTCTTCGGGCCTTTCCCCCACAAGCAAAACCATCAAAGAGACCTCAGGATGAGAAGTAGTAATCGCATTAGCTATTTTCTGAAGTATTATGGTCTTCCCGGCGCGGGGAGGAGAAACTATGAGCCCTCTTTGCCCCTTGCCTATGGGAGTAAGCAGGTCCATTATCCTCATCTCTATTTCATCCTTAGAGGTTTCAATTTTTAATCTTTCCTCGGGGTAAAGAGGAGTTAGAACGTCAAATTTTGTTCTTCCCCTTATAGTTGAAGGATCGTCACCGTTTACTGCTTCTACTTTTAAAAGAGCATGGTATCTTTCGCCTTCTTTAGGCGTCCTTACCTCCCCGTAAACCCGATCCCCGTTGCGCAGCAGAAACTTTGTAATCTGAGACGGTGATATATAAATATCATCCGGCCCGGTTATATAATTGTTAGTGCTTGCTCTTAAAAACCCAAAACCGTCCGGAAGGGTTTCCAACACCCCCTCCATATATTTTTTATCAGAGCACTCCTTACGGTGATACCCTTTCTGCACCGCTTCAACGAGTTCTTCTTTTTTAAGTTCATTATAATTTTCCACACCGTACTTTTTGGCCATTGACTTTAACTTTTTAACCGTTTTTTCTTCAAGTTCAGAAATTCTCATGCTTTTTTTCTCCTTTTATTCTTTTTATTATTTTTTTTATATCCTTTTCTGTCTTTTTAATGTCTTTGCTCGTATCTACCGTATAATCCGCTCTCTCCTTTTTTTCCTCCTGGTCCATCTGCATAGAGAGCCACTTACGGGCTTTCTTTCTGTCACTATTAAGTTTTTTTATTATTCTCTCTATAATTAAATCCCGGGGAGCATAAGTTGTAATAATAATGTCAAAGATATCCTCCCATCCAACTTCAAAAAGAAGTGGCACTTCCGCTGCCGCCACAGACAGTCTTTCTTTCTGCCAGACCAAAAAAATTTTTTCTATCTCTGCTCTTACTAAAGGATGGATAATACTTTCTATCTTTTTTTTAAAATCTAAATCTTTAAGTATCTTATTTCTTAAACCGTCCGTATCTATTTTACGGTCCTTTCCTATGTATTTACCGGGCCACCGGGTTCTTATCTCCTGCCATATAACATTCCCCGGGGCGCGCAGACTACTTACTATATCATCACTGGAAACTACCGGTATCCCGTTATCCTTAAATATTTTAGAAACTCTGCTTTTCCCCGAAGCTATGCTGCCGGTTATACCTATCTTAAACATAATCTAATCCAGCTCCATTAAATTTTTACCGGATTTAAAATCCACGGTAACCGGCACTTTTAACTTTACTGAATTTTCCATTTGGTCTTTAATTTTTAGTTTAACCTCTTCTAATTTATTTTCAGGCACTTCAAATATAAGCTCATCATGTATCTGCAAAAGCAGTTTTATATCTATCTCGTTGAAATTGTAAATCTCATCTAATTTTACCATAGCTATCTTTATAATATCAGCAGAACTCCCCTGTATGGGAGTATTTATAGCCATCCTTTCCGACATTGAACGGCGCATGTAATTTGAGGAATTAATCTCCGGCAAATACCTCTTACGGTTAAATATGGTTTTAACATAGCCGCTTTTTTTTGCTTCCTCAACTATATTGTCCATGTATTCTTTTACCCCCGGGAACTGTTTGAAATACTTGTCTATAAACTCCTCGGCATCTTCCTTACTCATATCTATTCTTTTAGATAACCCCCATGATGACATTCCGTAAACTATCCCGAAGTTTATTGCTTTGGAATTCTTTCTTAAGTTCGGTGTAACCTCCTCCTTTTTTATACCGTATATCTTTGCAGCTGTCTGTCTATGGATATCTTCTTTGTTTTTAAAGCTTGCTATTAAATTTTCATCACCGGATATATGTGCTAATGCTCTTAAATCGATCTGCGAGTAATCAGCGCTTATAAATACTTTTCCGCCGGAAGCGACAAAAGCCTTTCTTATTAAAGTCCCTTCCTCTGATTTTACCGGGATATTCTGTAAGTTAGGATCGCTGGAAGAAAGACGGCCGGTCTGGGTTCCGGTAATATTAAAAGTTGTGTGCAGCCGCAATGTCTTTGGGTCGGTTAACTCTTTTATAGGTTCTATATAAGTAGAAACCAGTTTTCTTAACTTTCTGTACTCAATAACTTTTGCCGGAAGGGGGTGCTCCGTTGACAATTTTTTAAGTACCGCAGCAGAAGTTGAATAACCTGTCTTGATTTTTTTAACCGGTTCCAGTCCCAGTTTAGAAAATAAAATTTCAGAAAGCTGTTTAGGTGAATCTATATTAAACTGCCGGCCAGCTGATTTAAATATCTCTTTGCTCAAATTGCTTAATTTTTGGTTAAATACAGCTTCCGAATCTTTTAATTCATCTATATCAATCATTATGCCGGCAAGTTCCATTTCTGCCAGAATCTTAACCAGCGGCATCTCTGTCTCCTTAAAAAGTTCATACTGTCTGCGGTTTTTCATCTTTGAAATCATTGTTTTCTTTAAACTTTCGGCCGCCGCCAGGCGGGCGGAGATTATTTCTGCAATATCGGTTATTTCTTTTTGGCCTGCATCGTCCGGCAGGCTGCCGGGCGCCCACCCTAAATGACGCGAGCTTATATCCTTAAGACTCTTTATGCCTGTTTTTGAAGTTAAAATATAATCGGCAGTTATAATGTCAAACTCAAGTTTATTAAAACTTATCCCCACCCCCTTTAAAAAACGATAGCTCCGTTTTAAATCATATCCTCCCAACTTAATATCTTTGCTGTATTTACGCTCTTTAAACATTTCCTGCAATTCAGACCGGCTTAACTGACCAGAGGCACCCAAATATCTGTGCCCGACCGGCAGATATATACTTTTCTCACCCGAGCAGTAAAATCCCATCCCCACAAGAATGTTCTGAGAATCCTCACCGGAATTTTCGAAAACAATCTCAATTTTCATAGAGCCTTTTTCAAGCGCAAAGTCCAGGTATTCTTCCAGTCGGCTTCTCTCTTTTATAATTTCATATTTTAAATTGTTTTTAAAATTATCTGTTTCTATCCAGTCAGCGATAAGACTCATAAAATTTAATTTTTTCAGTTCTTTTTTAAGCTCTGCCGTGTCCGGCCCTTTCCACAGGCATTGATTAATATCAGTAGGGAGATCTATGTTTTCTACTAAATTTACAAGCCTTTTTGTCAGTAAACATTCTTCTTTGTGAGCTACAAGCTTTTCTTTTATCTTTGATTTTATGCTGTCGATATTCTTATAGATTCTATCAATTGACCCGTATTCCTTGAGAAGTTTTTTCGCCGTTACCGGCCCGATACCCCTTACCCCAGGCAGGTTATCAGATTTATCACCTATAAGGGCAAGATAGTCAACTATCTGTTCAGGAGTTAACTTATACTTTTCTTTAACGGTTTTTACATCATATTTTATATCTTTCATGCCGTTACGAACAGATACATTCTCATCCACCAGCTGAAGCGCATCCTTATCACCGGTAATTATTACTGTTTTTATGTCCCGTTTTGAAGCTTCTCCGGTCAGCGTAGCGATTGTATCGTCGGCTTCATATCCTTCAAAAGCCAAATGACTGATATCTAAAGCGTCCAGCAGGTTGTTTACTTTTGGGAACTGTTCTATAAGTTCGCTGTCGGTTTTTTTCCTGTGAGATTTATATTCCTTATATTCGTTATGCCGAAAAGTCGGACCCTTATGGTCAAAAGCTACAAAGATATATTCCGGACGCTCCTCATTTATTACCTTACGCAGCATTTTCATAAAACCAAATACCGCATTAACAAGATTGCCCTCGCCGTCGGTAAGTCGCGGTAATGCGTGATAGGCTCTATGCATATAGGAATTGCCGTCCACTAATATAATTTTTTTCTTAGTCATTTTTAAAATTAATCAATATAATTGTTTAGTTATTTTATTGCGGTATATAAAATTAGACATTATCCCAAAAGTAATGGGTAAACTGATATAAAAAGTCATTTTAGCGACTTTGTCCTTCTATCAAAAGGTATGCCGATTCCTTAAGAGGAAAAACCCCAATTTGTCTGAACTCGTCACTATGACGAGTAGTTTTTGAGTTTTAAGCATGACTTTTGTGAGCCCTACGGGCAAAAGGAGAACCTATAGACGAAGAATGTGCTCTTTACAAAATTATTGGTTCTTTCGTATTTATGTTGCAAAAATATTTTAGTGACTTAGTCTTCCTATTAAAAGGCAGTTCGGTTCTTTAAAAAAAGCTCAAACTGTTTGAACCTGACGATAAGTCAGGTGAGTTTTTGAGATTTAGGACTGACTTTTGTCTGCCAAAGGCAAAAGGACTATTGTAACGAATAAATACTTTTTGCAACTTAAAACAACTTTCAAACGATAACTGCACTATATTTACGAAAAAACCAAATTATTTATCATATCCAACAACTTCGGGATAATTCCTAAAATTAAGTAATCACGAAATATTTTTCCTGCGGAGCATTTGTTTAAGAGTGATTAACGGTTTTTTAGATTTTTATACTTTTGGAAATGATACAATGATTCTACAATTAAAATATGCCGGTGTCAAATATATTTCTTGCGTTCCCTGTCCATTTCCCTCTCCGTTACTTTTCTTTTAAGGGTGTCTCTCTTATCTTTTTTTGTCTTTCCCCGGGCTACGCCGAGCCGGACTTTTGCCCAACCCCTTTTAAAATATATCTTAAGTGGAACGAGCGTAACCCCTTTGCTTTCTATTTTTTTCTTTAATGACTTTAACTCTTTCTTTTTTAAAAGAAGCTTGCGGTCTCTTTTGGGATTGTAATACTCGTCAGAAGACTCTTTATACGGATTAATATGAGTATTTATAAGATAAGCTTCGCCGTCAATAATTCGAGCGTAACTGTGTTTTATGTCCACTCTGTGGTCTCTTATGGATTTAACCTCTGCGCCGGTAAGTTTTATTCCGGCCTCTATCTCTTCAATTATATCGTACTGATAATATGCCTTGCGGTTTTTAGATACAGTCATCTTCAAATAAATTCCCCTCCAGCGAGGTATCTTTTGCGACTGTCATCAGAGAGCGCCCGGCCCCGCTTATTGCGAGTATGCTCCAAAAGCACAGCATAAGAAAAAGAGTTGTGCCATTCATAAAAAAATTTCCCGTCTATATTAATTAGAAGAGTCAAATGCCTCGGCCTTTATAGCTGCAACCGGAGCGCTGTCTATAATATAAAACTCACCGATACCTTCTTTACTTACCAGATACTTATCCCCGCTCGTAAAAATTCTGTAAATTTCATTATCCCTGTCCGGATATATATATTTAATAACCATATAAGGTTTATCTTTAGATATTCCCGGGGCTTTTTCTATCCCGGTTATCTTAAAAGAAGCAAGCTTTTTAGATAATTTTTCAAATATTCCGGAAGACCGGCTAACGGAATAAGAATCATTTATAGTCTCAATTTCTATTTTCTCTGCTTTCTTTAATCCTTTCTTAAAGAAATAAGAATCGCGCCAGAAATTCTTATCCGGCTTAACATAGAGGTAACGGCTTATTCGGCGAACGAGATAAACAGTCGAGCTTCTTTCTAAGCGAAAATAAATACTTGTGCGGGAAGGGCCGGGTTTGCCCGGATAAAAAGTTATATTATTTTCATCCCGGGTATTGACCGTAACAGCTACGGCTCCCCGGGGAGTAACCATAAATTCCTTAAACCTCTCCGGATTCGTAGAAATAATATCTTTTAATTTAAGTACCCTTAACTCTTCTGTCATCTTCTTACATAAATCTTCTTTTGCCGGCCATCCGCTCTTTAAAAACCATCCCGTGCCTTTCTTTTGAAGGGTTATCGTTTTACTTTGGGCATCTTTTATTGTTATAGATTTAATATCCATCCCTTTAAACGGTTGATAGCCGCCGGCAAAATTCACTCTCTCTTTTAAAAAGACTACAACTACGAGAGCTAAAAAAACGGCAAGAAGAATTAAAGTAGTTTTTTTATTCACTGAGATACTCTTTTCTTTTCTTTAAATTCATGTATTCTTTTCTTTTCCAACGGTATATTCCCGCAGAAAGGACAATAAGAGGCATCAGAAATATATCTACTGCTTTCACCAGCTTTCTGGTGGCAGCGGAGGATTCTTTTAAAGGTCGTGCCGAAATTGATTTAGACCGTATACTGATTAACGCCTCGTCCTGGGTTATGTAATCAAGGGTATTTAAAAAAAGCGCGCGGTTTGCCGGGGTTACCATGTATTCCTCGTCAAAGAAACGAGAGTTTGAATATACCACTACCCGCATAGGAGAATCTTCTTTCCTTATGCTTACCCCCACCGTAAACGGGCCGCTCTGGGCCCCTCCGGGAGAGCTGTACTCTCTCATGGGAGACATATATTTAGGTTTAGTATTCAGCCAGGAATTTTTCGAGGTTGAAGCCAACGTTTCTATAAGGTACCCTGCTTTACTGCTTACTTTTAACGGTGAAACATAGGGCACAGATACTGCCCCCAGATCTTTTACCGCCGGATGTTTGGAATTAAGTTTCGTAATCCGGGGGAAATAAGGATAATCTACATAATTCTGTACCGTAAAAAACCCCTGCCGGGTTGTAACGCTTATTCTCTGGTTTTGATTATCCAAAATCAAGCCCGGCTTAATTGTAACTCCCAGTGGTGATAATATTTCATTTATTCTGGTATCAAGGGAAGTCGCGGAGAATTCTTTCATATCTACTTTATACTTATCGGCATATACCGCCAGAGGTATCTTCTCTTCAACGGCTTTCTTTAAAATATCAAGGTGCATAGATGTAAAATTATCATCAGCTCGGGCCACTAAAGAATTAAAATTTTTAACCGCGGACGGAGCAGTCGCCGGTGCCAGCTCATATCTTTCGGTAATATTCCTTCTCATCTCATCTGATATTCCAAGGCTTCCTACAGTCCCTATCCTTTTTAAATTTTTCGAAGTTATTTTCCTTATTTTTGTTGTTAAATCATATTCAAGACTGTCTAACTTCTGAACTATGGGTATGGATTCCGTGCTGTCAGCATAAATTAATGCAAGCCCCATATAACCCTGTTTAACTTCAAATTTTTCCCTGCCGGTTTCAGTAAACTTCAGGGGAGGGATTCCATATCCCGCGGCCTGGCGGGCTACCTCTGACTGCCCAGAAGGACGGAGAAACTCAAATTTTATTTTAGAATCCGAATACGCCCTGTACTCATGTAAAATATCTTTTAAATATTTCTCGTTTTTTGCGTACTTGTCAGGCAGGTTTTCAGAAAAAAAAGCTTTTATCAGGACCGGGTCGTCAAGTTCTTTAACCATATTCTTTGACGCTGCAGACAGAGAATAAATATTATTCTCGGTTAAATCCATCCTGATTACAAACCCGGACAACAATATATTTATTACAATAATTATACCGGCCGTCAGGATTACAGAGCTGAGCGAATAGACCCCCAGTCTTACCCTCTTTTTAAATATAACCAGAGAGGCATATATAAAAAACCCCGAAACGCTTAAAAAATAAAATATATCGCGCAGGTCTATAACCCCCCGGGATATACTTTCCCAGTGAGAATCTATACCCAGGTAACTGAAAATCTCTCCGCCAAAACCCGGAATTACGCCGGTAAGTTTACCGGAAATAAAGAAAACAAAAGAGAGGGCAAAACCGATTATAAAAGAAACTACCTGGTTATTTGTAAGCGACGAAGCAAATATTCCCGCCGACAGGAAAAGCCCCCCGATTAATATCATACCTATGTAGGCGCCGATGAGCTGACCCCAGTCCACATTTCCGAAAGAAGATATACTTACCGGAAATATAAGAGTAAGCAATATCGAAGCGGCCAAAAGAGTAGAGGCGGCAAATACTTTCCCCAATACTATCTGCTCGTCTTTTAAAGGTAGGGTTCCCAATATTTCCAGTGTGCCAGAATAAAATTCCTTAGACATAAGTTGCATTGCCAGCGCCGGGGCAAAAAACATAAGCAGAATTGGAACGTTATAGGTAAAATTTTCTATAGTTACCCGGTTAATTAAAAATATCGTCGAAGCAAAAAGCCAACCGCTGATAATTAAAAAAACTATCATTATTATATATGCCAGCGGTGAATTAAAATATTCTTTTAATTCTTTTTTAAATATTAAATAAAAATTCTTCATTCTTCTTTAGTCAGGCTTCTAAATACTTCTTCCAGATTCCTGCTGTGCTTGTTTAGCATCATTATGGGCCAGTTCTTTTCAGCAGCCATATTAAAAATTTCCTTTCTGGGATCAATTTCGGGTAAAGATTCCACTCTGATTAAGTCCCCGTCACGGTCTGCACCGGCGACTCCCTCGACTTCCTGGAGTTTTTTTATTATATCGGCCGGCGGGCCGTCAAACTGGAAATCATATATTTTATTTTCGGATACTGCGGTTAACTCCTGTTGCCCACCGTCGGCCACTATACACCCCTTATTTATGATAATAACCCGTCTGCAATTGGCTTGCGCCTCCTGCATTATATGGGTAGATAATATTATTAATTTTTTCTCTTTTAATTTTGATATAAGATTTCTTATTTCCTGTATCTGGTTAGGGTCCAAGCCCGAAGTCGGCTCGTCAAGAATAAGTATGGGGGGGGCGTGAAGAATTGCCTGAGCAAGCCCTACCCTCTGGCGAAAACCTTTAGAAAGCATGTTTATCGGTTTTACCGCTACTGTCTTTATTGCACATATATCAACGACTTCTTTTATTCTTTTCTTTAATTGCTCCCGCTCCATATTTCTTACCCTGCCGCAAAATTCAAGATATTCAAGGGAGTTCATATTCCCGTAAAGAGGATTATCTTCCGGAAGATAACCTATACGGCTTTTACAGCCCATAGGGTCTGTATTTACATTTACGCCGTCTATATATATTTCACCTGCCGTAGGAGGCATGTAGCCGGTTATCATGCGCATAGTTGTTGATTTACCCGCCCCGTTGGGGCCCAGAAAGCCAATAACTGTACCGCCCCGGCCGTTAAAACTTATATTATCAACAGCTGTTAAATCACCGAATTTTTTTGTTATGTTTCTTAATTCTATCATTTGGAAAATCTGATTTGAAAAGTTTCAGGTTATTATAAAATTATTCGACCGCTTAAAAAACAGCCAAAACTACTTATATAATACCTTGCTTATTTATTCTAATCTTTTAAAGTATTAAGTCAAACCTGCGCCGCTTCTCTTAAAGCCGAAACTGCTTTTACCGGGTCGCGGGAAGCTGATACATAAGAGCCTGCAATAATTTCATCTGCGCCGGATTCAACGCAGAGGGGAACAATTTCAGGATTAATTCCGCCGTCAACAGAAATCTTGTAATTAAGCCCTAATCTCTCTCTTTTTTTTCTAAGCTCCCTTATACGGTCTAAACTGGACTGAATAAATTTTTGGCCTCCGAAACCAGCATAAACGCTCATAATAAGAACCTCACTGACTTTATTTAAATAAGGGTCAAGCCCGGCAAGTTCAATATCCGGATTCAGGGAAAGCCCCATATTATCCGTTTCTAATATATATTCATTGTCTTCGTTTATTGTTTCCAGATGCACGGTAACCCCTCGGGAGCCGGACTCAAAAAAATTCTTTACATACTTTTCCGGACGGGATATCATAAGATGACTGTATATGGGAAGCTTAGTTATTTGAGCAATAGTACGCACGATTGCGGGACCGAAAGATATATTGTCTACAAACCGACCATCCATAATATCCATATGAAGCGAATCTATATCCGCCGTCTCCAACAGCTTTATTGAGTCCTCCAGATGGCCGAAATCCATATCAAGAACGGAAACCGAGATCTCCATTTTCTTATTCCTCATTATCCTCTTTAGAATCTCCGGATAGAGATATTTCTTTTGTCTCGGTAAGAATTCCGTCTATAAAGATTTCAGCGGTGGCGGTCCCCATAACTTTAACCGGAATATTAATTTTACTGCCTCCTTCTTTTTTTTCTTTAAATACCGTTCTTGTCCCCAGCTTGTCGTTTACCTTTACTTCAATTTCTCTTTTCTCGCCGCTTTGGGTAACTTCATAATAAATTACCTCGTCGCGAACTTCTTTTTCACTTTGCTCATTACGAGAGACTTTTAAATCTACGGAAGTATTTTTTGTTATAACTTCCCCTTGCTTTGGCGACTGATCTATAACTATACCTTCGTTTATCTCGGGGGCGATCTCATATTTTACTTTTTGAATTTTCAGGCCCAGTTCCCGGATTTTCTCTCCGGCAGCTTTAATATCTATGCCCAGTAAATTCGGCATTTTCTTGATTTTCTTCTGTTCGGCCGGGCCCCGGCTTACAACGATATTTATATATGAATTTTTCTCAGCCACTTCTCCCGCCGAGGGACTTTGAGAAACAATAAAATCACTCTGCACGCTGTCTGAATAAGTCCTTGACTGTTCACCAATAACCAGTCCGGCCTGCCTGAGCATGAGCTCTGCCTGCCGCAGAGACTTACCTTCTATATCCGGGACAAAAACAACTTTTCCCCCGGATGATATAACTGTATCTATAGACCTTCCCTCTCTCACTGTTAATCCCGGAGCAGGCGTCTGGGATATAATACTGCCGGCAGGTATCTGGGTATTATACTGCTGGGCTACTTTAACCAGAGAAAGATTTTTTTTTGCCAGTATATCGAGCGCCTTGTTTAATGTCGTACCGGTTATATCCGGGACTATAACCTCTTTATTGCTGTGAACTATTTTCCCCATAAGAATATTTATTGTCCCGGTAAGAACTACAGCTATCAAAATTACTGCCATTATAATTATAGCTCCGGATTTTACAACTTGTTTCTTATTAATATTTAATCTTTTCACTTAATTTTTATTTTCCCTTTTATTCCTATTAATCTATATTAAAATTCGACATTGGCCCAAAAGAAATGGATAAACTAATGTAAAGAAAGCATTTTGAGTTTTAAGCATGGCTTTTGTGAGCCCTACGGGCAAAAGAAGAACCTTCAGACAAAGAATATGCTCTTTACAAAATCATTTATCATATCCAACAAATCCGGGACAATTCCTAAAATTAAATTACTTACAGCGATAATATTGTCGATATCCAGTTATATACCAATCTGCGGTCTATCCCTAATCTATTTGCTACCTCAGTTGCGCTATGCCCCCTTGGGTAACTATTTTTACCGTTAAGACCTTAAATCCCTTGTTAAACCGCTTCATCTTCCCTCTTTCCATCGGACACCTCTTTTGAGCTTATGACTATCCTACCATTTACTCTTTGTTATGTCCACTTTTAGCGGGGAAGATCAAAGTGCTACTGAATAAATTCAATTTTAAACTTACGCTCTTGGGTGATTCTTTATTTCGTGACATTTTAGTATTCTCATGACATTGAAAATCATGTACTAATTATGTAAAAATCTCGCTAATCGTGTAGAGACAAATCGTGTAATTAATCGTGTAATTTTAATACTAATCGTGTAATTCTCATTTAGTTAAATACTCTACACTTCTCCTTTTTCCTCTGATTTGTATCACTTCTTTTTTAACAAGGGGACTCTTTGCAAAACTATTTCTCATATACTCATTACTTTTGGGACAACACATAGTATTAAATTACAATAAGTTTAATAAAAATTAATATTAAGACAAATAAGAATAGAATAAATATATATAATTTTATATTATTATACCAGATTGTGGGGCTTTGAATAATATCAACTTTTGCCCTGGAAGATATTACTGTATGTCCTACTATACCGGGGCCGTAACGAACTATTATGTCTATTCCTTCCGGAGTATCTTTTATGTCTTCTACTGTAGCCGATAGAGGAATGGCTTTCCCCTCCTTCCTGCCCCCCAGAAGATTTGCCAGATATAGCCCTATATCTCTTTCATCGTTTATCCTTGTATTTACCATATAACCGACTTCAATATTATCAGCCCTGACAACAGGACTTTTACCCGACTTTTCAAGAATCATGTCAAGAGCTATAAGGGAACTGTAGTTCTTCTCTTCATCCATGTGCAATTTAAATTCCCCGTTAATCTTATCTGTATCGGTCAAATACCTGAACTGCCGCAGGTTTATTCTCTGGGTTTCCGTCTCGCACCATACTTTATAATCCTTACCTGTATCGTACTTTATAACCCCTACTATTCTTTTTTTTATGGTCTCTTTTATTCTATCTATACTATCCGCCCGACAGCTTTCATAAAACTCGTCCTGCTCTTCTTCCTGTATATCCAAGAGGACCGAATGCTCTATATTCTGAGTTATAACCCTTAAACTGCCGTCTTTGAGTCTCTGCGAGTAAAGCTCTTTTTCAAAATCAAACCACTGTTTTGAAGGCTCCGTTTCATAAATGGTTGGGTTACAACCTGCGACCGAAGCAAACCTCAGAATTCTTTGGTTGCGCATATTGCATATAATAAATATAAGCCCGTATATGTTTATCCAGTCGGCTTTAAATCTTCCTTTTATAACCTTTATAGGTTTTACCTCGCCGGAGATGTTTTTTATAGCCAGGGCAATATTGCCCGAGGCCTTAAGAATGCCTTCTTTGGCCTCGTCTTTACTGCAACCTGTTTCTTCTATAAGTATATCTATATCAGTATTAGTTATATCTTTTTTGGATGAAATTGTAAGTAAGCTTCCTTTAAAGCGTTTCTCGATAAATGAGTATAGCGTTCAGTCGTCTGAAGCCGTTTATGACCCAGCATCTCCTGGACCGTTCTTAAATTGCAGCCGGCTTCGAGCATATGGGTGGCAAAGCTATGCCTGAAAGTGTGGGGAGCTATATTTTTGTTTACGTTACACCCCAGCGCTGCACGTTTTACAATACGCCTTATGTTTCTTGCCGAAAGCCTTTTACCCGAAACCGTTACAAAGACCGCATTATTATCTTTACCCCAGCCGGTGTTTTCCCTGACTGTTAAATATTTATGCAGCCGGACGACGGCACCACGCCCTACGGGCACTATCCTCTCCACACCCCCCTTCCCGATTACTCCGGCAGTTTCACTTATAAAGTCAACATGATCTATATTTAAAGTAGATACTTCCGAAACCCGGCAACCCGTTGAATACAAAAATTCAATTAAAACCCGGTTTCTTATAGTGAGTTTATCCTCTCCTTTTATGGAATTTATAATATCTTCAACTTCTTTAACGGTCAATAGATTGGGATATTTTTTTATTCTTTTCCCTGAAGTTACTTTTTTTGTGGGGTCTTTTTCAATAACACCTGCGTTTTTCAAAAACCTGAATATACCTCTGATAGCAGAAAGTTTACGGTTCATAGTAGACCGGGAAAGCGTTTTTTTAATATTTGTAAGGTATTCTCTTATTTTTATGTGCCCTGTGCCCGCAAAATCCGTAAAGTTATTTTCAGTTAAATAACGGGCGAAATCTTCCAGGTCGTTCCGGTAAGCTCTGACGGTATTGGGACTATACATCTTTTCTTTTTCAAGATATTGGATATACCTTAATATATCTTCTCTTAAGATTTTTGAAATTTTATCTTTTCTCGGCTTCCTCATAACTCATGGTAAACTTACATTTAGGATACCCTGAACATGCCAGAAAAAGCCCCCTGTAACCTTTCTTTATAAGCGTATCCTTTCCACATTGGGGGCATTTTTCCCATCCCAAAGGAATTTTAACAATCTCGCCGTCTTTATCTAAAGTAATAATCTTCTTACAGTTCGGGTACGCCGAACAAGCCAGAAATTTACCGTATCTTCCATTTTTAATCACCATATCGGACGAACACTCCGGACATTTATATTTTGTTTTTTCTTCCTTAATTATATTATTGTCTTTATCTATATCAAAAGTTTTTTTGCAGTCAGGAAACCCCGAACAAGCCATAAATTTTCCGAATTTGCTCCACTTTATTATCAGTTCTTCACCGCATTCAGGACATTTCTTTCCTGTTTTTACGGTTAATTTTTCCATATTCTTAACGGCACGGTCATAATTCTGTTTGAATTTCTTATAAAATTCAGAAAGCATATCTTTCCAGTCCTTTTCGCCCTTAGCTACTTCGTCGAGTTTATCCTCCATATAAGCCGTAAATTTCTTATCCATGATATTAGGAAAATGTTCTTTTAGCGCATCTACTACAATCTCGGCTATTTCAGAAGGAATTAAAGTTCCTTTCTTTGAATTTACATACTTTCTCTTAAAGAGAGTACGTATAATAGAAGCATAAGTTGACGGCCGGCCGATTCCGTTTCTCTCAAGTTCTTTTACCAGCGTAGCCTGAGTGTATCTCGGAGGAGGCTTTGTCTCATGTTCTACATCTAAAAGTTCTTCCCACTTATACTCCTCCCCTTTTTCTAATTTAGGTATAATATTTTCTTTATAGTGCCTCTTTAATACTTTAGTAAATCCGTCAAAAAGCAGCTGTCTCCCTTTTGCCCGGAACTCATATTTCCCACAGTCAATTTTCACCCTCACCTTTTCTTCTTTAAGGGGAGTCATCTGACTCGATATAAACTTTTCCCATATCAAAGTGTAGAGTTTACGCTGGTCTTTATTTATATCACCTTTTAATTCGTCCGGGTATTTAAATATATTCGTCGGACGGATAGATTCATGAGCTTCCTGGGCGCTCTTTTTGGATTTATAATAATTTGCTTTCGCGGGCAGGTATTTACTGGCAAATTTTTCTTTTATATATTTCCGGGAAGCAGAAAGAGCAGATTTAGCTATCTGGAAAGAATCCGTTCTCATATATGTTATAAGCCCCGTTGAAGTTCCGTCTGAAAGCTCTATGCCCTCATAAAGCTGCTGGGCAACGCGCATGGTTTTGGCCGGGGTAAACCGCAGCCGGTTATATGCGGATCTTTGCAGAGTTGAAGTTATAAACGGCGGTTTCGGGAAAACATTATTTTTTTTTCTGTTTATATCCCTTATTTTAACGGAATCGTTCCTACATTCTTTTATTATATTCTTTGCTGTATCAGCGGAACTAATCTCAAGTTTTTTATACTTTTTGCCGGCCTCTCCCCAGAGTTTAGCGTCTACTTTGCTTTCGGCGGCTTTTTTCCCGGCTTTGAACATTCCTTCTATTGTATAGTATTTAACAGGTTTAAACTTTTTTACTTCCTTTTCCCTGTCTACTATAAGCATGAGACCCACCGACTGGACCCGCCCGGCAGAGAGCTTTTTAGCTATTTTTCTATGAAGCAGCGGAGAAACTTTATACCCTACAATCCGGTCCAAAATTCTACGGGCTTGTTGGGCATTAACCAGATCCATCGATATTCGGCGGGGGGACTGTAAAGCTTCCCGGATAGCCTCTTCGGTAATCTCATGAAATGCTATCCTGTCTACCTTTTTGTCCGGGTCATTCATCCCCAGAGCTTGGAGTATATGCCACCCTATGGCTTCACCTTCCCGGTCTTCATCCATGGCTATATATATTTTTGAAGAATCCTTTACAAGTTTCTTTATTTTACTGACTACTTTTTTCTTATCTTTTGACAACTGATAGGTAGGCTCAAAATCATTTTTAATATCTATTCCCAGTTCTTTCGGGGGCAGATCCCGCACATGCCCCATACTGGATTCAACCTTATAATCTTCCCCCAGAAATTTATTTATTATTCTCGCCTTGGTCGGGGATTCTACTATTACTAATTCATAACTCATCTGTTTTTATATATCTCTTACCTTCTATTTCTTCTATTTCTCCTGCCATTTCTAATATTGTCAGCTCGCTGATGATAATATTTATTCCTATTTTAGTTTGTGCGTGTATCTTGTCAACATTTAACGGCTCATTTTTTAAAACTTTTATTATTTTTTTTGCGTCCTTACTTAGACAATTTTTCTGACGGTCAAGCCGACGGGACTTTATTTCTTCCGGCCTTATCTGAGGTTTAATATCTTCTATAATATCTTCTACTGATGTAACGGGAATAGCACCTTCTTTTATAAGTTTAGCGCAGCCGGCACTTTTTGAAGAAAATATGCTGCCTGGTACTGCATAAACACTCCGGTTCTGTTCCATTGCCTGGTAAGCGGTAATTAAAGCACCGCTTCGGGCCGGAGCCTCAACTACAACTACCCCCAGCGACAGGCCACTTATTATCCTGTTTCTTTTTGGAAAATTATATGGTCTGGGCGAACTTTTGCACGGAAACTCACTGATAAGAGCACCCCTTTTAGAAATATCATCCATAAGTTTATAATTGCTTCTGGGATACCTTCTGTCAAGCCCGCCACCCAATACCCCGATAGTTCTACCTTTTGAGTTAATGGCTCCCA
Organism: Elusimicrobia bacterium LH_S2; assembly: GCA_023660015.1. Lineage (GTDB taxonomy): Bacteria > CG03 > SLGR01 > SLGR01 > JAGXOG01 > JAGXOG01. Next base: position 18,901 of record JAGXOG010000001.1, on the reverse strand, counting down.
GATGAGCTTCACGGTCAATACCGGTAGCCGCACCGGATATTACGGTTATCCCTAACTCAGCAAGACCTCCGGAAATCTTTTTTGCAGCTGCCCGACCATACCCTGTTGCCCTCCGGGTTCCTACAACCGTTACGGCATTATAATCTTCGGCAGTGATTTTACCCGCGCTGAAAATAACCGGCGGCGGATCATAAATTTCGCTTAAAAGCTCGGGATAATCATCATTTCCAAGGCAGTAAATATTATATCCCATAGATTTTAGGTGATTTAATTCTTTCTCTTGTTTTTCAATATCAGCCAAATTTGCATCTTTGACCTTTTGGGCTTGCTTTAAATTAATTTCGGTGCGGCGGCTTAAATTAACGGCACTTAACTTTTTAAGTTTGGCGAATGAACTGACTTTACCAACGACTTTTTTAACGGTAGCTTCTGCAATACCGTCTATATCTTTTAATTTCATTAAATAGAGTGCGCCGGGCATTTTAATTAACTAATATAAGAAAAACTAAAGTATTGTGTCGTCTATTTCTCTGCCGGAAAATAAAGGTTTTTGATTATCTTTTTTTGGAATTTTTGTTTTCTTCTTCTTTTTTTTCTTTTTTGCTATTTTATCTTTGAAATTTCCCGATAAAAGGAGGTCGATAATTTCAGGGTCTTTAAATGCCGGGATAAGCTTCCGGGGTATCCTACCTGCGGCAAAGATTAATTTTTCCTCTTTTATACCGAGCGCCGAAGCTATGTTGCGGATATCTTTTTCCTTGCTGGGAGGGTTTCTTTTACCGCTTAGAATTTTTGAAAGAAAAGAAATATCCAAACCGGATTTACGGGCAAGTTCTCTCATGCTCATCCCGATATCTGTTAAACCTTTTTTTACTTCACTGTTAAAATGCTTACTCATTAATTATCCTTCGGATTTCGGCAACTTTTTGGCCGTAATACCTGTTTTGCTCTAAATTATCTATAGCCACTTTACCTTCGGACTGGGAGGCATGAATAAAATCTCCTTTCCCCAGATAGATTCCAACATGATTAATACGCCGGGAATCAAAACCACGGCCGTAAAAAAAAATAAGGTCTCCGGGACGTATATCCTCAAAATTTATCTTCTTTCCGATTGTTTTCTGACCCCGGCTGGTCCGCGGTAATTTAACATCTGCCGCGCTAAATGCCGCCATCACCAGCCCAGAGCAGTCCAATCCGACTTTTGCCGTAGCTTCCCCGTATATATAAGCAGTTCCCAAATACTCTATGGCGTTGTCAATTAATTTTAAGATTTTTTTTTGAGAAGCACCGCTATTTTGCAGCTTTGACGGCTCCCCGTAATAATCATTTTTAACGGAACCGGACTCTATGGTTCCTGCCGTTAATTTTAAGCAGAAAGAAAAGAATATAAAAAATGATATTAAAAAAACTAATTTATTCTTAACTTGAATTTTCAAAACTTTTTCATGGTTTCTATGCGTTTTCGCACCAGTTGAGCATTATCGGTATCCGGGAACTCCTCCAGGTAGGTCTCGCCCCTTTTTATTGCTTCTTTTTTGGATCTCCGCTCGGCCCCAAAATAAAAATATTTATAAAGCGACCTTTCATAGTATTTCTCTCCGGGGAATATTTCAATTACATCTTTGTATATCTTTTCTGCCCTATCTTGCTGTTGAACTATAATAAAATAATTACCCAGATAATAGATTGCCGCCGGCGCCCAATTTTTATCGGCATTTTCTGTTATAAAGTCCCTGCACTTTCCGCTGTCAATAAAATTATATGTAAAATATATAGCGGCACCGATTATAAGACAAAATATAAAGAATTTCTTAAACATCAGCCCTTAGCGTAAAAAATAGAGGTTATTTAGCTAGAAGGAGCATATCTCCCTTCTTAACATCAAAATCGGAATAAATTATACGCGCCGTTGCAGTCTTAGTTTCAATATCTGCAGTTACCTGCACAACTCCTATTTTTTCCACAACCTGCCCCAGGAGAGCGCCTGTATATGGGTGGCTTATTCTTCTTCTCTTGCGGTAGATATAGAGCCGTTTATTTTCTTTTAAACCGTCATTTTTGCCTATATCTATAAAGAGATAATCACCCTGAGCCTGCAAGAGATTTGCATCCTTGAATCCCGTCACAGTAGCGTCAAACATAAAATCTTCGGGAGCCAGGAAATCTTCATAATCTCGCCCGTCGACCTCCTCTACCGGTTCTTCTTTTTCCTCTTCCGGTTTTCCTTCAGAAACTTCGGCTTCAGGAACTTCGGGAAGTTTATCAACTATCCTGGGAAAGATAATCTTGTCCCCCGGAAATATCCAGTGGGGATCTTTAATATATTTATTGTAACCGTATATTACTTCCCAGAGTTCATGGTCGCCGTATTCCTTCCGGGCAAGTTTTCTTAGATAATCGCCTTTTTTAACCGTATAGACATCCAGCATAACCTCTTTGCCTTCCGGCACTTTTAATTCTTTGATATTTTGTTTAACCACAGGAGGGGTTTTTGGCGCAGCCGGCTGAGAAGTTTCCTCAGGTTCGGGGGGAAGCTCATCTACGGATTTTGAAGCTCTAATTTCATCTGCGCTATTTTCAGCCGCAGTTTCCTGCGCATAACTAAATCCCGGCGCCGAAACAATATATAATAATGCTGCTGCTAATCCTAAAAAATAATACTTAAATTTTTTATCCATTTTTGCTCCTTCTTTTCCTATACTATTTATAAGTAATAATACAGTCCTTACTTATTGTCAAATTTATTTACCAACGCTATAATCTTTATTTATTATAATATTTGCGTCTTTTTTATGCCCGGAAATTATTTTATGCTCTATCCGGAGTATTTTTTTTGTGTAGTTATTTAAGTGATCACGCCCGCGTTCGCGGCGGTGCTCTAATGTATCCCGGTAATCCCGGTCTATAAATACTTTTATATCAGCGTTTTTAAGCGCCGCTGTATATGTCCCTTCTGCAACGATAACTTTTATATCCGAAGCATCATACTCTTCGGTTATGATAATATTTTTATTGTAATCAATAAGAGGTTTTTCAATATTATCTCTGCCTTCTTTTGCTTTTTTTATATCAGCGTCAAACCGGTCTATCCTGACTTCCCGCATACCTACATTATTTATATCTTCTTCTCTTTTTTTATCATTTGTCCGGGGTGGGTATATAAAATAGTCATCCTGGTGAAAGATAAGTCCGCGGGCTCCGTTTTCCTTAAATAACCTTAATATCTCAGACCCTATCTCTGATTTGCCGCAGCCGGATTCTCCGGATACGGTAATTGCAAAACGCTTTCTATCAGACGAATTAAGGATTCTGTCTTTTATCTTTTTAAAAACACTCTCGGCAGCTTTTGTATGATGCGGTTTAACTACTATTTTATCTCCTAACATAAGACTTATCTCCTTAATTTATACTTTAAAATAAAGATGCCTGAGTTCTTTTCTCAACTTTGAATCGTTTCTGTCTTCCGGTTTTGTGAAATATTTAGGGATTTTAAAATCTCCTGACTTGTCAGCCCCCTCTTTTATCAACTCTTTAAAGAGATCCCGGTAACCTTTTGATGCCGTTTCCCATGTAAACTTTTCTTTTACCCTATCCATCCCTGCATTTGAAAACTTCTTCCACTGTCCGGCTATTAGAAGTTTTTCCAGCCCTTTTCGCACAGAATGAGGCAATGTCGGTTCTACCAGGACTCCGTGTTTTCCCCCTTCAAGTATTTCGGAAGGGCCACCGTTTTGGGTGGCTGCTACAGGCAGCCCCGACGCCATGGCCTCAATTATGGTAAGCCCAAAGGGCTCCTGGAGAGCGGGATTAACAAATATCCATTTATTGCGCGCAGCGTATCTGTAAACATAGGGCATTTCGTCCATATAATCAAATCCCGGGGAAAAACATACTCTTCCTTTTAAATTCCAGTTTCTAACTATATCGGAGAGGTCCTCAATAATAAATTTTTCATGTTCTTTGAACTCATCTCTCTTATCAGGATTTAAAGGGTCCTCGATATTCCCGGCTACTATCATAACATTGACGTTTTCCTGCAAACTTTCGCTTGAGGCGTATGCCCTAAGCAGGCCTGTGGGGTTCTTTTTGGCGTCAAACCGGGCGGCCGAAAAAACAGAGGGCAGCTCTCTCCTGTCTTTATCTATATATTTTGCAATCTCCCTTTTTACTTTTTTAACGGCTTTATCATAAATTTTTTTTTCTTCTTCATCCTTATGATAAGAGAAAAACTGATCGGGACCGATGCCGGGGGGGATGATATTAAATTTGGATTTATCCTTTATGGCATCCTTATAGACATGATGACCGTACTGTTTTGAAATTTCTTCACCGGTAGATGATATTATTGCCGCGGCGTTCCTAAAAGCAACTCTTTCGGCGGATATCCTGAAATGAAAATTAAAGTTTTTGTTTATCAACTCAAAGTTTGATCTGGATAAGTTAAGTTTATCCATCTTCTCCCCGCCGAGGGAATGTCCGGTATGGGTATAGGGAATACCCATACTCTTTTTTAAGATTGCCCCAGCAAGGCCTCCGTCTGCATAATGGGAAGTAAAAATATCCGGCGAGACGCCCTCTCTGTCATAATAATTTTTAATGCCGGCCGTATATTCTTTCATAAACGGCCAAAGGTCTTCTTTTCTTACAAATTTATCTTCCGGGCCGCATTTTATACGCACAATCCTTAAATTATCAGAGTATTCTTCTATTTCTTTGTCATAGCCCGGCCAGTTCGGGTCTTTAAAGTAACGGGTAAAAATATCAATCTTCAAACCCAATTTTTCCAACTCTTTGGCAAGTTCAATTATGTATACGGTCTGTCCCCCGGTATCTGGATGAACGGCAATCTGTAAATTATTCCACCGGAGATGCCCCTGAGGGTTGAGCAGACCAACCCGCATGCTATCTTTCTTAATCATATCTATTTACTTCCTTTTATAATTTGTTTGCAGAATTGATAATAAATTTCATAGATATTATAACCATTGGAATCCGTTATTTCAAACTGTAGGACTGTAACTAATTATTATAAGGTCATTCCGTATCCGGATATTCTGCGGAAAAAGAAGAGGTGAGATTGCCGTAGGAAAGATATACAGTAGCTTTAGATGCTTTCTCATTTAAACTTCTGAATCTTATCTTGATATAATCCGTATCAGGTTCCGGAACCATCTTTTGGTACGCCACATAAAGCTCGTCCCCTGTGGAAGTATACTCATATTTCCCTATATTGCCGTCTGCGTTAAAGGTATTGTCAGCTATATACTGCAATATCTCACCATCGACGTATCCATAACCTATGATATTAACATTCTGCTTTTTACGGTTAGCATAAGATACCACGCTTATATCATTGTATTTTGTACTATAAGTGTCCGCGCTGTCGGTCATGGCTATAAGCACTCTCTCATTGCCGTTAATCCTGATACCGGATTTAACTTTCCCCCGGTCTATATCAAACATACCCGCTCAAATATTAACCAAGAAAGCATAACCGCTGTAATTAAAAGAAGAAGATATTTTCTCATATAAGCAATTATATAAAATCAAAACGCAAATGTAAAAAATATCTCTCAGCCGGCATTTATTCGGCGACCTCCGGACCGATATGTGTGGATATAACATCGCCTATCTCCCCGGTTGATGGGTCAACCTTAAGATAAGTTATGACTGACTTTGTTATTCCGCTTATAGTAACTGTTGCGGTAATTTTAACCATAGGCGGTCTCATAAGAAGTCCGCCGTAGCGGGTATTCATCATCCAGCCGTGGTCTCTGTCAATATCCCTTGAAGTATCAGAAAACGGTTCAGAAAGCGGATTCGTCGGCGAGCCGTGCTGGTTTTTAATATTAGTATCACTACCGTCGTCCGCATCGCCGACAAAGAGTCCGAAATTTAAAGAAGTAGCAGGATATTTTATCGGGTCACTGTCGTCATTACAGCTGTATATGCGGTAATAGACATATTTTCTACTCCACGGACTTGTAGAATCATCAACCGCCAGATTATTAATTTCATTCATATATGCCTCGTCTATGGGACTGCCTGCGTCTTTTTGTATAGTAAATGAAGCGTTTCCTCCGCTGCCGGCGGGGACACTGTCAACAGGCACATATCCCCAGCCGTCTCTTTTTTTATCATATTTATCGAATATCTTGGGATTGGAGCCCGCAAAGCCGTCATACCAATAATCTGTCTTATCGAAAGTCGCTTCGTTGGGTATATACACATCCTTTCTATCGTCATCCATATCGTCCCAGACATTGCTCACAGGAGGATTAAAATAAGCGATAGTAGAATTATATTTGGTATAATTAGACGCTGCCTTAGTAGAGATGATAAAATATATCCTGGTGTCGTGAACACCGGAATTACTTCTTCCGTCTTGTTTGGTATTTCCCCAATCCCCAGATGTCCAGCCATCGACGTTTTTATATATTCCGCTGTCTTCTCCTTTCTTGCCGGCATTTAAAAACTCCCACGGTTCCTGGCCCTGCTCATGGGTCTTTAACGCCTCAATATCATCATATATACGCGCTGAAACGCTGTAATTTGACCTTATGGAATGACTGCCGCCTTTCTTGTCCGGTTCAGCCGGGCGCTCTTTATAACCGTTATAAGTTACTCTATCCAAAACAGATGCCCAGGCATTTGCAGGTTTCCAGCCGGCCTCGCTGTATTGACTCCCGTCATAATAAAAATAAGGTCTTGAATAATCATCCTGAAGCACTCTGTAAGAATACGGGTTATTGCTCGCCCGACTTTCTGAATTAACGACATCCGGCGGGTCATTGTTCGGAGCGTTACAGAGATATGTTTCGTCGTCTCCGTCTGTTATCTTAAAATAATAAAGCATCTTGCCGGTATCCGCGGCTTTACCATTATTCCAGTCGGGGGGTGGTGTTGGTGTCACATAGAATTTAAATCGCCTGTATTCCTGGTTCTCGCCGGAAGCACTAAAATCGGTATTATACGGGTCGGCAACATCCACACCGCCGATATTAAAACCTGCAGAGGTAAGATCGGTATCACTGGGGTCAGAAGAACCCGTTACAGATATCATAACTTCAGAGCGCCAGACGACCCCCGACGGGTCCTGGTCATTATAGTAAAGTTCTACCTTATCAACATCTTTGTATCCCGTCCTTACATAAAGTATGGGGCTGTCCCCGGCAAAGACATCCACGCGCTCATCAGAGTCGTTCATAAGATAATTGGCAGGGTTTATTCCCCAGTTATCTGTATTCTTTCCGTTTTCATCCAGAAGATAGAGATAAGCGCTGTCACCGCTCTCGTCTTTATAAATTGCTCTTATCAGATGCGAAGCTCCGTTAACAGTTGAGGTGGAGTTAGTGGCATAAGTGTTGTCGTGTTTTAATGGTCTCCAGAGTATATTATCTTCCTTATTTTCTATAGTGTAGGTAAATACGACAGCCGAGGGAATCGTATCTCCGTCTACATCAAAAGCAGAAAGCTGTATATTTATATCTGACTCTACCGGATGCACATCTTCGGGTATTATCAATACATACGACGAGTATCTAACCCCGTAGGCATCGTTATCGTTTTCTTGCCACTCACCCGTGAAATAATAGTTATCTTTGCCGGCTTCATAGTTTGTATTTGGATTTGAGCCGTCGATTGTATAATAAGCCCTGAGGGCAGTTTTACCGGCGCCGGCGCCGGTTTCGCCCAGATATACCCAGGCCTTTACTCTCACCTGCTCATTATTAAGTACAATAGAGCCCGTAGAGATATTGCTCCAACCGCCTCCGGTAGTAGGTCTTTTATCATATACAATATTGTCTATCCGCGGGCCGCCGGGAGTAGAGAAAGTCCAGTAAGAATTACCGTTACACCACGGCCCCCAACCGTCATCATTTATACTATTCGGGTCGCTGACCGAGTTCCGCCCTCTTACCCGCCAGAAATACTGATTTCCGGCCTCAAGCGGAACATCTACCGCTTCGGATATATTGCCGTTATTGCTCATTGTGCCGCTTGTTACAAAAGTTGAGAAATCCCACGCTAACGAGAGCTGGTACTGAACTTCCTCGACGGAATCACCGTCATCCGGGTCAATGAAATGTTCATATAACGAGCCGGTGCTTCTGTATACCTGAAGAGTCCGTGGCCCGGTCGATACGTTTACCTGACCGTTTAATGGGAATATCGGATTATTCGGTGCGACAGGCGGTGAATTATACACTTTATAAGAGAACGGATTAGCCGTCGGAGTTGAGGGGACGACGCTGCCGGTAGCCCCTAAATAAGTTGTCGTGCTCGGCCCTTCTATTTTAAAGAAGTATTCTATTGTATTGCCTTTTACGGCAGCCGTTCCAATATCTGTTGCACTGTGGCTCAGGCCCGCTTGCGATGTTCTTGTAAAGTAGTCATGACCGCCGAAAGTAAACTCATTATTCTGCCATATCCAGGCCTGCGCAGACCAGGATACACCCGCGGTCTCATTTTTTGCCATATAATATAGATCTTTACCGCCTGAGACCCCTGCCGGGTCGCCGCCCACATAAAAATATACCAGGTCGTCTTTTCTCGGGTCGTTGGTATTGGCATAGTAACCCTCAGTGGATTTACCTATTCTCATCCATTCGTCGCTATAGGGTTCTTTCGCATTCGGGTCGTGCCAGAAAGCAGTGGATGAAACTGAATTTTCAAATTTTGGCGTGCCCTTCTCATGAATTTGGTCATCAAAATTCACCGAATTAACCGCAATATCCCAAGCGTCAGGGTCTTCTCCGGAATAATCGTAAGATATATCCGTAGCAGTTGTAGAATATTTCACTCTCTCCTGAGAATACTTATTGACCTCGTCACCACTACTGCTGGATTTCGTAGCTCCGTCTACTTTTACAGTAGATGTAGAACCGGCAGTAGTATGATAGTATTCATTGAGGCTTATTGCACTGTCGTGGTCAGTATCTACGGGAGTAATATAATCCGGAATTACCGAAATATTCGACTCGTTTTCTTTGTAGGTTGATATAAGAAAATAACTGTTGGCGGAAATTGTAAACTCCTCGGTCCCCGAAGAAATAACTATGTTTGAACTTGCGCCGGCGCCATTTTTAATTTTCCAGTTAGTTATATCTATATCAAAATCAGCCAGGTTCCGTAATTCAATAAACTGGTCTGTTGGGTTATCGACGGATTCCTGACCGGCATAATCTGTTGTTCCCATCCACAATAATTCATTTATTACTACATCAGACCGGTTTGTCTTTTTAGGATTTCTGGTTCTTATATAATAAGGGCCGGCGTCATTCGGGCTGGAGCTCTGAGCACCGTCTTCATCCACCGTCCTGACCGCCACTTTCCAGTACTGGCCGTGTGAAGTTTCGGAAGCGGTTATAGTTGAAGTTACTACCGCCCCGGGGTCAGAATCCGGTATTTGTTTAGTATCTGTCTTATAGTGAGTAAGTGTGCCGCTGTATTCAGATTTCTTATACCAATAGAAATTAACCGAGTAATTATCTGAATTTACTGTGCCGTCAGGATCAGAAGCGCTGCCATCATCGTCCGGGTCAATGGGGCCGGAACCGTCGTTATCCTCGTCAAAATTTGTAGCCGCAACTACAATATTCATATCTCTGGGGGTCGGAGAGCCGGTCTGATTTTTAAGGCTACCCACATCATACGGCGCTTCGTTAACATGTCTTATAGTACGCACAACCGATTTAGTCCAACTGCCCCATGCGCCGTTAGAATCCTCAACCCTGGCAAATACTTTCCATTCATCATATTCTGAAGTATTAGAAGAATCTATTGTATTAGTATCAACAAATGAAACGAACGATTTAAATAACTGCCAGTCGCTTGTCCCCGAAGGTTTATAAAACCATTTATATTCATACCGGTTTATGTCGTCACTGTTAGGATCCGCAGGGTCGGACAGCGAAACCTGTGCCTGGAGATCATCCGCACTTTCAGGGGTAGAATCGGTAAAATCACTTGTTGCCCAGCCGTATAAATCTACCGTTGCGGGCCCATAGGGCGAATCATTTGCAGCGGTGCACTTAAAAGTCCATGTGGAAGCAGAGCTCAGAGCTCCCCTTTTGTCCCGGGCGCTTACCCTCCAGTAATTATTTACCCCCAGTTTAAGATCATCGGGAACCGGCCAGCTTGTGGTATCAAGATTGACCCTGTAAGTTACATCACCTGATAAATCATCTGAAAATGTAGAAAGCTCAAGCAGGTACGAAGTAATGGCGTCACCGACTTCGTCGTCAAGGTCTCCGTTAGAGACAAAAGTTAAAGTCGGCGCAGGTTTACTAACCTCTCCCTTATCCGGAGGATAGGGGGTATCGACCTCTTCCGGAAGTTCGTTTTCAATTTCAAATAGAGGTGATATGTAAATATCCGCCCAGAAATCTATATTCCCGTCGGAGATATCCTCATCCCAGGAACTCATAGTAAGGTCTTTGTCATTGTAATACTGACCGGCCCCGGAGCCCGTAGAAATCGGAATAACCGACATAGAATCAAGAGCATCGTATGTGGTATCATCTGTTAAATCATCTGTTAAATCATCATCATTTGCCCACCAGTTGTTGTCTCCATCTCCACTGCCGTCGGTATCATCCTGGTCCTGATAAAAAGAGGTTGCGGTAATTCTGAATGTTGTCTCTCCCGATGGAATATTCAAATCACTTTTTGTAATTTTAAACTCAACAAAATTTACTATATTGCAATTTATACGCCCTGCTCCAAGTGTAGGTGGAGCATACCATGATGACCCATCATCAGCATATAATTCTATCTGCCATGCAGGTGTATCGTTTGTGTGGTGAACTACTATATTTCTTTCGCCATTAGCAAGAAATCCATAATAATCATCGCCCAGAGTTACTCCTGAATCATCGCCAAGCCAGTCCATCCCACTTCCATCTCTGCTTGTATCTATACTTATAGCAAGATTAGGATAGAGAGTGTCAGTAATATTTTCAAACTCAACTAAAAAATATAAATTATCAGCATCTGCATCTATTCTAAGTTCCTTAATATCCACATCGTCATTCTCAGGGGAATCCTCTCGCCTTTCCCACCGTTTATCTGTCCATATCCACTCTCCGTTTGATATAACAGCAGAATTAACTTTATCAGATGGAGTACCTGTCCAGTCGCCTTTATCTCCATCAATCAGTTTCTTTGAAGTATCAACCTCGGCATTTGTAGATAATAACCCATAATTTCCGGCATTATCATATGCTTTAACAGAATAGTAATAATGGGCATCATGATCAGTTGATGAATCAGTATATGAAGTTCCTGTTATATCGCTTGCTATTTCTGTTGCATTTGCTTCATTTGAAAAACTATAAGTTGAACGATAAATGATATAACCGGCAACTCCGCTTTGAGAATCGGTTGCTGCTGACCAGGTTAAGTCAACATCTGCTGAGCTATTTGAAGCTTGAAGCGCACTTACATTCGTGGGCTTAGAAGGATTATTAATATCTATCTTAAATGCTATGTCCCCGCCGTTTGCCTTGACCCATGGCGAAGAATTACCCGAAGACGCTTCGGAAGATATTACCCGCCAGTAATAGCTGTCGTCTTCTCCAAGGGTCATACCCTCGTGTCCGGATTTATAGGTAGCCGTCGGATACGCAACATCTGCGTCCTGGCCGACGGTATAGGTTACGGTTCCGGCTTCTATATATCCCGTTTTTATATCCATCTCGGGAGTGGCAAAAGTATTGTCGGTATCATCAATCTGGAGTCGGAAGCACATATTAACACCGACTGAAGGAGGGGTCTGGTCAATCTTTAGTACAGGCCGCGTACAATTTGTCCAAGATTCGTAAGCAATTTCAGTCCCACCCGTGTCGTATTGCCCTACTATTGAAACTCCCCATCCTATGATATAGGAAAACGGGATGCCCGACATATCACCGTATTTTTCATATCCGCCGGAACCGTCCGAATAGATATATGTGTCATCCATAGTGGTCGAAGTTGTACCGCACTTTATCATATATTTTACAGTTATGCCGTCTGACTGGGCAGGAATACTGGAATCAGTAACAAAAAATGACTTTCCGCTGTCATCATGGTCCCAGGAAAGATTCCGGGAAGATGAATCCTCGTCAGGTTCTTTATCGTTTGTGGTATAATATAATGTAGCATAGCTTAATTCATACCGGCTGGCTGCTCCTATCCAAATTTCTACCCAATCTGTATCCTCCGGCGACGATGGATTTCTGTAATCTACCGATTTTGCCGGAACTTGCGTAGTGGGCTTATGCCAAACATCCAAAACATTATAGCCCGCTTGTATATTTTCATTATTTGAAAGATTTGTATTGTCAACTTTGTCTATAATTTCCAAACAGTAATAATAATCTGTCCCTGAAACCGTAGTTGTATCCGTATGAGAACTCTCTGCGATTGAAAATGTAGAAAGTTCGGTAACATAGGAAGCATCCTTGTTGCTTTCCGTTATTGTCTTTGTAGCCCGGTATAACCTGTATTTACTTACCCCCGAATCTGTATCACTGGCAAAAGTCCAGCTTAAATCAACATCGTTGCCCGTTCCGTCCGATGCTGTCAAAGTTGCAGTTGAAGGATTAATATAATCGAGCCAGTAAGGACCGTAATGTTCCGCACCACTTACATTCCCGGCATTATCTACCGCTACAATATGAAAATACCAGTTGTCGCTTGTAAAAGTATCTTTAGTTGAATCGGAAGTATCTGAATCAGTGGTATCCACAGCATCGTCAGGAGTGGTTGCTGTCTGAGTATCCCATTTTACAGAATATCCTGAAAGTCCTGATAACTCATCAGAACCGGCAATCCATTTTACATTTAAATTTGAAGAGCCACTCCATGTATTAGTAGAAGGTGAGCCGGAAAATCCGGAAGCATTTGTCGGTGGTACGGTATCAATCTTTATGGAATAGGTTGAAGAATAAACAGAATCGGCATCATAAGAATCCCATGTCTTTACTTTCCAGTACCAGCAATCCTCATCTAAACCTGAAGATGTATATGATTCTGAAGATAAAGAGACCTTACCAGAATCTTCATCTACACTGCCAAAACTTATATCATTATCTATTTGAATCCTATAAGCCGATTGGGAATCACCTCCATCCGGGTCGGAAAAACTCCACTCAAAAGTTGGGGTTAAATCATTTATCCAGCTATCATCTGCCGGCGAAGTTAAAGTCGGAGCATTTGGAGGATTATTAGGCGAGTACTGAGTGTTCTGATTCTTTGGAGTACCACAGATCAGTCCTCCGTCAGTATCATGTCCATTCCACAATGGGGTGCTATTTACTACATCATCCCAATTTGTGGAGACAGAACCATCATCCTGAGGACTTATCCTTTCCATACTTGCAGTTGGAGTTGAGGTATCTCCTGCAAACCATTCTGAAGAACTGTCAACCTCATCTATAATAGTATCAGAAGCATCTCTCAATTGTAAATCCAGCCCAGCATCATCAAGGTCTAAGGAAGCATCTAAAAGGTCCCCGGTTATATCATCGACAACAGCTTCGTCATTCTCAATTAGATAATAGCCCTCTGCAGGAATACTACTCACAAGGTTGTCGGCATCTAAACTGCTATTAAGTATATCCCACCCGGCAAGATCGATATCGTAAGAAGTATTATTGTAAAGTTCTATCCATTCATCACTGTAACCGCCTCCATTAGTTCCTGCCCATGCAACTTCATTTATAACCACATCGCCGGGTTCCGGTGTATAGTTAAATTCTGTAAGGAACTGGTGATACCCGGCAAAATCTGCATCACCGCAGTAAATTGATTCATTACCCAGCGAATCTCTTGCTTTAACATGCCAATAATAAGTTGTATTTGTATCAAGTGAAGGTGAAAAAGTTTTTGAAGTCTGCCATCCGGAAGATTGAAGATCTGAAGTAAAACCAATGTTAGTGGCAATTTGTATATAATACTCAATGCCTCCAGCACCGGCATCTGAAGCAGTAAGGGCAACAGTATCAGTAGAAGTTGCCAGATTGGTAGCATTATCAGCCGGAGTATAACAACCGACATTTGTTGGCGATGCTTCATCAACTACATAAGACCATGGGGTGGTGCCAGTTTTATAATACCAGGTTGTTCCAATTTTTATTACCAGACGTATATGGGCGGTATCGGTTACATTTGCATCGGCAGCAGAAATTGTTGCCTCCCACGAAGTTCCGCTTCCCGATGCAGTATCTGAAGTTCCGTCCGTCGGGTCAGCGTCATCATCGTAATAAAGTTCCGGTGTATTTGCTCCCGGGTCCTGATTAAGAGTAAAATCTACTGTTGAATCAAGGTCTCTTAAATACTCGGAACCATCCAAAATTGTAGCCGAATTTGTCCCATCTGATACAGAAGTAACATCTACATCCTGGGCATCACCGCCGGGCGAAACCGGGCCGTAATAAGAATAACTCTGCATGTTTGATTCATTGCCCCATTCATCTGACATAACAACTGCTATATAATAATTTTTATCATCATTTAAGGACTGATTATATGAGTCCTCTGTGATATCTACTTCAGTGGTGCTGCTTGAAGTTATAACATCGGCGGCAAGAATGTTTATATCCTCATCCGTAGAACCATCGCCGTCATTATCTGTCTCGTCTAAACGCTCTTCATCGGCACATCCGTCACCATCATTATCAATTCCATCGGAAAGCCCTATAGTATCAAAAGATGTAGTTGCGCAGAATAGATAATATCTTGAAAAGGTTTCAGCACCACCGGCAATATCTTTACCAGATGCTTCTGTCCAGGAAACCGTAAGGGTACCCGGCCCGCCTCCGGCAGCAGAAACTCCTGTTATTGCCTCGGGCTTTTCAGTATCAGGTGCCGGCGACTCTGCTGTGTCTTCATCTGTAGTAAGTGAGTGGAGGTGATTGTGGTATCTTACAAACTGCCTTGCAAATATAGGTGAATGAATAATTATAATGTTTTCATCATTGTAGTCATCTGCCGAATGAGTAAAATTTGCTGAGCCCGTAATAAATTTCTCCTGGTCAATTATCATATATTTATTGTGCATGTAATCATAAGCATCTTTCTGCCATAAGCGGACATTCATCCCATCTGAATCAAAATCAGAATATGGGTCAGAACCGGAATTTATATAATCATCCAAAACACCCTGAACAACTTTTCCGTTTCCATTGTTCCATGCATTAGACATATCATCGGCAAGCGTTGTATATGCATCGTCCAAATCTCCACTAAATGTATATATACCGAACAAAACACTTTCTTGAGCATTTTGAACCTGGTATCTCATGCCATAGGAATCAGTATCTTCAACCGGCTCATCCTCAACACCATAATAATTTTCAACGGTCCACCCATCTATTGTATATTGACTTTCTGTTGAAGTCCCTCCATGAAATGTTCCATCCCACATCTCATCAAACTCTGCCTTATAGTTTGCTGCAATAGAAGAATTTGATATTATAAATGCATTATTATCATAATCAGAAAAATTAGGGTCATTAAAATTTGCAGAACCGGTCCATAGATACTGGTTATCAACAATTACAAACTTATTGTGCATCTCATCTGAATCTGCATCCTGTTTTACTGTTATTCCGGCATCTGCAAGTGAGCCGGTACCATCAGTTGGGTCAGAATGATCATCATCAACAATAACTCTAACTGTTATTCCTGCATCGTGCTGGTCTATCAATGCCGTATCAACTGAATCAGTTCCATCATCATCATTTATACCATAAGCACAAACATCAATTGAACTTTGAGCACTTCTTATCAAGTCAATTAAACGGTTATTGAACTGTGACTCATATCCAACATCGTTTCCTGTTGTAAATAAAACCTCAAAATGGTAGCCGGTAGCTAAAAATACAGGCTCAGGCGCAGTTGGAACAACTGAAGGATTATTTGAAACATCTGCTTGATTTGTTGCATAATCAGCCGCACATACTACATAATAATAAGTTGTGCCGGCTGTAACAGAAGAATCTGTATATGAAGTTAAATCAGCTGTATCAATAGGTGTTAAAACATCCCTATCAGCATTAGTTGATATTGGGTTGGTATCCCTGTATATATTATAGTGGTCAATTCCGGCATCAGAATATGATGGTTGAGACCAGTCAAGATTCACGGCAAGTGAATCAGATGCATCATCAGCTGTTAAATCACTTATGGCATCAGGCGCAGTCACATCAACCTGAACAGTATGGGACTGAGCAGATGTTATATTTGACACACTGTCTCTGGTGATTACATAAAAAGTATGAACGCCATCGGGCATCACAACAGGTCCTGATGATGTCTGCGTTCCTGTAACCGGTGTTTCGTCATCCCAGTAGAAATCATAATTTTGAATTCCCGAGCCACTTCCATCTGCTGCCTTAGTAGAGCTGTTTGTACCGTCCCAGTACATTGTAACATTATTGTTGTTTGTCCAGTCATTGCCGCTTTCAGCTACTACACCGTCATCCGGAACCGCCGGAGTTGGTGGAATCTCATTATCAATACCAAAATCAGATGAAGTATCCGACGTTCCTGTCTGTGCGTCGCTCGGGGTTATTTTTATATAGACAGTAGAGTCCGCTACCCCGGCAAGGTCAGTTGTCGAAGCCCATACATAAGTGTGTGCTGTCCCGCCGGAAGATGATGTAAGTCCTGCTGTGCCGTCACTCCCAACACCTTCAGTTGCAGAAGACCAACTCACATCATCCTGTGAATATTCAACAGTAATTGAAATATCATCAGATTCTGTATCCGTAAGTGTATATCCCACAGTGGTATTTGAAGAATGCCAAGTTCCCGTAAGTGACGCATCTGCAGTCCCATCAATACTGTCTATAGTAACTGAAGGAGCATCATTCTCTGTAATTGTAAATGTTGTAGCGGACTGGTCAAAAGCAGAATAATTATTATTTACATCAAACGCCCTTATTCGGACAAGACAAAGAGTAGATGTTGTATTTGGAATTACCCAGCTATATGAAGTTGCAGTACTGATATTTACTGTGGTTATATCATCCCAAGCTGAACCATTATTTGAAGAATAATCAATATCATAAGATATATCCTCGCCATCAGCATCCGTTGAACTTGACCAGGTTATTGAATAAGTATTATCGACATACCAGATTTCCCCGCCATCCGGTGCTGTCAGCCCAGGAACTGTCGGAGTGGAATTCTTAACAGTAAATGTATATGGCGAACCCTGTGCTGTTGAAGTGGAGGCAGTTCTATACGAATTCGCATCATCTCCGTAAAGAAAAGTTGTGTCGTGGTCACTATAAATAATTCGTAGACAATACTCTACCACATCACCGCCAACATAGTTATTTACAAATGAAGTCTTCCAGTATTTTACATCTCCATCGGTAGAATCATAGTCCATTTCAGATGTAATCCATGTCTCTTCTGTTGATTTTTTGTAATAAAGAGTGCCTCCTGATTGGTCAGAATCATTATCGCCATTCTGAAATCTTGTGCCGTTATAAATATAAACTGTCTCCCCGTTATAGATTTCGATTTTGGGATTACGCATTGTTACCGAATCCGGCTCAGTATTATCGGGAACATGCCAGGAATCACCTAAATTGTATACATCATAACTGTAATTGCTTCCGTTATTATTCTCACAGGAAAGAGTCATTAAATCAGGACTCACCGGCACCTCAGACGAGGATGTCATCGCATACCATTGAACAGTTACTCCTTCGGACTGTCCGGGAACTGTTGCAGTATAATCAAGCGCGGTGCCTGTTGCTGTAACAAAATCCCAGCTATTCCCACCATCTGCAGTATACCTTACAATAACATACTCTTCAGCACATTTTGCTGCTGAAAGTGTTATATCAATATCAACTGAAGTGTCGGGGTCAACAGTAGTTGTTCCACCAGAAACATCTGCAATAGATATCGGGTCCGTAGACGTTCCCATAAAACCGAAACTCTCTGTTGTCCCGGTCAGCGTCTCTGATGACTTTGCGACAACAGTAACACACTTTGGCGGAGGCACCGCCCCCTTCCATACAGCATTGCCAGTATCCCCCTGGTCATTCCTCGGGATATCCCAGACCTCGTCGTATTTATCAATCCAGTAACCTGCTGAGTATTCATTGGTATCAGCCCAGGACGTTTTTACAATCTTAAACTCCTGAGGGTCGGTTGGAGTTGAGGTATGCTTTATAAAGCCGGCAGGCATATTATCATCAGTAAACTCATTGACACTGTCAAGGTCCCAACTACTGTGTTCACCGGGAAGATAGAGATCCGTTACAGGAGGCCCTACAATAGTTACACTATCAATATATATTTGATCGTCACCATTATCTAAATCAAATGTGATTTTAATATCTATCAATCCGCCGGTGTCACTTATTGTTGCCGAAGATTGAGCAAATGTTGAGGTAACTTCAGTCCCATCTCCTGTACCGTCAAAATCAGTATCTATAGCCGCGTATGACGATCCATCCGCTTCAAGATGAAGCATATCTGAAAAAGTTCCTGTATTATCAATATCATAATCAAAATGAACATAATCATCAGTCTCCCAATTTGCGGGATCATCATCAGCCAGATAAACTTTAAAAACCAAACTTTCATATCCGGAAATATCAACATCGTCAAAAGTTAGTGTAAGTGGAAGAGTAGCTCCTTCAGCATCAATGTCGTTACCGCCAAAATAATAATTTCCTAAAATATTAGTTAAATTTGTCACCCCATCAACGTCTCCCACTAAATTACCGTCAACATCATATATATCAGGATTCCCCCCGTTGTTATCCATATGCCCCCAGTAATCCCACTCACCATCAGTAAAAGCCGGTGTACTTATACTATATCCGCCATAACTTTCAAAATCATGTGACCAAATAGTAATTGAAGTAGTAGCTGAATAAGATTT
>JAGXOG010000019.1 GCA_023660015.1 Elusimicrobia bacterium LH_S2 | reverse complement strand
AGATACCGAAGGCCGGGCGGAAACGGGGCTGCCGGGCAGGCGGGACGCCGGGGCGCCCGTGAAGGTTATGTGGAAATTCCCGGCGCGGCCGAAGCGCGCGGCGGCGAAAAGCTGAGGAAAAAGATAATGCAGGCGCTCAAAGAAAATTATCCTGAAAGATACAAAGAACTTATCCGAAAGTATTTCAGAAGCCTGGCTGAATAAACCTAACGAATAAATACTTTTTGCAACTTTAAAACAACTTTTAGATAATAACTGCACTATATTTAAGAAAGAGCCATTATTTTTACAGTTTGACATTGTATTTCTTAAAAAATATATTGTAAAAGCTGCAAAAAAACAGATAAGGAGTGTCGATGTCTATAGATGAAAAAGTTTCATATAGCGTTGAAGATAAAAATAATTTTGTAATAAAAAACTATAACTGTGCCAAATCTTTCGCCAGCTTTTTACCGGGTATAGCCGGAAGAATGGGAATCCCGCTATGGACTTACTATGTAAACCGGGGGCAGGGTGTATGCAGCATGGGGGTTAAGAATAAAGACCATCAGATAATGGAATTTCTCTCTTTTAATAAGGCTGTCCAGCTTATAGAATCACAGGGTTTCAGGACTTTTTTAAAGACCGCAAAAGGCATCCTTTGGGAGCCTTTTAAAAAATCCGGCGCTTCCCAAAGGCAGAAGATTTATGTCTGGTCGGATAAATTAACCATCGAAGATACCCATCAACAGGCCGGCCTAAATATTCGGGTAACCTATTTTCAGCTGGCCGGTGAAAAGATTCCAGCACTTATACGAAAAGTAGAACTCACAAATATATCCGCTGCAGATATGAATATAGATATGGTAGACGGGCTGCCAAAGATTTTTCCCTACGGCACTAACCGGCAAGCGATAAACGTAATTCCCAGGCATATAGAGGGTCTTATGAAGGTCTATGACCACGGGGGAATACCTCTCTATCGGCTGAAGATTAACCCCGAGGATAAGCCGGAAATCGAGCGCCTGGAAGGAAACAACTTCTATTTTACAGTTGAGTCCGGTGAGATTATCAAAGACAGATACCTGGCAGACCCCTATACTGTCTTTAAAAATTCCAAGAACTACGATTTCCCATATAATTTTAAAGAAAAAACTGTCCGGCAGTTGCTTTCTATGAAGGAAATACGCAAAAATAAAACGCCTTCTGCTTTTACCGCCTTTTCAAAAAAGATTAATTCCGGGCAGACCTTAAAATTCCATTCGGTTATCGGCTATGCTGCTTCAGAAAAACTGTTGGATGAGTTCATAGACCGCGCTGCTGAGAAAAAATATTTCATTAAGAAAGAGAAAGAAATAGAAAATATCATTGAGGAAGTTAAAAATAACATGCTTACCTTATCGAAGAACAAAAGATTCAATGAATATGCCGGACAGACCTTCATGGACAATGTGCTCCGGGGAGGGATGCCTATGGTATTTGATACCGCAGAGGGCAAAGAAGCTTTCTATCTTTATTCCCGGCAGAACGGCGACCTGGAGAGAGATTACCACGACTTTGTAATAGAACCGACATACTACTCTCAGGGGAACGGACACTATCGGTGTATAATTCAGAACAGGCGTATGGATAATTTTTTTCTTCCCGAAATAAATGACGCCAATATAAAGTTTTTTCTAAACGCCATGCAGACAGACGGCTACAATCCTATAGAGGTAAGAAGCACGACATATACTATAGCCGACGACGGAGGTTTCAAAAGGTGGGCTTCCGAAAATGTAAAAGATAAAGTTCTTAAGAGAAAACTTTTTAAACTTACTTCCGGTTCTTTTATGCCCGGCGAAGTAGCCATGCTTTTAGAAAGTGATAAATTAATGCAGAAAGTGCTTTCCTTCAGCCGGCAGAATGTAAATATAGACCTTCATTCCCGGCCGGGGTTCTGGATAGACCACTGGAGCTACAATCTTGACCTCATAGAGGCCTACCTCGGCATATACCCGGACAAGATTGAAGATCTTTTCTTTAATAGTTCGTATACTTTTTACGATAATCCTGACCGCTTGCTTCCCCGGGACGAAAAATTTATACTTAAAAGTGGCAGAGTGCGCCAGTACGAATCGGTCTATAGAGACAATGAGAGAATAAAGGAAATAAATTCAAGAGAATCATCTCCCCGGATAGTAAGAAAAAAAGACGGCAAAGGAGAAATATACAGGACAAACTTAATAGTAAAACTCCTAACCCTGACCGTTAACCGGATTGCCTCTCTGGACCCAGAGAACAGAGGCTGCGAGATGGATGCAAATAAACCCGGTTGGAACGACTCTATAAACGGTTTGCCCGGCATATTGGGGTCCTCGATTTGTCATACGCTGGAGCTGTCCCGATACTGCACCTTCCTCGTTGGTATGCTTTCTGATTTCAGCTCAAAAGAGATTAAAATTTTTTCGGAATTAAAGGTCTTTATGGATAAACTCTTTCCGGTAATAAAAGAGCGCATAAAAAACTGCAGCTCTGAAGCCCGGTTTAAATTCTGGGATAAAAGCCATACCATAAAAGAAGAGTACCACAAAAAGATTGTGCGCGGTGTCTCGGGGAAAGAAGAGAAAGTAAAGATAAAAAATATAGCAGACTTTATGGTGACGGCTAAAGAATTGCTTGACAGCGTGATATCTGAAGAAAATAAAGATAAGGTCTTTAATTCCGAGGGGATACCATACACATATTTTATTAACGACGCCGTTAAATGGGAAAAGACCGGCAAGAAAGATTCCGAAGGTAACGAGCTTGTCCGGGTCAAAGAATTCAGCCAGCGGCCGGTTACCCCTTTTCTGGAAGGCCCGGTACGGTTTTTAAGGGTTTATCCGGAGAGAGCAAAAGAAATTTATAATAATATACGCGCCAGTGGTATCTTTGACCCCAAACTTAAATCCTACCGGAACAACGAATCCCTCGAAAACGATAGATTTGAGATAGGAAGAATCAAGGCCTGGGGCAGAGGATGGATAGAAAACGAATCTCTCTATACTCATATGCTCTTTAAATATATGCTGGCGGTTTTAAAAAGCGGACTCTATGAAGAATTTTTCGCTGATATTAAGAATTTTCTTATGCCTTTTCTTGATCCCGGTCTATATGGCCGGAGCATATTCGAGAATGTTTCTTTCATTGTATCATCGGCTTTTGAAGATGAAAAAATGCACGGACAGGGGCTGCAGGCCCGGCTGAGCGGTTCAACATGCGAGTTCATTAACATGTGGGTAATAATGACCTCGGGGGAGAATCCGTTTATTACAGATAAAGAAGGTAATTTAAAATTAAAATTCAACCCTATCCTCCCGTCGGAATTTTTTACCACTGTCCCGGAAAAAGTTAAATTTTATATATCCGGCGATAACAGAAAAAAGGCCGCCGCGGAGGAAATCGAGCTTCCGGGCGATACATTTACCTTTAAATTTTTAAACGCCGCGCTGGTTGTCTACCACAACCCGGACAGGAAGAATACATACGGAAAAGATAAAGTTGCAGTCGCAAGATATAAACTCACATTCAAAGACGGCGCCCAAAAAGAGATAGAAGGGGATTTTATATACGGAACCGACGCCATGGCGGTAAGAAATAAAGAGGTGCGCAGGATAGACGCATTTCTTAAATAATGTTTTTATAACTTATTTTATATTCTATGAATTGGTTTCCCTATGTAGTCGCGGCGACTGTTACCTACGGTTTTATCAATTTTATATACAAAATCAGCGCCCACTACGGCTATTCAAGCTTAAGAATGCTCAATTTTCAGGCTCTGACTATATCAATAATTTCAGGTCTGATAGTATTTTTCAGGTCTCCGGGACTAGATAATTTAAATTATCTTTTAATTCTGGCTGCGGTTAATTCTCTTTTTTTTACCGCCGGCACTACACTGAAGATAACTTCGCTGAAATTTATCCCGGTAAACGTTGCTATGCCTCTGGGAAAATTAAAGACCGTTTTTGTTATGGCCATCGGTCTGGTATTTTTTGGTGACACACCGTCTATTAAAGAGGGAGCGGGTATGGTTTTGGCGCTGGCTACAGTATTTATGCTGGCTAAACCGTCGGGCAAAAAGATGAACGCCGCCCAAAAAGAGATACATCTTAATGGGGTCTTTTTAATCCTTTCTGCCGCAGCGGCTATAGCCATTTCAATTACCGCCGGCAAAATAGCGTCAGGCAAAATAGACAAGATAACATATATATGGCTTTCTTACACACTTGTTTTTATATATACTTATATAAGCAAACGCTTTATCGTAAAAACAGGGAACGTATTTAAGGGCGCCGCCGGCAGGCTCATATCATTAGGAGCCGCTGCCGGGGTTTTGAACCTATGGGGATACTATCTCATACTTAAAGCATGGGAATACGGGCCGCTTTCACTGGTAGAGGGTATATTCTCCCTTTCTATGGTAATAACAATAATTTTTGCCGCTGTTATATACAAAGAAAAATTCACTCCTATAAAAATATTAGCCATCGTAAGCGCAATTATCGCCGCTCTTCTCATTAAGGGAACTTAACTTAAATAACCGCCCGGCATACTATCCGGCCGTTCTATTCAGCCGTCACCATTCTTACCATATTGACTGTGGTCAGGGCTGACCAGCCGGTATCAGTATTTTATTTGTCTTTGAGGTGTTTAAAGCAAAGAATGTTCGAAGTAAAGAAAAAAAGATTTATGCATGCCATAGCGGAATGCACCATAGCTTTAACCGGCATGGCTATCCAATTTTCGGGGCTTTAAAGGCCTTATAATGTCTCATAGGTAATTTAAAATAATTTATAATTTGCATAAAATCTATTAATTTGATAATATTCTTTTCACTGAAAGATGTGGCAATTTTATTGCCACTTTTTTTAATATGAGCATAACTAAAGAATTAACAGATATAGTAAGTGAGGTTGTCCGCAAAAACGGATATGATTTTGTGGAACTTAAATACGGTAAACGGGGCCGTGCGTGGTTTCTCCAGGTGTTTGCCGATAAAGAGGGTGGTATAAAACTTCAGGACTGTGAACTGCTTTCGAAGAAATTAGGATATGAACTGGACAGGCACGGTGACCTTTTAAAACATTCATACAGATTGGAGGTTTCTTCGCCGGGACTGGATAGATCTCTAAAAAGTGAATCAGATTTTAAAAGATATAAGGGTAAAGATATAAATATAAGGCTCTTTAATCCGGTAAGTGACAACCGGGAATGGAAGGGTGAAATTACTAAATCGGAAGACGGAAAAGTTTTTATAATAGATAACAAAGGAGAAGACCGGTCGTTTGATATAGAAAATATTGCATCAGCGAAACTGGAAATACATATATAAATGAAATCTAATTTAAAACCAATGTTAGAGTTAATAGAGAAGGAGAAAGGCATTTCGAGGAATGAACTTATATCTTTGCTGGAAAGCGCTATGACATCAGCTTTCAGTAAGCATGCCAGGGGGTTGATTTATTCTGCAAAGATAGACCCCCAGTCAGGCGAGATGCAGGTATTTGTTCAAAAAGAGGTGGTTTCTGAAGTAAAAGACCCAACTAATCAGATAGCAAAAGAGGAAGCCCTGTCCATTGACTCTGCCACGGAAGTAGGGCAGACCGTGGAGGTAGAAGTACCTGCCGATAAATTCGGAAGAATTGCAGCCCAGACCGCAAAACAGATTATTGTTCAAAAAATTAAAGAGAACGAGAGGGAAAGCCTCTACGATAAATATAAGAACCGTGCCGGTCAAATAGCTTCTGTTAAGCTTTACAGATTTGTTAAGAAGGCGGCCATAGTTGAGATAGGCGATACTGAAGCTATTCTTCCCGACAGGGAACAGATACCTGGTGAGAAATTAAGAAAAGGAAGTTCCTTTAAAGTATATATAGTTGAAGTTACCCGCGGAAATAAAGGCCCCCGGATAGTGGTTTCCAGAACTCATCCGGGACTGGTTGAAGGACTGTTTAAAATGGAAGTCCCGGAAGTAGAAGAAGGTATAGTAAAAATAGTTAAGATAGTCCGCGATCCCGGAGTCAGATGCAAAGTAGCAGTGGATAGTTCAAACCCCAGGGTAGATCCTATCGGAGCCTGCGTGGGAATAAACGGGGTAAGAGTTCAGGTAGTTATTTCTGAGCTCAGCGGAGAAAGAATTGATCTTATAAAACATTCGGATAATATTAAAAATTATCTGGCAAGCTCTTTAAGTCCCGCGGAAGTTATCGATGTAGACGTTACGAACCGTAAGAAGAAGGAGGCCCGCCTCATTGTATCCGATGATACGCTCTCTTTGGCTATAGGTAAAAACGGTCAGAATGTGCGCCTTGCCGCGCGGCTTACCCAGTGGCATCTGGATATAGAGTCCGAAACACAGCTAAAAGAGATTAAGCAGGAAAAATTCACAACCGGGCTTAAAAATATTTCAGGTTTGCCTGGAGTAGGCCAAAAGACTGCAAAACTTTTAATAAAAAACGGACTGGACAATTTAGATAAAATATTGGAAACTGGCGAAAAAGGGCTGACTTCAATACCGGGAATTGGTGCCAAAATGGCAGAAAAAATTATTAAAGCGATAAAAGAAAATGAGTGATAATATAAGGATATACGAACTTTCCAAAGAATTAGGAAAGACCAATAAAGAAATAATTAAAGAAGCTCACCAACTGGGCATAGAAGCCAAGTCACATTCTTCGAGCGTGACACCGCAGGAAGCTGATTTTATAAAAGAAAGTTTCAAAGAAATGGAAACAGAGGCAACCTCGTATGAAGAGGAAAAACCGGCAGCAGAAAAAGAGCCTCAGAAGACAAAAAAA
The DNA here is from genome assembly GCA_023660015.1 of Elusimicrobia bacterium LH_S2. Lineage (GTDB taxonomy): Bacteria > CG03 > SLGR01 > SLGR01 > JAGXOG01 > JAGXOG01. The sequence continues at coordinate 12,890 of JAGXOG010000019.1, read as the reverse complement.
GAAAGAACGACAAAAACCCCGCAGAAACCTCTTTCAAAAAAGCCCGAAGAAGAGCCCGAAACATTAAAAAAACCGGGAGTAAAGACAATTGAATTAAGCACAAATATGACCACCGGCCGGTTAGCCGAGGAACTGGATATGGCTATCGATGAACTCATAAAAGAGTATAAAAAATTTAACTATATTGTTACCCCCAACCAGAGGATAGATTTAGAGGCTACCAAAAAGACTTTAGATTCTCTTGGATATAATGCAAAATTTCAGGAACTTTACGGTGCTCAAGAGATTTCTGTCGGAGAAAATACCGGGAAAGATATTCAGCCACGCCCACCGATTATAACTGTTATGGGGCATGTAGACCACGGCAAAACTCTGTTATTAGATACAATCAGACAAACCAATATAATAGCTTCCGAGCGGGGAGGCATAACCCAGCATATTGGAGCCTCCAAAGTCAAGGTCAAGGGGAAAGGGGAAATAACTTTTATAGATACACCCGGCCACGAAGCTTTTACGGCCATGAGAGCCAGGGGCGCTCAGATAACCGATATTGTTATATTAGTTGTAGCCGGCGACGACGGAGTAATGCCTCAGACCGTTGAGGCCATAAATCATATAAAGGCCGCAGGGGTTCCCCTTATAGTAGCTATAAACAAATCCGACCTCCCCGAGTATAATGCCGAGCAGGTCAGGACACAACTTACCCGACACGGGATACTGACCGAAAAATGGGGTGGTGATGTTATTGACGTTGAAGTATCCGCCAAAGAAAATAAAAATCTCGGAGAGCTTCTTGAGCTTTTATTACTTCAGGCGGAAATGATGGAACTTAAAGCTCCCTATGACGGCCCGACAAGGGCAGTGGTCATTGAATCTGAGGTTGATAAACGCATGGGACCCACGGCCACGGTTATAGTAACCGGTGGAACGCTGAAGACATCCGATGCTTTTATATGCGGCTCAACCCCCGGAAAGATAAAGGCAATGACGGACGAATCAGGTAAGCGCCTTAAAGAGGCGTCTCCAGCTACTCCGGTAAAGATTCTCGGCTTTGAAGATGCCGTCCACACAGCAGATAATCTTGTAGTTATGGAAACAAGAAAAAAAGCACGGGAAATAGCGGATGCCAGGAAAGAGAAAATAAAGAAAGACAAATTCGCGGCCCGGGATAAAATAACTCTGGAGGATCTCCAGAGACAGCTTTTAGGTGAAGAGAGCAAAGATCTGAAAATAATTTTAAAGTCCGATGTAGTAGGTTCTCTGGAAGCTATAAAGGACGCACTTTCTAAATTTGACAACGATGAAGTAGAATTAAATATTATACACGGGGATGTAGGTACCGTTACCAAGCAGGATATTATGCTTGCTGCATCTTCAGAGGCAATTATAATTGGATTTAATATAAGTGTAAGCGGCTCAATTAAAAAAGAAGCCGAAAGAGAAAGTGTACAGATAAGAACTTACCGTATAATCTATGAGATAATAGAGGATATAAAAGACGCCCTGGAAGGAATGCTTTCCCCCGAAGAGAAAGAGATAACCCTTGGAAGAGCCGAGGTGCTCAAGATTTATAATATCACCGGAGTGGGCACAATTGCCGGATGCAGGGTAATAAATGGAGTAATCCGGTCAACGGCGTCTGCAAGGGTGCTGAGAGATTCCAAAATAGTATATGAAGGAGCTCTCGGTTCGCTTAAACGCTTCAAAGACGATGCCTCCGAAGTCGCTTCCGGTTTTGAATGCGGGATAAATATTGCAAACTTTAACGATGTAAAAATCGGGGATCTCATAGAAAGTTTTACAATAGAAAGCCGTAAAAGAACATTAAACAATAATTAGATTATGACCGGTATGCGTCCGTGAAACAGACAAGAAGGACAAAAAGAGTATCAGGCCTGATCCGCCAGAAACTGGGGAGAATAATAGCAACCGAAATACAAGACCCCGATTTAGGTATAATTACCATAACCTGGGTCGATGTTTCTATTGATCTTAAGTTGGCTCGTGTATTCTTTACAATCATCGGGGGCAAAAAGCCGGTAGTAAAACAAGCCAATACCATAAAAGGTCTTCATAAACTTATGCGAAAAAAACTTGCCGAAGAAATTGAGCTTAAATATATGCCGGAAATTGAACTGGTATTTGACCAAACTTCAAAGAAAGCCCAGAGAATAGATGAACTGCTGGCAAAGATAAAAAAAGATCAAAAGAATGAAACTTGACCTTTATATACCCGAAAAAGATAAGGATATTGTAAGAACTATTGTAAAGGAAATTAAAGGAGCTGAATCCGCTTTCATAACCTGGCATGCGCGGCCGGACGGAGACGCCTTAGGCGGGGGATTTGCGCTTAAAAGAATTCTTGCAGATTGCGGGATTGAAGCTGAAATTATATCTTCCTGCGCCGTTCCGGAATCATATAATTTTATGGACGGAGTTAACGAGATTAAAACTGAATTACCCGAAGACAAAAAAGATTTGGGTTTTATAATTGACTGTTCCGATTTAAAACGCCTGGAAAATGTCAAAGGACTCATAAATAAAGCAGATACCATAATTAATATAGACCACCACAGATTAAACCATAATTTCGGGGAGATTAACTACGTTAGGGAATATGCCGCTTCGGTATGTTCGCAGATATTAAATTTGGCTCTCGAGCTCAATATAGATTTTGATTATAATCTTGCTCTTTATATTTATATAGGGATACTTACCGACACTAACCGATTCCAGGAACAAAATACCACTCCCAGGAGTCATATAGTAGCTGCGGAGCTTATCCATAAATTTATAAATCCGGTTGAGATATCAGCTATGATATACGGCAACCGGACGGTAAAGACATTAAAACTTATTGCCCGGGCCCTTGGCTCTCTGGAGTTTACACCTTCGGGTAAGGCCTGTTTAATAACTATCACCCCGAAAATGCTTAAAGAAACCGGCACAGCTAATGAAAATTTGGAAGGCATAATTAATTACGCCCGAAATATTAAGGGAGTGGTGGTAGGGATTCTAATGAGAAAAATAGAAGGGTTAGAAGGGATAAAAGTTTCTTTCCGCTCTAAAGGGGCAATTGATGTGGGGCGGACGGCTACTCAATTTAAAGGCGGGGGGCATCACAATGCTTCCGGCTGCCTGATAAAAGGTTCTTTTAAAGAAGTCAGACAACAAGTCGTTAATATAATTGAAAAACAGATAGAGAAAGCTTTGCTTTAAAACTCATCGATGGACGGTATAGTAAATATAGACAAACCCGTTGGGCTCTCCTCCCGCCGTACCGTAAGCAGGGTTAGCAGCAGCGCGGCCGGAGTAAAAAAGGCTGGTCACGGGGGAACACTGGACCCGCAGGCCGGCGGTGTACTTATAGTTCTGTTAGGCGAGGCCTGCAAACTTTCAAGGTTTTTTTTAAAGCAGGACAAAAGCTACCGCGCCCGGATAAAACTGGGGTATTTTTCCGATACATTAGACAGCGCAGGCAAAATAATTCAGACCGAAAAGTTTAACTTGCCGGGTGAAGATGAAGTCCGAAAAACAGTTAACGGTTTTAAAGGTAGATACAGACATTTAGTTCCGGAATACTCCGCAAAAAAACATAAAGGAGAGACTTTTTATAAAATAAAAAGGTCCGGCCGTATTCCTCCGGAAAGATTTCAGGAAACCTGTATCTACGATATAAAAACCATTGATTGTAAAAATGACGTAATTACTATACAACTAAATTGTTCGTCGGGAACTTATATAAGGTCTCTGGCAGCAGATATAGCTAAAAAGCTGGGTACAGCGGGGTATCTGGAAAGCCTGAGACGGACAAAAGTTGCGGATTTCAGGATAAAAGATTCAGCCGGCATTGATAACTGGAAAGACGGGTTTATAGATATAAATGAAGCCGCCCGAAAATTCAAATATGTATCTATTAAAAATAAATCAGCCCGAAAGGTAAAAAACGGTATAATTTTTAAAGAGTCGGATATTATTCAAGCCGGCGGGAATACCGCCGGTTCTCTCTTTGCGGTCTTTTCGGAAGATTATATTTTAACGGCAATTGCAAAAAGTAAGAAAGGAAAATATTCGCTGGAAAGAGTTTTTAATTTGTAAATAATTAAAGAAAAAATTGATTAAAATATATAAAAACTACAAAACAATTACTTTTGAAAAGCCCCGGGTAATAACTATCGGGAGATTTGACGGGATACACCTTGGGCATAAAAAAATATTTAACATTACGATAAGAGAAGCCCGGAAACATAATTGTAAAGCGGCGGCCGTAACTTTTAATTTCAGGGGACGCAAGAAACTTACTCTTGATGAGGAAAAAAACAATATTATGGATACCTTCGGTATAGATGAAGTAATTCAGCTCGAATCCGGAAAAGGATGGATGGACTGGCCTCCCCGTAAATTCATAGAAGATTTTCTAATAGGCCGCCTAAAGTGCAGGGCAGCTGTAGTAGGGACGGATTTTAAATTCGGCAAAGACCGCCTGGGCTCTGTTGAGACATTGCAAGAGTACAACTTTAATCTGCTGCCCGTAGAACTTATGCAGGACAATAAGAGGAAGGTATCTTCTTTTTATATTAAACAATTAATCAGTGAAGGACGGGTGGCTCAAGCATCAAAAACGCTCGGCAGGCCTTATTCATTCCAAGGTAAAGTAATAAAAGGCCGCGGTGTGGGCAAAAAGATAGGTTTTTCAACAATTAATTTTAAGGTTCCCGAAAAAAAACTGCTGCCGGAGGGGGTCTTTGAAGTTGCTATAACCCTTGCAGCGGATAAAAGAGAGGAAATAAAACAAGCAGTTTGTTTTATAGGCCCGGTGAGGGTAAAAGGGATAAAGAAATCTTCGCGTACCGTTGAAGTTCATATCCCGGAATATACCGTCCCTTCAGGCTCAATGGCGCGAAAAACAGAATTTATAAGATTTATCCGCCGGCCGGTAAAATTTAAGAGCCGACAGGAATTAATCGCTCAAATAAAGAAGGATATAGAAACTCTCTGAGAAAGAGAAGAGATAAAGAGATTATATAAACGTCATTTTGAGGTATTAAAGATATGAAACGGTCTAAAAAGATAATTAATACGGATAATTGGAATAGAAAAGAACATTTTGATTTTTTTTCCGCCTTTGACGAGCCATTTTACTGTATTACCGCCCGGGTAGAATGCAGCCGGGCCTACAGCAGAGCAAAACAAGAGGGGGTATCTTTTTTTATATACTATCTTCATAAGGCATTAGCTGCCGTCAATGATATAGAGGAATTAATAACCAGGATAGAAGAAGAAAATATAGTTATTTACGACCGTATAAATGTCTCCGCCACTATTGCCCGGAAAGACAAAACCTTTGCGTTTTCATATATAGAGTATGACCCCGATATTAATATTTTTAAAAAAAATGCTGAAAAAGAAATAGTAAGAATTCAGGAAAATCCCGGGCTGCTTTTTAATCCTGAAAAAGAACTGTTGGACGTAGTACATTTTTCTTCGCTCCCGTGGATATCTTTTACCGGGCTTACCCATGCGCGGAACTATAACGATTCTGACAGCGTACCTAAAATAACATTCGGCAGGATGACTGAATCGGACGGGAGAAAACAAATGCCCGTTTCGATAATGGTTCACCACGGGCTTGTAGACGGATACCACCTGAGCCGGTATATAAATATGCTCCAGGCTTTGCTGGATAATAAGCACCTGTAAATATAACAAAAAATTAAGCAAAACAGCTTATTTGACATAGATTAAGTATAGTAGTAAACTATGAAATCAAATGGAAAGAACGAAAAATAAAAAAATACTGGTTATCGGAGGGGGAAGAAGAGGCCTGGCAACTCTTGAGATTTTAAATGAAGACGAAGAAATTTCGGTAATCGCTGTAGTAGATGTCAACAAGCACGCTCCGGCTATCAAACTGGCCCAGAGACTTAATATAAAGACCGACATCGAATGGCAATCATATATAGATGAGAAAAAAGTTGATGCAGTTCTTAACTTAAGCGGAGATGATGCCCTGCAGGACAATCTCATAGAAAAGACTTCCGGTAAAGATATTGAAATTGTCGGTGATATAGCTCTTAGATTCCTCGGAATACTGCTTATGGAACGCCAGGTTCAGATGGAGTTACACAGGGTAACCCAGCGTATGGCGTCCGACATCAACCTCGATGAAATGCTTGTGCTTATTTTGTCTTCATGCGTTAAGGGTACCAAAGCTGAATCGGGAATTATAATACTTAAGAACCCTCAAAGTAACTTATGGGAAGTAAAAGCCGACTGGGGTATAAATGAGGAAATGGAATACGCTATTTTAGATAAGGTCGGCGGACTGCTTCATACTGTGCCCAAAGACCAAGAAGTTATTGAGCTCTCTGATAAAGTTAAGAAGCCCGGTCTGGTTGGGGGTGATTCGTCCCTCTGCGCTCCTCTTAAAAGGCGGGGGGGAAAATATCGGGGCTATAGTTGTATCCAATAAGGATTCCGGAAAAGTTTTTTCCGGGGCATCAAAAAGACTGCTGGCTACTTTTGCAAACCAGTCGGCGGTTGCAATTGACAATATACTTTTATATAAGAAGTCACAGCATATGTCAGTGACTGATGGTCTAACCGGGGTATATAATCACAGGTATTTTCAAAACCAGATTGAACTTGAGCTCAGCAGAGCGCAGAGATACGATCTTAACTTCAGTATAATTCTCATTGATCTGGATAAATTTAAAAAAATAAACGATACTTACGGTCATATTAGCGGAGACCGTATTCTGAAGCGTATATCCAAGCAGATAAGTAATACTTTACGTAAGACCGATACGGTAGCGCGTTACGGCGGCGATGAATTTGTAGTGCTGTTGCCGGAGACCGGTAAGGAAAATGCGGTTTCGGTCGCCAACAGAATAAGAGGAAATATTGACAAGGCAAACGAAAGAGAGGAAATTAAGATAAATGTCAGCATAGGAATGGCTTCGTATCCGGATAACGGAGTTTATTCAAAAGACCTTGTGCAAAAAGCGGATAGCGCTTTATATAAAGCCAAGGAAGAAAGCAGAAACAGAACTTGTGCTGCATAAACAATAGGTATAGGAGGAAAATATAGATGTCTATAACTAAAGAAAAGAAAAAAGAAGTAATAAAGAATTTCAGCAGAGACAAAAACGATACGGGCTCGCCCGAGGTTCAGATTGCTATTCTTACGGAGAGAATCACCAATCTTACTTCGCACATGCAGGAAAATCCGAAAGATTTTCATTCCCGTTACGGACTGCTTAAGCTTGTTTCGAGAAGAAGAAAACTTTTAAAATATCTCAAAGAAAGCAATAGCGAAAAATACGGGAAAATCATAGAAGAATTAAAAATAAGAAAATAAAAATATAATTAGATTATTAAGAGGAGAAGAAATGGAAAAGTTTAAAGAAGCGTTTGAATTAGCAGGAAGAGAATTAAGACTGGAAACAGGAGAATTAGCCCGGCAGGCCGGCGGGGCAGTGAAAGTTTCATACGGAGATACTGTTGTGCTGGCGACATGCTGCGTTTCCCCGGGTGGAAATTTACCTTTTTTCCCGCTTACTGTAGATTACAGGGAGAAAACTTACGCGGCCGGTAAAATCCCGGGCGGTTTTTTCAAAAGAGAAGGCAAACCCCAGGAAAAAGAAGTTATTACTTCAAGATTAATAGACCGGCCGATACGACCGCTGTTTCCCGAAGGATACAAAGACGAAGTCCAGGTATTTATTAGCGTTCTTTCATCAGACGGTATAAATAACTCGGATATTCCCGCTATGATAGGCGGCAGCTGCGCGGTGGCCTTGTCTTCGGCACCTATGGAAGACCCGATAGGGGCAATCAGAATAGGTAAAATTGACGGTGAATTTATAGTAAATCCCACTTTTGAGCAGATAAATGACAGCGAATTTGATATCATAGTTGCAGGTAAAGAAGGAACTATAACTATGATAGAAGGCAAGGCCTATGAAACTTCGGAAGAAGATATACTTAAAGCTATAAATAAAGCCGAGGAATATGTAGCCCAAATAGTTGACCTTCAAAATAAAATAGTAGAAAAAGCTGGAAAAGAAAAACTTGTTTATGAACCGGCTCCGATAGATGATGAGCTTGCAAAAAAAGTAAGGAATAAAGCTTCCGCAGCAATAACGGAAATATTTAAAAGCGCATACAGTAAACAGGTGCGCTCCTCAAAGCTCACCGAGCTTAAAGACCAAATCATAGAAAAACTGGCCGAAAAAGACCCGGAAACCGGCGAATCTGATTCAGATATTTCCGGACAGATAAAAACCATCTTTGGAAAACTGGAAAAAGAAATTCTCCGGAAAATGGTAACCGAAGATAAACTGAGAGTGGACGGCCGTAAACCCGATGAACTTCGGCCAATAACGTGCAAAGCCGGTTATTTGCCCCGTACTCACGGCTCGGCGGTATTTACTAAAGACGAGACCCAGTCTTTGGGGGTAATTACCCTGGGGACAACATCCGACCAGCAGATAATGGACGAATTAGAAGGTGAATATAAAAAACATTTTATGGTTCACTACAACTTTCTTCCTTTCTGCGTCGGAGAAGTTAGACGCTATTTCGGGCCAAAAAGAAGAGAGATAGGACATGGACTGCTGGCCGAAAGAGCCCTTTATCCGGTACTCCCGGACAAAGAGGACTTTCCCTATACCATAAGGTTGGTATCTGACATACTTGAGTCCAACGGTTCTTCCTCAATGGCTACGGTCTGCGCCGGTACACTGGCTCTTTTAAACGGAGGCATCAAGATGAAGGCTCCGGTAGCCGGAGTAGGAATGGGGATTATCGGAGACACAATTCTTACTGATATGCTCGGAGATGAAGACCATGCCGGAGACATGGATTTTAAAGTAGCAGGCACCAGGAAAGGCGTTACCGCCATACAGATGGATATTAAAATAAGTGGGATAAACCGGGAAATTCTCCGCGAGGCTCTCCAGAAGGCCAAAGATGCCAGGTTGAGTACGCTTGAAGAGATAGAGAAAGAAACTCCAAAAGCTAAAGATAACCTTTCACCGTGGGCGCCGCAGCTTAATACCCTTACCATTAAAAAAAGCAAAATAGGAGCCGTCATCGGACCCGGCGGCAAAAATATCAACCACATACAGGATGAGTCCGATGCTTCGGTAGATATAGATGACGACGGACAGCAGGGAACAGTTACCATCAGCACCGACTCCAGAGAGAGCATGGACCGGGCTGTAAAGATGGTGAAAGGATTTACCGACGAAGCAGAAGTTGGTAAAATATATGAAGGCACGGTACAGACAGTTAAAAATTACGGCGCTTTCGTAGAAGTACTTCCCGGTATGGACGGCTTACTCCATATATCCGAGCTTGCGCCTTACCATGTAGCTAAAGTCACTGACATATTAAACGAAGGCGACACGGTAAAGGTAAAATGCACAAAGATAGACGACCGCGGCAAAATCAGTTTGAGCCGGGTAGAAGCAATGACGAACGAAGAACTCGAGGCAGAAAAAAAAGATAGATAAAATAATTCCCTTAGATGGCTTCTAAAAAATCAAAGAAATCCGGTAAAAATTCACTTAAGAAAATTACTCCACGGCTCTATGAACTTATGGTCGAGGAGAACTTAAGTGAATTGGTCTGGGAGGAGAAAGGCAATTTCAAATTAGAAATTAAAAGAAAATCTGCTTATCATTCGGCCGGTACGGTTATTGATAAAGCTGTCCCACCAAAAGAGAAGATCAAGAAGGAAGAGTCTAATTTCATTCACTCTCCGATGAGCGGTATATTTTATGATTCACCGCAGCCGGAAGCGGATACATTCGTTAAAAAAGGCGATGAAGTTAAAGAGGACTCAACTGTATGCATTATTGAAGCGATGAAATTAATGAACGAAGTCAAGGTTGAAAAGCCCTGCCGCATAGATGAAAAGATGGTTAAAAACGCCGAATCCGTCCAGATAAATCAGCCTCTCTTTAGGATTACTGATATTTGATGTCTATTGAAGAAAAAATAAAAAAAATAAGTAAGAGAGTAGAAAAATTTTTAGAGATCAATTCTGAAGTTTCCGCCTTCGATCTTAAATTTCATCTTAACTGCCGCACTTCGGAACTGCTTATGGCCTTAGGAGCACTCTCTGTCAGGGAAAAGATACGCCTCCGCAAGGACAAAAACGATATAAGAATTATTGCTAAAGATTTTTCCGAAAATGACAGCTAAAACTAAGAAAAATAGAAAATCAGCAGATCTTTCAAATAAAGGAAAAGATATTACCGGCATAGTCCTGATAACCATATCTGTTCTACTAATAGTCTCTTTCCTTACCCGGGTTCCGTCTGAGGCGACCGGGTGGTTCGGAGAGACTCTGGGCCGCTTACTTCATGATTTTCTCGGGTTTTTAAGGTATTCTGTGCCAGTCCTGCTTATATGGTGGTCAATTTCGGAGTTTCGACATAAAGAACTCCAATTTAGATACTCTATGGCTGTGGGAGTATCGATCTTTATTATAGGTGGAAGCATGCTGTTTCATCTTATAAACCCCGGTACAGGTGGCACTTTGGGGGATTTTATAAATGACGTTATGCTCGGCGGCATATTCGGCACTGCGGGATGTTATATAATAGCAATTGCCCTTATTTTAATTTCTCTTATACTACTTACTGACATATCGGTTAAAAAAGTATTTAATATCCTCATCGGCATTTTCAAAAATGTACAAATTATTCTCTCGGATTTCATAAAAGATATGAAAGCCCGCAAAAAAGAGCGGAAAGAAAAAAAAGAGAAGAATAAAAGGACTGAAAGAACAAAAAAATCTTTACAACTAAAAAAGAAAGAAAAAAAGATTAAAAAATCCCAGAAAAAAGTTAAAGAAAAAGAAGATACCGGTTCAACAAAATTTTCCTCAACTGAAACTAAAAAGGAGAAGAGGGCGCAGCTCGGGACGGGGGATTATTTCGTTCCCATTGATCTGTTAAAACCAAAGCAGGAGACCGATAGACAACTTGATTTAGAAGAGGAACGGGGCGAGCGTCTGATTAAAGTGCTCTTAAATTTTGATATTGAGACCGAAATATCCGATATCCAGGTAGGACCGGCCATTACCAAGTATGAAATAATAACTCCTCCGGGGCTTAAACTTTCCCGGATTAAGAATCTTACTTCAAATATAGCTATGGCTCTTAAAGCTAAGACAGTAAGACTGCTTACTCCCATACCCGGAAAATCTACGGTAGGGGTCGAAGTTCCGGCAATTAAACAGGACATAGTTAATATCAGTGAGCTGGTCTCTTCTCAAAATTTTAAAAACGCCGATACAGCTATACCTTACTGCCTCGGTAAATCTATAAACGGCGAGCTTACTGTCGCTGATCTGGCGGATATGCCTCACCTGCTTCTGGCCGGCGCTACAGGGTCAGGTAAAAGCGTAGCCATACATACGCTCATAACCAGCATACTATATAAGTCCCCTCCGGAAAAAGTTAAATTTCTTCTTATAGATCCCAAAATGGTAGAACTTCCCGCATATAACAGTATCCCCCATTTAATACAGGATGTGATAACCGATTCGGCCGAAGCTGTAAAATATCTTGAAGCCATAACAAGAAAGATGGACAACAGGTATAACTTTCTGGCCCGCAACAATGTCGCTGATATAACTTCCTACAACCGGAATATTAGAAACGGCAAAATTAAAGACCGGTATATCATGCCCCGCATAGTAGTTATCATAGACGAGCTGGCTGATTTAATGGTAGTGGCAAAAAACAGAGTGGAAAACGCTATAGTAAGAATTGCCCAAATGGCCCGGGCCGTGGGTATACATTTAGTCCTGACTACCCAGAGACCCTCGGTAGATGTTATAACAGGAATTATAAAAGCTAACCTACCGGCCCGTATATCTTTTAATGTCTTAAGCGGCGTTGATTCTCGCACCATACTTGACAGCGTGGGCGCGGAAAAACTTCTCGGAAAAGGCGATATGCTCTATCTTTCTTCCAAGGCCCCTCAGCCGGAGAGAATCCAGGGCGGTTTTATAACCAGAGAGGAGACATCAAAGATAGTAGAATACCTTAAGAAAATAGAGGTAGAAACCGGCAGAGAGATTGATTTAAAAGAACTCAGCGAGAAGAGCATTAACTCCACCGAAAGCAAAGACGAACTTTACGATGAAGCGGTAAAACTTATTATAAAAAGAGGAAAAGCTTCAATATCGATGCTGCAGAGAAAGCTGCGAATAGGGTATAACCGGGCAGCCAGGATCATAGATTATATGTACGAAGAGGATATAGTAGGCGACGACCGGGGTTCGAAAGGCAGAAAAGTATTCCTGACAAAACAGGATATGGAAAATCCTAAGTGAAAAAACTATTCCTGATTTTAGCTCTATTTTCCTTTATTTTCGCAAGTATTAAAGTCCACGCAGCTCCGGACGACCGCAACGGCAGGATCCTTAAAAGCTCCGCTGCCATACCGGTTGAGACGCTTAAAAAAAAGATTTCAGGTCGGATGTCGGATGTAAAGACAGTAAGCTTTAATTTTGTCCAGAAAACTCATATAGCTCAAAGCACTCAGACGGTAGCGGCAGCTGTCTATTTCAGGCGCCCGGAAGAGTTAGTATTAAAATATACCCGCCCTGACATACAGGAAATATATATAAGTACGGTAGCAATATTTACCTATATACCATCTATAGGACAAGCTACTAAACAGTCTCGCGAGCAGGGGAATATAGATAATATAGCTGGGGTTACGCTCTCTGTAATATTCAATGGTAATTCATTTGGTTATCTTGATAAAAATTTTAGTTTAAGCGCTTTTGAACTGAATAATTCTTTATTGCTCCGGGCAATGATTCCGTCACAGTAATCGGTTATTGCCGCGATAAGCAGAATAAC
>JAGXOG010000018.1 GCA_023660015.1 Elusimicrobia bacterium LH_S2 | reverse complement strand
GATTGTACCCGGTAACTTCGGTGAATTCATCTAATATCAAACCTTTATGCTTTTTTCGGGCTTTACGATATCTCTTTGCTACTTTCTCTGTAATCGTCCTTTTCTTATTCATTGTTAACCACATCTTTACCTCCTTATCGGAGGATATTTTACATCTTTTTCGTTTAGATTTTTAGATGAAGCAACGTTTTACCTTTCGTTTAGATTTTTAAATGAGGCAATAGGAATGATAGTTTTTAAAGTGAGCTAAAGATATCAAAAGCAATAAGATATAAAACAGATTATGCGGTGGATTTATAAACGTCTTTATGTTATCATATATTATTATATTATCAAGAGGAGTAAGATGAGATATATAGTTGGTTATATATTATTGATTACCAAAAAAGCCGGGTTGCCGTTACTTCTATTTTTTATAATCTTAGCTGCCCCGGTTTCATCGGGAGCCGGGACCTTTACAGAAAATTTTTTAAATGACGAAAAAAAGGCCGCAGAGACGACTGCTAACTGGGATAAAGGAAACGGCCGGCTCTTATTGTCTACATCTATATTGAGGCCGCTTGAGAATGAAATCTACAACACAACCTATGACGATGATTATGAAATTGGGTATAGGTTCCGGGCACTTTATGATGGAAAAATAACTGCTCTGGGGTGATACAGATCTGCGGAGTATGCCGGCAACTTAGTTGTGCGCCTCTGGTCTGACGGCGGAGTATTGCTCTCGTCTGTTACTGTCTCTGATATTTCCGGCTGGTCCTTTGAAAATATTCCGGAAATAGAGGTCTCTTCAGGCACCTATTTGAGAGTCTCAGTTATATGCGATTCAAAAAGGGATCTTTTTGATACTGCCATACCGGGAAAAAAAGAGTATATCTATATAGATTCGGGGGTTAAATCGGCCGGGACTCAGGGATTCCCGGATACAACTACTTCGGAACTATGGGGAGTGCCGGATATAGAGTTTGTTACCGAATTTATATATCCTTCCACCGGAGTATCTAAGGGGTACGACACTAAAAGCTCGAATCCCGGTTACCTTGGCTTTAACGCAGAACATAATTTAAACGGCGGAAATATTGAATATATCTTTTTTGACAGTGCGGATAATTCTTCCTGGACGGCTTGGACGGAAGATATAACCGAGCTTGACAAGAAATATGTAAGGTGGAAAGCCCTGATTAGTTCCGTGGAAAGTTCAACAAGCCCGGTTATTAAGGAACTGGAGATTAATTATAACTGTCCGCCGGAAAGTCCTTCCCCTGTATCCCCGGTCGGCGACTCCGTAAAGTTCCTTAAACCGGAATTTATATGGGGTAATTCTTTTGACCTGGACGGCGATACACTTACTTACAGTTTGGAAATATCACCCGATGAAAATTTTGCGACGCCTTACCTGGGGTATTACAATATTGACGAAAACGTGGTGGACTATTCTTCTTTTACAATTCCCGATAACCTTTATCAGGCCGGCTGGTATTGGCGTATGTCAGCCACCGACACCTATTCTTCTTCTGTCTGGAGTTCTGTTTTTGACCTCTGGGTGGATACCACGTCCGCTGGCTTCCGTAAATGATTTAACGTCACTCAGAGGTGAGGCAAACGGCGAGATTGATATTAAGTGGACCCATCCTGCGGATACCGGAAAAACGGAGGAAGTCTCTGCCTATATAATTAAGTATGCCACATATCCTCTCAGTGAAATCCGCTGGAATAATGCTTCGGAGGTTTCATCGCCGCCCGTACCGGGCCCGGTCGGCCAAAAAAGCGCTTATATCATATCCGGTCTGGAAGATGACAGGTTTTATTATATAGGTATCAAATCAAGAGACGATGCAAATAATATATCGGATATCTCAAATATAACCGTATCTTCCACAAATTTCATCCCCCGTGTAAATATAGAATATCCAGCCGGCGGAGTAACTTTATCGGGAAAGGTTACCTTAAATTGGAATTACAGTGATGTTAATACCGGAGATACTCATGATTTTGATATAATGCTCTCTGATAATGGAGGTATATCCTACGATATTATTATTGTAACCGGACTCCCCGACGGCACAACTTTTTACAGCGTATGGAATACTCTTGAAGTGGGAAACAGGCCGTCCTGCAGGATAAAAATTACTGTCGAGGATAATTTTGGGCTTACTTCGTCAACTGCATCGTCTAATTTTACGGTAAACAATGATAATTTTTCTCCTGAAATCACAGTTAACTACCCCCGCTCGGAAGAGACCTGGACTGGGGTCAGGGAAATAAACTGGGATTTTTTAGATTCAAACGAGCTCGACGAGCTTTCTTTTAATATATACATCTCTTCGGAGGGAGGAGATAGCTGGAAGACAGAAAAAGAAGATCTCTATAAAGGAATGGGATTAAATAGCGGAACTACAAATTATATATGGGATACAACGACGTATCCAGACGGCAACAGATATAAGGTCAAGGTTACAGGCAGTGACAGCCTTCTGACCGGGGAGGACGTATCAAGCGGAGAGTTTATCCTTTATAATATAAATTTACCACCTAAAGATTTTTCTCTTATATCTCCGGCGACGGAAAAAGAGATAAATGTCCTTGCCCCGTCCTTTAATTGGGAAGATTCAAACGACCCTAATATCCCCCTGGGGGATTCATTCAAATATAAACTATATTATTCTCAAAACTCGAATTTTAAGAATGCTTCCGCAATAGAGGGAATAACCGTTTCAAGCTATACATTAGAGACAAATCTTATTGATATGACTGAATACTGGTGGAGAGTAAGCGCAATTGATGATTCCGGACTGGAAACTTTTAATACGGGAGGGGCAAGAAGTTTTTATGTTAAATGGGCAATCGTGGAAAGTGAAGACGGGAAACTGACAGTTTCTGCGAATAAAAATCTGCCGGAGGAAAGCTGTATATCTATTAGAAAAACTTCCGAAGATGAAGCCGCTATGATTAGGGCGGCAAATAATAATGCCCGTGGCGACCCTATTTTAAGGGCAATAAACAGCAGCGGTTTTGTCGTAGAATTAAATTATAAAAATACAGGTATGGTGCTTGATGTTCCGGAATTTTTAAGTGATATAACTTTAGAATATGACGACTCGAATAACGACGGATATGTAGATGGATGTGATGTCAGCGAAGACCAGGTGAGAATTGTCCGGTTTAAGGAGAGCCGCTGGGAACTAGCTTCTGCCGATCAGATCATAGACGCCGGAGGCAATAAAGTAACCGCCAGGGATGTTAAAGGTCTCTCTCTTTTTGCCGTACAGCTTTATAAATCTCCCGCCGGCCATCTTTTCGAAATAAGAAGTTTTCCAAATCCGTTCAAGGCCGGAGAGGAAACAACAGAGATAATATATACTCTTAATGAAAATTCAAATGTAAAGTTAAGTATTTATAATTTAGCCGAAGACCCGGTATATGAAAGAGAGATAAGTGCCGGTGATGAAAACGGGGGAAAGGGCTATTCCGAGGGCTTTACAAATCATCTTTTTTGGGACGGCAAAAACGGCCGCAGAAAAAATGTGGCTGACGGCATATATATTCTATTAATTCGTGCCCGGGGAAGTCAAAGCGGCGAGCTGACCGAGAAAAAAAGGCTTATAGGGGTTCTTAAATAATGAGAAATAAACTCTTTATCGTTCTTTTATTATTCTCTTTGGTTTCCCGCCGCACCTATGCTTATTCTGTGGATAACGGGGGGGCGCCCGGAGAGATTCTTCTTACCCTGGGAGGCAGCGCACGGGGTATGGGCTGTCGGAGGAGCTTTTTCGACAGTGCGAGAGTCGGTGGGGGCACCTTATTGGAATCCTGCCGGACTTGCCGGAACCAGTGGTTATGAACTCTCCCTTCTCTATGTTCCGCTCTGGTTGAAAGGCGAATACGCGGCGGTAAATTACGGACATCCTCTGCCGGATGCATTTGCCCTGACCAGAAACACAACTTTGGGACTGGGGTATTACCGCATTAAATCCGGACTTGCCGAGCAGACAGATATTTTAAAACGTTCGGTGGGAACTTTTTCAGACTGTTGGGATATGATCAGTTTAACTTACGCCCGAAAAATTTCCGAAAGCGTTAACTGGGGATTTAATTATAAGATATTAAATAGAAATTTTTTTGGCTACCAGAACCGGCTTTACGGTGCGGATACGGGGTTGCAGAGTAACTATAAACTGCCGGGAGGGGATACTCTTAAGTTCAGCGTTGTTCTTCAGAATTTATTTTTTAACAAAATGCAAAACAGAATCAGCGAAAAAATAGCTCCCAACGTAAAGTTAAGAATAGGTTACGGGGCGTGGGATGATAAATTGAATTTCATCTTTGATATAGATCAGTTCTTAAGTAAGTCTTCAGCCGACCCCCGGTTATATTTTGGCTGTGAAGCGGATATACTTAATCTTTTAAGCTTGAGAGCGGGAATAAACTATAAACAGTCCGCGTTGGGAATGGGGATTAACCTCTTTAATTTAAAACTGGATTACGCCTATATATTCCACGACCTTGGAAATATGCACAGATTGGGAGTGGATTTCAGTTTCGGAAAAAAATACGACCGGGAAATAATGGCTATAAAGGAAGCAAAGGAGAAAGTAGAATTAAAAACAGAAAACCTGGAAAGAACTGACCGAATATATAGAAATTTAATTACAAAGGCCATGGAAATATTTATGGAAGGAGATTACCCGGAAGCAAGGGAGAAATTTATGGAAATTGCGGCCATGGACCCTTTAAACAAAAAGACCAGAGAGAGTATTGAAGATATTTTAGATAAAATAGACAGTATAATATTGGAACAAAAAATTGAAGAAGCCGAAAAACATTATAAAGAGGCATATTTACATTTCAAAAATAATTCTTTTGACAAGGTTGCCGAAGAAATCGACAAAGCACTTAAGCTAAGACCGGATTTAAAGAAAGCCAAAGTGTTAAAACTAAGGAACATGGGGTTTCAGTCGCTCGTAGCCGATAAACTTAATGAGGGAAAACAATATCTTGAGCAAGCCCTGGAACTTGACCCGGACAACGAAGGAATTAAGAAAAATTTAAAAAAATTAAGAAAATATAGAAAAACAAAAGAAGGACAATAGATAATTGAATATTAAAAAAAAGTTATGTTTGGCGGCCGCGGTTTTTTTTGTACTGGCGCTAACAGGTAATGCTCAGGACGAAAATGCCCAGGATGAAAATATGGATTATTTCAACAGGGGAGTTGTAAACTATATAAGAGGAGACCTCCCACAAGCAGTAGAAAATCTCCAAAAAGCTTACAGCCAAAATCCCGATGATACAAAGATACAAACTTTTTATCTTAAAACTCTTGTGGAGACCGGTACCCAACTTTATGAGAGGGGAGAATATGAGCAGGCAAAGCCTCATTTTGAAAAAGCACTTCAACTATCGCCGGAAAATAAAGAAGTAGAAAAGATGTACTCAATAATAACGGATTCAGAAAAGAGGGATGTTGCTATGACTCCCGCCCTGGAAAGTTTCAGAAAAGAACAGGAAAAACTTATTTCCGGTTATCTTAAACAGAAAGATGTATTTGATAAGATTATTGCCAAACTGGACACGGAAAGAGACTCGCTGAAAAAAATCATTAAAGAAAGAGAAGAAACCATAAAAAATGATATAATTCGTTTTGTTATTATTGCGGCTATTACAGCTTTTATTGCGGGAATCTTACTACTGGGCATATTATTTTTGTGGTACAGGAAAAAAGAAGGACTTAAGACCGACGCTCTGCTCAGCCACCAGGAAAGTATAATAAAAAAAATGCAGTCTTTTTCTGCTGCCTCCGACCGCACCGCTTCGGACTCCGCATCGTTTAAAATAGATAGTTCAGAAAGAGGGGTAATAACTGATATTAATACATCCATAAGAAAGAGAGCTAAGAGGGTTGAAATGCTTGAAAAAGATCTTCGAGATGAAAAAGATCCGGAAGTCGCCGAAAAATTACTTCAACAGTATATTAATGACGATAATAACAGGATAAAGGCAAATGCCGCCAAGGCTTTATATCCCCATAACTCCCAAAAAGCCCTGGAAATCCTTGCAGAAATGCTTTTAAATTATGACAAGTGGATGAGGACAAGCGCGGTATGGGCTCTGGGAGAAATAAGTACCGAAAAAGCAGCCAAACTGCTGCTGAGTTTAAAAAACGAGGATGATCCAAACGTAAAAGCTCAACTTACGGAGAATATTGAAAAATTAATGGATAATAAGGAATTGTCGCAGGATACTATGGATAATTTAGTCGAAAGGCTTAAAAAGTTAAAGGAAGGACAGAGTTAAGTTTTGTTTAAGAAATTTTCAATTGTTTCTTTCAGGTCTTCATGATTGACAGGGTGTTCTATGAAAGTTACCGGGTCGGACGGTTTTAAGAGTTCGTGCGCCTGACCTTTGTCAATCCTGCCGGAAATGAATATTATGGGGATTTCTTTAAGCTCCCGGTTTTGCTTGATTTCCGAGACTGCTTCATAGCCGCTTAACTCCGGCATTATAACATCCGCAATAATGATGTCGGGCCTTTCTTCAAGAGCGAGGTCACAAGTTCCCGGCCATTTCTTGCTTCTACTATATTATAGTTCTCTTTAAAGATGCTACAAAAGAACTGCCTCATGCCATATTCGTGGTCACCTATAAGTATCTTTTTTTTATTTATATATTTATTGCCTCTTTATTAAATTTCCCCCTTAACGGGCGGATTCAAACAAAGATACCTGAAAAATTCAACCATATTATACATCTTTTAATCTGTATTTGCAAAAGAAATTTTTGGGAAAGATTGCTAAAGGATATTGCCGGGGAACATTTCCGGGGAACATTTTAAATTTAGAGTTTAATCGGTTATGGAATCAGCAAATTCAATTACCGCTTCGGCAAAGGCCCGCGCCGTGCTTCCCGAGCCCGCATAATCGCCTACAGCTTTTTTCTTATGCATATTATAATTTCTATTATTCATGTACCAGCCGAAAAAAGCAATGGTATCGGGCATCTTAAATGGGTCAAAAACCCCGTCATCGTCTAAATCCAGTAATTTTTCATAGCCGCCGGTGGTAATTGCCGTAAACCAGAACGGCATCAATTGGCAGTATCCAACCGCGCCCATAAAGCTGGAAGGGGCATAAGGGTCTAT
The DNA here is from genome assembly GCA_023660015.1 of Elusimicrobia bacterium LH_S2. GTDB lineage: Bacteria > CG03 > SLGR01 > SLGR01 > JAGXOG01 > JAGXOG01. The sequence goes on along the minus strand of JAGXOG010000018.1, from coordinate 13,108 downwards.
TTCTATTTTAGGGTTACGGATGCCCGCCAGAAGCCCTTTAATATTTTTAACGGCATATTTTTTCCTGGAAGGCACGGTGTGATAGACAGAAACCAGGGCGTTAAAGAGCTTATAAGGAGGATTTAATCTACCCCAGCTGTATTCAATTCCGGCCAGCCCGGTTATAATTTCCGCCGAGTCCGGGTGCAGTCCGAACCTTTCTGCTGCCTGATCGAGGTATGCCCTGTTTTTTGTTAAAAATTCCCTGCCTTTTTTTCTTCCTGCCGGGGTGAGAAGCCCGAATTTAGAATTCTTAAAATAATTGCCGGGCACCGTATCGTAGGTTTTCTTTTTTTTCTGTAGTTCGTATATTTTAAATCTCTCGTCTTTAATAATATTTTTAAGTGCCGGGTCTTTTATATCTTTAGAAAGTTCGCGGTATATTTTACTTTGCAGATCAGTTTGAAATTCAGGCTTTTTCTGCTTAGCGCACCCAGTAAATATAAGTCCCCACAAAATTAAAAGTATAATATGTTTTTTAGCCATGAAATAAAAATAATAAAAAGAAGAGGTAAAATCAAATTGGTTCATCGCGTCAAGCCAAAATGCAAAGTGCCAGACAGGTGCTCATCCGGCACAAAGTCTGTCAATACAAAGTAGAATTATCCGGTTTTTATCTACTAATTTCTTAAATAGTGCCGGAGACTGTTTTTCGGGAAGAAAAAAACCAGCTTCTCCAATTATCTACATAAAGTAAACAAAATATCAAGGAAAAATTATATAAAAAAGCAAGGTTTGACTTTATCAAAGAAAGAATTTTCTGATAATTTGGATAAAAAGTAGTAGGTGCGGGATTGTCATCCCGCCATGAAAGGCCGTATAGCAATGCGGCTGTTTATTTATTACTCAATAAGTCCATAAGTCCGGATCCGGCTACATTTTAAGAAAGAAAAAATTTGCAAATGTTAAAAAAAATATTATAATAACAAAGTAACATTGCTGGATTGTTATCCTGCAATGAAAAGTCGCTTGTAGTCGGAGACCCTTTATCTTTTAAAAGGCAATGCTATGCTTTGCGGATTCTTTTGTCCTAATCTTAAAATTTATGTATTAAAATAAATTAATGAGTAAAAAAATATTAATAGTAGATGATGATAAATCTATAAGGATGCTTCTTAAAAAGGCCTGTGGATTTGAAAATTTCCGGTGTATATTAGCAACCACTGGTGAACGTGCATTAGAAAAAATAAAGAAAAATAAAGTGGATGCTATAGTTCTTGATATTAGATTAGTAGGTATAATGAGTGGATGGGAAGTTTTAAGGGTTTTAAAACAGAGGGAACTTACAAAACATATTCCGGTAATAATAGTTAGCGGGGAGGCAAAAGATACTAAAGATATAGTTAAAGGACTTAGGGCTGGTGCGGATGATTTTTTAGTTAAGCCATTCAGCCCGCGAGAATTGATGGCAAGGATAAAAACAATATTGCGTAGACGAGGCGGAGGCATAAAGGATAACATATTGAGAACAAAAGATAGCAGCCTGGTATTGGATAAAGATACCTTTACTGTCCAGATAAAAGGAAAAGGAACTGCTCCTGAAATTAAGGAAATAGAACTTACACGCAAAGAATTTCAATTATTAAGTTGTTTTATGGAACACCCTAATGTAGTTATGAATAGGAAGCGTTTATCAGAAATTGCCTGGGGAGACATATACTATGTATATACCAGGGCAGTTGATAAGCATGTTCAGTCAGTGAGAATGAAATTAGGTAAATTATCTAATTTAATTAAAACTGTAAGGGGGATGGGATATAAATTTATTGATGAAAATAAAAATCCTTCCTATTAATTCCTGTCTATCAAGATATTAGGGGATTGAGAGATTGGGAAACTATGAGATTAAGAAATTATTATCTGTGGTATTACCAGCCCGCTATGACAATAGCAATGTAGTGGCTACATATCAGACAATTGCGGTTGTTATGGCAACTATTATAATAATATAACCGTCCCCATTCTTTTAAAAGTGCTGTTGTGAAGAAAGCAAATGAGCAAACGTGAGGATGGAATGAAAAATATCATTGTATCAGATAAAATGAAATATAATGATTAATGAGCAAACAAAAATTAAACCACCGAAGAATCTTATATTAAAAACCGTCTCGGATAGTCGTTCTATTTTTTGATGCATATACTTAATTTGATGGTCAGCAGATTTAAATCTTCGATTCATTCTCTCTTCAAATGTTTTATTTTGTCGGTTGAGAGCAGATTCAAGGCGGTTAATTTTGTTTTCTAATATGCCTACTTGGTTAGATAAATTTTGGGTATTACTTTCAAATCCGTAGGAATTACTTTCTAAAGTAGAAACTCTTTTTTCTAATAATTTTGCATTTGCCATAAAAAAATTTTCCTTATTTTCATTATTCTGGTTAAATGATATAATAAGAACGAAAAATTGTCAAATTTTTTTATTGAAAAAAGAAGGATTTTTTGTTATAAAATATGGTTATGCTTAAAATGATGAAATTAATTAGAATCCCATACCATCGCCTTTGGCAAGCTGCGGGGCAGGCCGTCCCCTTTCTTTAGGACGCAGATGAACGCAGATTATCAGGATTTTAAGTATAAGGGAAAAGAAATTTGAGATTGGAAGATTATGAGATTGAGAAATTGGGAGATTTGTAAAATGAGCCAAAGATCGCATGTAGTAGCGGGTGAATTGTATTCGCCGAATGTATCGGCGGGATTATTATCCCGCCATGTAGCCGCAGACCCTTGGCCTGCCAATGTAAATGCAGGCCCTTGGTCTGCCAAAACAAAGCACGCCAAGGGCGTGCGGGGACTATCCCCATTAAAAATGGAGGAAAATTATGAGTGATTTAAGTATTGCATTTATTACTATTTTTGGAACAGTAGCATTTGTTTCCGGTGTAGTTCTTTATGTATTTAATGGAACGAAGAAACTGATGAAAAAAATGGATAGAAGAACTGCAAAAATGGATGAAAGAACTGTGGAGATGGTAAAGATAGCAGAGCAAAGGCACAAAGAAGTAATACAACAAAATCAAAAAATAGATGAAAGAGCAGAACAGAGACATAGGGAAGCAATACAGTATCATCAAGATATAGTGGAATTATTGAAGAGAGGATTTGGTAGTTTAAGTAAAGATGCCGCAGATATAAAAGAGGCAGTTAATAAATAGAAATAAAATTATGAAAATTGTAGATGTAGCCGCAGAGCAGAGTTCTGATAGAAACATTGTAGCCGCAGACCATTGGTCTGCCAATGTAGTCGCGGGATTGCCATCCCGCAATTATGAAAGGCCGCATGGCAATGCGGCAGCTACAAAAAAAGATGCAGACTCTTGGCTTGCCAAAAAAACGGAGAAGGCGAAACGATAAAAATGGATAAAAATATGTTCACGACGATGTTGAAGAAAAAACTTCACAGAAACTTCACATAAAATTCGCATTAACTTCACATAAGTATGTTATAATTAAAGTAGGATAAAGAATAATATAAAGATATTTTAAAAAATAGGACGCCGATGAACGCAGATTATCAGGATTTTAAGCATAAAATAAAGAGGAAATTTTCAAAAACCGGTAAATTAGGTTAAAAAAGTAAAGAAACTTACAACAGTATCTTAAGATTATAGCAGAAGAGGGGTAAAGAAGTAAGAATATAGATGAAAACAAATATAAGAAAGAAAGTTAAAAAAGAAAGTTTTTTTAACATTATCAGCGGGGTGATAATAATATTATCGTCTTCGTCACTTTATGGAGCCGGAACTAAAGCCGGAGAATCTTTAAATATAACGGCGGGAGCAAGAAGCATAGCGATGGGGGAGACAGGGGTAGCAGTATCGCAAGATATAGAAGGGATGTATTACAATCCGGCAGCAATAGCGAGGATAAAAGGGGACGAAGCCGCATTTATGTATGATAAGCATTTTCAGGATATTACCTATCAGAATGCCGGGTATGTAAGAAAGAATGATAAAATAGGAAATATCGGAATAGATTACAAAAGATTTGGCATCAATGATATACAGGGATATGACAATAGTGGAGATAATACAGCTAAATTAAGTGCTTCAGATACACAATTTCAGTTAAGTTATGGCAGGAAAATTTATCAGCCGGGACCGGCGGCAAAAGAAGAGGGATTATATGCCGGATTAAATGCGAAATACATAATGGAAAATTTAGCAGGACAAAAGAGCGGGACACCGGCAATTGATGTAGGTTTGCAGTATAACCTATCGGAGATGTTTTCAGGGATAATAAGGTCAAGGCCTACGTTTGGTTTAAGTATAACAAATATAGCCGGAAGTATAGGTTATGATTTAAAGAGTGCTAAATTAGATATGCCCGTAAGATTTGGTGTAGGTTTAAAAGGAGAGAATAAATCTCTGGGATTAGCAATGGCTACAGATGAAGATGGGATAATAATATCTCTTGGAACAGAATATACATTAATGGGAATGTTAAGTTTAAGAGGAGGATATACCCAAAAACCTAAAAGTATAGATAAAGGATTAAGAGCAGGGGTAGGACTTCATATTTCCATATTTAATATAGATTATGCTTATGCAGGATATGGTGAATTAGGTGATACGCACAAAGTAGGATTAACGGTAAAATTTGGTGAAGGGATTTTAATGGGAGAGGCAGCAAAGAGTAAATCGGCAATGAAAGAAGAGTATTTTACAGAAGGGCTGGAACTTTTTAATGAAGAAAGATATGCGGAAAGCATCCTGAAATTCAATAAAGTTTTACAGATAGAACCAAACCACAGACAGGCACTGGAGTATATGAAACGAGCTAATGAGCGAATGAAATGATTTTAAAAGATGAAGAGATGTTTATTAAAGGTTATTATTGTTTAAAGATTTTTAGAAACTCGGAAGGGTTAACAATAAGAATTCCCTTGAATTTCTTTAAGGTAAGTAGATCTTTATCACCGGTGACTATGAAATCAGCATTACCACCGACAGCACACTCTAATACTTTATTATCTTTTTTATCCCTACAAATGTTTACCTTCTTTGAGGTAATTATAAAAATAGCTTTTTGGGTAGTTAAAGTAAGTAAATGTTTTATTTCCTCAGCATTTAGTCCGAGACTCTCCCGATTTAATACATGGATTAGTTCTTTGAAAATGTTTTCCGAAAAAATTAATTTAAACCGATCTTGTTTAAGAAAGTCATATATTTTTCCACAATTATTACTTCCTAAGAGTGCAGAAATAAAGACATTAATATCAACTGTGACTTTCTTCATGAAATTCTTGTCTGTTTTTTTCAATAATATTATTGATTTTTTCAGGAGAAAGTCTGCGTTGTTTAATATCTTTCTTCATTATGGATGTAAGGTTATCCATTTCATTAGCCCATATTTTCCGGGCAAGTTCATTTCGTTGATCAGCAGTAAGTTGTTTAATAAAATTATCAATATCAATTTTTACAGCAACATTGCTCATAGAGTTACCTCCTTAAATAAAACTATTATTCTATCAAATAATAACCGCAGAGAAGGTTTTTGTCAAATTTTTTTATTGAAAAAAAAGGATTTTTTGTTAAAAAATATGGGTATATTTAAAATAATGAAAAGAAACAGAACCGTCCCCTTTTTTTCAAGAAGGCAAAGTTTGGTGCTTTGCGGCTACATTGGGAATGAAAAATGAAATATAGAAAAAACATTCGTCTGAAAAATTATGATTATTCGTCTGACGGATATTATTTCGTCACGATATGTAGATCCAATCGGATTCCGATATTATGTAGCGGCGGACATAAGTCCGCTATTAAAGAATGCATAAAAAACCTACCGAAATTCATCAAAGGTTTGTCGGTAAATTATTTTACGGTTATGGACAATCATATTCACGTGATTTTTGTTTTGGATGATTGTAAAAAAACATTAGGACAAATTGTTAGGGCGATGAAATATAACATTACGAAAATTATTATCAAAAAATTTAAAAAACAAAATGTAGCCGCGGGATTGCCATCCCGCAATTATGAAAGGCCGCATGGCAATGCGGCAGCTACGAAAAAAGGGATCTGGCAACCGAATTATTACGAGCATATTATAAGGAATGAAAAAGCGTTATACAAAATCCGGAAATATATTAGGAAAATCCCGATGTTGAGAAATTAAATTTTAAGCAGTTTTATGGAAAAGAATAAAAACAATAGCAATATAGATCTAACGGGCGATGTAAATCGTCAATGTAGCGGCGGACGTAAGTCCGCTTATGTAGAGGGCGAATTGCATTCCCCAAATGTAGCCGCAGACCCTTGGTCTGCTAAAGAAGGCAAAGCAAGCTTTGCAACTACGAATAAAAAAATGATTATGAAATATGAAAAATTGGGAGATTTGTAAAATGAGTCAAAGTTCGTATGCTAAACAAAAGGCACGCCGAGAGCGTGCAGCTACAAAAACGCGATGTAGATGCAGACCCTTGGTCTGCCAATATAGCCGCGGGATTGCTATCCCGCAATTATGAAAGGCCGCATGGCAATGCGGCAGCTACGAAAAAAGGAATCTGGCAACCAAATTATTACGAGCATATTATAAGGAATGAAAAAGCGTTATACAAAATCCGGAAATATATTCAGGAAAATCCCGATGTTGAGAAATTAAATTTTAAGCAGTTTTATGGAAAAGAATAAAAACAATGTAGCCACAGACCCTTGGTCTGCCAATGTAGCCGCGGGATTGCCATTCCGCAATTATGAAAGGCCGCATGGCAATGCGGCGCTACAGAGGGATGGTAATGAAAGGCCGCATAGCAATGCGGCAGCTACCTGGCGGGCAATTGCGGTTGTTGCGGCGGCTATTATAATAGGAACCGTCACCAATAGTGCTTTTGCTTCGGCTACTTGGACAGAAACAGAAAAGAGCGATTGGTCTGGTGGATTAACTTCAAAAACAACTTGGTATCCTGAAACACAATTACAGTTGGATACAACTGCTTATTGGTTTAATCCTGATTGGAAATACCGCAGAAAAGTTACAATAAATTCGTCAACAGATACATTAAATGATTATCAGGTTTTTGTAGCAACAACAGAATTTGGCAGTGACTGGTCTGATATACAATCAAAAGCCCAAAGTGATATGTCTGATTTCAGGTTTGTTCATTCATCAGGAGGAGCCCTAAATTACTGGATAGAGCCGGATACAAATACGCCTGAAGGTTTCTGGGTAAAGGTCTCCACTGTCACCGGAGACGGTAACACCGACATTTTTATGTATTATGGTAATGCTTCTGCTTCGGCAGGTCAAAATGGTGATGATACTTTTTTACTTTTTGACGACTTTGAAGATGGCATAATCGATAGTGATAAGTGGCCAACTACAATAGGAACTCCGTCAGAATCAGATGGGCAACTACATACTGATTATGAGAGTGCTGGCGACTATACTTTTACAGAAGGAGTTACATCTTATAATATAACCACTGAGAAAATTACACTTATTTGGAAAATGAAGGGAACAGATAACCACAAAGGTGTTTGCTATTCTACAAATGGAAATAATGTTTATGGCGGCACTTCACCTACGATGATGATATATTTGCAATCGAGTGGGAATAGTATAATAGCAGATGGTTATGATACAGAAAGAAGTTATAGTGCTTTAGGAACTTCAGATGATTTGTGGCATACATATAAGATGAGTTGGAACGGTGATAATACTCATTATAGTTACGTCGGGAGTTCAGAAATACTACAAGCATTCACATTTACGCCTTCAAACTGGAAAATAGGAATCGGTAATAATGGATCTGATACAACTGTTACACAGGATGTTGAATACATCAGAGCCCGCAAATACGCCGACCCGGAGCCGACGATAGCGTTAGTGGGCAGTGAGGAAGGAAGATATTATACATCCGCAAATTATAAATCAAATGTGTTAGACAGCGGGGCGGATGATACAAAGATACATCATTCTTCCTGGACTCCGATATCTCTGCCCGCGGGAACCACCATTCAGGTTTATCTCAGAGGTTCAAACACATCATTTTCAGCCGGAGATGAGACCCCTACCTGGAGTCAACTCTCAAATGGTAGTAATCCTTCACTTATTGGAAGATATATTCAATGGATGTCAACTTTTACGACAACATCATCAACCACAACACCGCGGATTGAGGATATAACGCTGACTTACACTTCACCACCACCCCAGCCGACAGAAGTATCGGGAACGGTTCTTGGTGTTTCAAGTATTACCTGGAACTGGACGGATAATTCCGGTGGTCAATATCAGGAAGACGGATTTAAGATATACTGTGCGACAAGTTCAACATTGCTGAAGACAACAGCGGCGGATATTGAGACCTGGACAAGAACAGGACTAATCCCTAATACCACCTATAAAACATATATTCAGCCATATAACACAGCCGGTTCAAGTGATTCCGAGACAGCCACTGCGGTAACTTTATGTTCACCGCCGGACAGTCCTGCCTGGGATGTCCATATTGACTCAATAACAATAAACTGGGGAGCGAGTAGTCCTGATAATCCGGATGATACGGTTTACATTACGCAGTTATCAACGGCAAGTGATTGGACAGGGGTGATAAAGAGTTCGCAGAGCTTGCGCTCTGCAACTACAGCGACGGTGTCAGATTTGAGCGCGAATACGACATATTATGGCAGGGTTATAGCGAGAAACCGGGAGAATGTTGATGCGATAACAGAGCTTTCTCCTTCATGGAAAGCGACTCTTTGTTCGGCGCCGGATAGTCCTGCCTGGGATATCCATATTGACTCAATAACAGTGAGTTGGGGAACGGCGGAGAGTCCGGCAAATCCGGATGATACGGTGTATATTGTTGAGTTATCAACAGCAAGTGATTGGACAGGGGTGATAAAGAGTTCGCAGAGCTTGCGCTCTGCAACTACGGCGACTGTCTCAGATTTGACCGCAAATACGACATATTACGGGAGAGTTATAGTAAGAAACCGGGAAAATGTTGATGCGATAACAGAGCTTTCTCCTTCTTGGAAAGCGACTCTTTGTTCGCCGCCGGATAGTCCTGCCTGGGATGTCCATATTGACTCAATAACAGTGAGTTGGGGAACGGCGGAGAGTCCCGCAAATCCGGATGATACGGTTTATATCGCACAAGTTTCAACGGCAAGTGATTGGACAGGGGTGATAAAGAGTTCGCAGAGCTTGCGCTCTGCAGCTACAGCGACTGTGTCAGATTTGACCGCAAATACGACATATTACGGGAGAGTGGTTGCCCGGAACCGGGAATCGCAGGATAGCAATCCTGCCGCTACAACACCGGCATGGAAAGACACATTAAATATTCCGCCTTCATGGGATAATATAAGTTGTGATAAAAGCACCGGGGTCTGGACCAGTGATGCTGATTTTACATTTACTGCTGTAGGTGGTTTTGGCGAAGGAACCGTTGAATATTATAAATACAGATGGGATACAAATACAACTACAACAGATTATCCCAATACCTTCTCAAGCGGGGATTTAATAAAAGACGCTCAGGATTCGGATAATCTGCATCTGCATTTAAAGGGCTATAATGCAGAAGATGTAGCCAACGGGACTTACGATTTTGGACCTTATTATTCAGACCGGAGTTCTCCGACAATTCCTTCTCTTGTAAGTCCGGAAGATGAATATGCAGCTAATTTAACTTCATTGACTCTGGATTGGGATAATGTAAGTGATAATTTAAGTGGAATAGAGAACAGTATAATAGAAGTATCTACGGTAAGTAATTTTGGAACAATTTATGAATCTTCATACACCGGCACATCTACCGGTTATGATACAAGTTCTTTAGATGAAGATAAATACTGGTGGAAAGTAAAAGCAGAAGACAAAGCCGGGAATGAAACAGTATGGAGTTCCACCCGTTCATATATAATAGATCTGCAAAATCCAGATATCCCCGCCCAGAGCTCTCCGGCAGATGGTAACTATCTAAGTGACAACACTCCCAATTACAGTTGGAGTAGTGTAGATGACAACGGCAATCCCCCGAGCGGTTTAGAGTGGTATGAGATAAAGGTATCTTCAACTCAGGATATGGCAACGGTAGTATTTAATTCCACCACAACAAATACAGATATAACAGATGATGATGTCAAAAATGACGGCAGATACTGGTGGCAGGTTCGGGCAAAAGATAATGCGGGGAACAATTCTAATTATTCTTCCACATTTACTTATGTAATAGACATCACCACACCCGAGATAACAGACAATCAAGCAGGGGATAATAGTTGGCGAAACTCAACCGGAACACTATATGATGTAGGTTTTTATGATATAAACATAACCACGGTATATTACAAAATCCATACATCATCTGCCGAAGGTGGTAATTTAGTAAAGGACTTCACATCTATAGACGAAAGTGATTATAGTGATACCACCGGCAGTTGGGAAGTGGATTTTTCCACTATTCCCGAAGGATTTAACTATGTAAGTGTCCGGGCAGATGATTTGGCCGGTAACACATCATCGTGGATAGATATATTCTACATTAAAAAAGACACCACCCCGCCTGAAGGTGTAAGTATAGAGAGTGTAATGGAAGTTTCTACTTATAGCATAAAGGTAACCGCAGTAGGGACAGACACTATAAGCGGATTAACAGATGAGCCGTGGCAGTTTCGGGAAGAGACCGGCCATGTAGGTGGTGGGGGAACCCAAAACGATGGCGGTGCCTTTGATGACGGGACTGATGCTTACTGGCTCAGTTTTTCTACGCCCACAGATTTTGCTTTAGTAGCAAACACATCCTACACTTACAAAGTTAAAGCAAGGGATATAGCCGAAAATGAGAGTGATTTCTCCGCATTAGTTACCACCTGGACATTGGCGGCAGTTCCTATAGGACCCTATAGTGAGGCAGTAAGCACAGAGAGTTTAAATCTCAAAGTTCAGTATGATAGTGAGAGTAATGAATTAAACACATCAAATGACTATTATGATTTAGGGCTGACGGAATATTTAGTAAATTTTTCAACGGTCTCGGAATTCAGTCCGTTAACCTATATTTCAACTAATGGTATTGTTGGAAGTGAGATAAAGTGGGCGAGGAGAAAAGAATTTAACGGCTCTCCTGAGGATGGCTGTGAGGTTTTAGGGCTAATGTCTAATACTTCCTACTACATACGGATAAAAGCCAGGAATCAGTCGCATGTAGAGACAGTATATGGCAATACCGTAAACCGCACGACTCTCATAGAGCCGCCTGCGGGGCTGGAGAGCAGTGAAATTTCCACAGATAGTATGAAGATGAGGGGAACGGGAAGTTGGACGAATCTAACTATATCCTCATCGGGATTGATAATATATAACAGAACATCAGGTACCACAGATTACTGGCATCAAGACAACGACTGGTGGTTAAATACCGGATTGTCGGTAAATACTGCTTATGAATACAAAATAAACAGCAGGAATCAGGAAGCTCAAGAGTACTATGATTATTTATCCGATATGCCCTCTACGACGGTCTATACCTTAGCGGCAGTCCCACCGGCACCGACGGTAGAAAATTTATCTTCGGCTGAGGGAGGAGTTAATAAACTAAATGTAGTAATAAATTCAGGAGATAATCCGGAAGCCGACGAGACCGAATTTGCCATAGCGGTATCTTCATACAACTATTCTAACACTATCTGGAGTGAGAGTAAGTGGGTAGATTGGGTAACAGATGAGTTGCAACCAGAATTGGATGAAGGTTGCTGGAAAGATTATTCTAACTGGGGTTCCACCGATGGAGTAAATGTAGACGGACTCGACGCCAATACACGTTATAGAGTATCTATCAAAGCTCGAAATGGGGATGGTATCGAGACAGCAAACGGGGAATGGGCAGAGCGTTGGACCCGGCAGGCAGAGCCCACAGACCTGAAGTATGATGAAATAGGGACTGATTACATAAAATTATCAGCGATAACTGCAAAAGGAGAAAATGCGTTAGCATTTAATAATCTTGGTTATGGTGATGACAGCACGGTAAGATTTGATGAGACAGATATACCCTATAACTCCGGGTGGATAACTAATAATGATTGGAAATTAGGAACAGGAGGAAATGGGGATCCGCTAATAGCAAATACGACCTATTATTTCAAAGTTCAGGCAAGAAACGGGGAGTTAGTATATAGTGACATTTACGGTGAAGAGCCGAAGGCGACCCGAATAGAGAGTATCGGCGGGATAGAATTTCCAACGATAACGACCACAACCGTTTTAATAAGACCGACTAATGTAGATAGTTTAACGAATTTAGGTGCCTCTCAAAGCGGATGGGTAGTAAAGTTATATGATTATAATAAGACATTAATTTCATCCTCATCCTGGCGGCAGGTTACCGAATGCCGGGAAGAGGTAGATTTATCTACAAACGCAGTTTATTATACAAAAGCAAATTCAAGAAACAATCAGGGTTTAGAGAACACATTGACGGATTATGTAACATTTTACACCTTAGCTGCAATCCCCCAAGCAGCAACACTGGCAAGAGACCAGACATATCCGGATGAAATAGAGATAAGCATCTCAGAAACCGCTACCAACGGCAATCCGTCTTTAGATACGGGATATGCGATAAAGTTTTCATCACTGACAGATTTTACAACTTATTGGTGGATAGAAAATACAGGAACCTCCGCGCCGGGATGGAATAAGACATTTAAAAAGGACTCGGATTGGAACGGTGGCACATATATTAATACTCTTGAATCCAATACTACATATTATGCAAAACTCATAGCCAGAAACTTGGAAGGGACCGAGACAGAAGCAGGAGTAGCGGCATCCGCAATAACGCCATCTTCGCCGCCTGAGATAACTTACGCAGAGCCGGTGGCAGGTTATGAGACATCCCAAATAAAGGTAGAGTGGATCGGTGACGGGAGTGAATTCAGAGTGGAGAAATCCACCTGTGATCCACACAATTGGCAGCAGTTAGAGGACTGGTCTTCAGCCGATAAGACAGCAACAGAAGATGGTATTCCTGTAAATAGTCCGAGATGGTATCAGGTATTGAGCCGCACTTCCGACGGATTCGGTCCTGCGGTATCCGGCACGACGGTGACCTGGACCC
>JAGXOG010000017.1 GCA_023660015.1 Elusimicrobia bacterium LH_S2 | reverse complement strand
TTCTTTGAGAAATACTTCCCCCCATTTTTAGTTCAAACAACTTTGTAAGATTTTCCTCTCTTCACCTTAATATCTTTTAGGTCTTTTTATCAATTTATTCAGTTTAATTCTCCAACCACTTCTGTCCTTTAAAAATATAGCAAAAACCCCCCTCAAATTGTAAAATAGCTACAATTAAAACAATCCCCCGAAGGATGTTTCGTTATGATAGTTTTGAAAATTGAAAAATGTCGCTTTGCAAAACGCCGTATCATCCATCTTGTTCAATCCCAACGCCGTCTGTGTTAGAAGGTTAAAATCAATTTGCTTCAGTATCTCTTGTGTCTTCCATCCGTTTCGATGCGCAAGGATTATCGCCGATACTATTACGTTAATTGGTAAGTTCGGCCGGCTTCCGTTTTCGGAATACAATCCGGTAAATTTCTCCTCGTCTATTTTCCTGAATATCAATTGATAAAAACTGTATTCCTCAGATTCTCTTATCCTCTTTTGCTTTTTCTCCGAAAGATGGTTCTCTATATTGAAAAAAGACATTTGTAAATGAGTCGTATTTTTGCGAAACATTTTTCTATTCCTCTTCTCTATCGAACTATTTGTAATACAATTTTTCCATCTTAAAATCAAAATCCAGTCTTTTCTGACAATTCGGAAGGGTTAAGAAAACTATTGAAAATTCATGCCGGGCGCATTTCATAAGAAGAATTCATAAAGAACACAATAAAACCGGCAAAGAAAAAGGTCCGTAAAGGCCTTATGAAAGCGCTTAACTTTATTTGGGAATCGGAGTCAATAGAAAAAACCCAAAAAAACATTAAAAAGGGTGTTGAATTTTATGAAGATAGATTACCAAAGGCAGCCGATAAAATTGAAGATACTTTAAACGTATTAACTTTGCCTAAAAAGCATCAAAGGCCTATGAAGCCGACTAATATGCTTGAGAGATTAAGCGGAAGTATTTCTCAAAGAACAAAAGTGGTAAGGATTTTTCCCGAACTTTTCCCTACAAAAAAAGCTCTTTGCGATTGATTAGGGCGTTTTTAAAAGAAATTCACAAAGATTGAATCTGCAGAAGAAAATATTTACGGATGTTAGATGTAAAACAGGAAAAAGAAAGCAACACATAAGTTGTCGAATTTCCGATATCCACGCAAAGTGGTTGTAAGTTAAAAGGGTGTAATGGCTAAATTACAGAAAAAATTTGACACAACCCGCATCCTGCTTGCGGCAGATGTAAATTGATTTAAAAATCGAAGCCCACTACTGTAATATTATCCGGCAGACATAACAAAAACAACATTACTATTTTGCCGGGTTGGTTTTGCAAGAGCCGTCGTTTTATTATTCGGAGGGAATATTTTCTCTTCGTTGGGTCGAATACCCATAGAACGTAACCATAGGTCATAGTCCAGCAGGTTACACCGGAAAAAATTGCAATTATTTGTTAATAAATCGCTTTGGCAAGGATGGCGGAGAGGGTGGGATTCGAACCCACGGACCCCGTGAGGAGTCACACGCTTTCCAAGCGCGCCGATTCAACCGCTCTCGCACCTCTCCGTCAGTTATTATACTTCAATAGGAAACTATTTCAAACTAACCTTGACATTATCGGTGCTGCCATATACTCTGAGCCCTAATTTCCGGCCCTCTATCCGGGGATAAAGCGTAAAATTGAGTTCCTTGTCCCAGATATAATATCCCTTTCCGGTGCCCTCGATATCGCCTCCTGTAAGTTCGAGGTTCTCAATGCGGAGTCTTTCTTTAGTCAGCTTTAATTTGACAGATGTGTTATTGATATCAAATCTTGTTTCTCTCTTATTGGAGAGTTTTTCATAAAGATTAGTCAGACCCTTAAAATTAATAATGCCCAGATTTTTTATATCCAGGTTAACTTCCGCTTCAGGCCGTCCGGACGATTCTTTGAAAGTGCTTCTGATATTCATATTGCCGCCGGCTATATATTTTTTTATAAAAGAAAAATTATCTCTTAATTTTCTTAATTTTATATCCTCTCCTATTATATTTAGCACCGTAACCCCGTCAGTTGAAATTGAACCGGTTCTGGAAAGAGAAAAATCGGCAAATTCAAGCAGATACCAGCTTATATCTATATTACCCGGGCTATAAAATAATCCTGTCTGTAACTTTAACTTTTCCCCGGCATTTTTTTTATATATATCCTTATAACTTACCGGGCTTCGGGTTAAATCAAGTTGCCCGCCTATATTCAGTCTTTTGTCTTTAGTCCTTATATTTCCCCTAAGTTCAGGTGCCCCCCTCAATTAAAAACCCCCCTTCTTTAAGCCGCCCAGGGAAATCACCGTATTCATATTTTAAGTCCACTTTTGGGGAACTAAAAAGGCCTGCTATATCCCCTTTTAAATCCAACCGGCCACCGCGACCTTCAAGTATAAAGTGATTTATAAAAGTTTCATCTTTTACAATATTTAAAGTGGCATCTAAATCTATATCTTCAATAAACTTAAGACCCGGGTTAAGTCGGACAGTTAAATTCATAGGCTCGCTAATAGAATCACCTTCCAGTTTTATATCTATATTTTGTAAACTTACCGCAGGGAATACCGGGGGGTAAAAATTAATATTTGCATCCTGAAGGTCAAGCTTGTTTATGGCAAATTTTGTATGACCCCCCTTTACCATGCTTGCCATTCGGACAGTCATAAGATGCTGCATATCTATGTTAAATTTATTGTCCAGATTAATCCGCGGCGACCTTATTAATAATTTATTAATATGAAGCTGCTTCTTAAAAAGCGGAAGTATTTTGAATTTAGCCTCAATTCTTTTACATACAAATAATTTTTCGGCGGCACTTTTATTTTCTACCTCTATCCCTTCTAATATTATCCTGGCAAATCCCAGGTGCGCATTTTCAATCTGCACTTCCCGATTTAAAATATCCGAGGCCGCTGCCACTACCGTCCGGGTAACTCTTTGCGGAGTAAATAATATTTTGGCGGTTATTACTATGGCAATTACAACTATTATAATAACTGAAAGAGATATAATAATAAGTTTTTTAATTCTTTTATTCATAATTAATTAGATAAGTATTACTTTTCTTCTTCGTTTAAGACAATTGTAACCGAAGTTTTTTCTTTAACTTTACGGCCGGCCAGGGGGTGTTGTCTTAAGATAACCCCGAATCTCTGTTCAATATCAGTTTCTTTTTTAATATAGCCCAGCTGAAGATTTTTTTCAGAAAGAATATTTTTTGCGTAGGAAAGAGACCTGCCGGCAAGGTCCGGAACCGTAGTCAGCTTGGGGCCTTTAGATCCCGTGACTTCTATCTGCTCCTCATAGTTTATGTCCTGGCCGGCTTCCGGACGGGTGCTAATCACCTTATTTTCCGGTTTTTCTGAATGTTTAAATACTTTTTTAATATTTTTTAAAGATTCTTTCTTAAGTTGTTTAACCGCACTTTCAATATCCAGTCCGATAATATCCGGCATATATACTACCGGTCTCCCTCTGCTTACAACTATACTGACTGAGTTATCCCCGGTTTTAGCGGTTGCCGGCGGGGCCTGAGAAATAACCGTTCCCTTTTTATATTCATCCGAGTAAACTTCTTGAGCAACTGTTAGATTCAGCTTCTTAACCCTGGCCAAGACCTGCGCCCCTTCCCGGCTCAGGCCTGACATATCGGGAACAGAATAATATTTGCCGGTAATCTTCTCCCAGGGGAGTATTCCTGCCTCCGTCAAGTAAACAATACCGGTGGCTACTAAAATACTGATTATTAAACTTACAAGAAAATTTTTCATAATATACTTTTTGACGTTGTCCCAAAGTTAATGGATTGGCTTTTATGCAAAGAGTCTCTTTTGAACGACTTTGTCCTCCTGTCAAAAGTCATGCTGGTTCCGTTAGGAAGAAACTCAAACTATCTGAACTCGTCAATATGACGAGTAAGTTTTTGAGTTTCAAGCGTGACTTCTGCGTGCTGAAAGCAAAAGAAAACCGGAGCAGAAAAAGAGACTCTTTGCAAAACTATTTCTCATATATCCATTACTTTTGGTACGATGCCTACTTTTTACTTTATCTTACCCTTTAAAATAATTATTTCAACCCTCCGGTTTGCCATTCTTCCAGCCCGGGTGCGGTTAGACGCTATCGGTTTTTCCTCACCCCACCCCTTAACGGATATTCTTCCCGTGTCTATACCGTTTTTTAAAATGTATTCTTTGACCGCATCCGCCCTTTTTAATGATATTTTCTTATTAACACGGTCTGAGCCCACGCTGTCACTATGTCCTTCAACGGAAACTTTATTCTTCTCATAAGCTTCCAGGACTCTCACAACCTCATCGAGAGACTCAAAACTTTCTTCTTTCAGTTCGGACTTACCCTGCCCGAAAAGAACCTGCGATTTTAAATTAATCTTTAAACCTTCGTCTTCTTCAACTATCTCTATCTTTTCCGTAATTACTTTAGGCGGATATTTAACTTTAACTACAGTCTTTTCCAGCACCCTGGTGTTGCCGGCTATATCCCCGGCACTGGCTTTCACCGAATAGGCGCCTTCAGAAACCGGCTGCTCGTAATAATCGTCTTTACCCTCCCACCGGTAATCTATGGGAAGGGAAGTGCCGGCATATTTTTTAACGATTTTGCCAGAACTGTTATAAATTTTAATATTGTAACTGTCCAGTTTATTTTTATCGCTGCCGGATACTTTCATGGTTAATATATCATTTTTGCCGTCGCCGTCGGGAGAAAATTCTTTTGTCGAATATTCTATGTTAAAATCCGGCGGTGTGCTGTCTATAATAATATCCTTATCCGCAAGAAGTTGTTGCTGTTCATCTTTCTTTCTGAATAACCGGAGAGAGTAGTTGCCATCTAAATCTTTCTTGGTGCTTTCCTCAGTTCCGTCCCAGATTAGGCGTCTTTTTCCTTCCGGCAAATCTATTCTTTTTACCGATATGCCATAGGAATCCGTAATATCTATATAGAGCTCTCCTTTTTGCCGGAAGTTAATACCGTTAAGATAGATATTTAAACTTCCGGTCTGGGGAGAATATATAACTTTATTCGTATTTATGCTTATCTTTGATTTCTCTTTTCCGGATTTTCCGAATTTAAACCCTAAACCTATCCTGTGAGTGTAGCCCATCTGACCATACGGGACCCAACCATAATCAGCCAATATCCCATATATATTAAGTCCCACACCGACGGTAATTCCCTCCGGAAATTTAAGCCGGTTATCTATGAATCTGTATTTATACCCTCCTCTCAATGTAAACTGGTTAAAGGCGGTATGCTCGATGCCTATTCCCGCTTCCCACTCCTCATAATCCAAGTATTTAAAACCTCCGGAAACTGTAAAATCAACTGCTTCCTCGGTGAGATTAAACCTCTGGGAGAGACCTCCGGAGAGCGTAGCCCGGATATATTCTTCTGACTGCCGGTATTTAAGCGGAGTTGAGATATTATGTATGCTCAGACCTGCGCGTGTATTTTGAAATATCCGGGAAAAAACTCCGGCGTCCACAGCATACGCAGAAGCTGATTTGCTGCCTATTTTACTCTGAAGATTGCGTATATTTATGCCTGCTGACGTTTCTCCCAGAGCAAAGCCGTATCCGATGTCTACGGAAAAGTCGCTGCTGTAAAAACACCCATCTTTTTTTCCATCGCTTATCTTATCCATCTTTCCGGACAGAATATTACGCACGATTAAAGATGCTGACCCCGGCCCGGCGGCAGGCTCGATATAAGCAAGGGAGTTATATCTTATTCCGGCCAGGAGTAAACCGTAGTGGGCTTTTAATTCCCTGTTTTTTATAAACCCGACGGCCGCGGGATTAAACAAAGCCGCATTTGCCCCTTCGGCTATCCCGTAATAAGCAAGCCCCACTCCCGAAGCTCTTGGAGAAGGATTAATATTCAGCCAGTTAGCCGCGCCGGAAAATCGGCCCGCATTTAAAATTGGTGCGAAAAAAAATAATGCCGCCGCAAAAAATATCTTTATCTTACAAAACATACATTTTCCGTTTTATATTTCTCTCCTACCCTGAGATGGACGATATATGTGCCGCTTCCCACCATGGAGCCGGCATCATCTCTGCCATCCCACTTTTTAGTATGTATAACTTCGGATAGCTCTATCTTATTATTTACAAGCACCCTGACCAGCCGCCCGCTTAAAGTATATATCCCCAGGAATACTTTTTTATCCGGACCTTCCGGTATGGAATACCTTATCTTTGTGTAACTTCCTCCGTAGAAAGGATTATTCCAGTCAATTTTAAGATCCACTGATTTATTATTTATTTCTACTTCAGGGGCAATTGTATAAAAAGTAACGGTATCCGACCAGATGCGGTATGAGTCGGACGAAACCTTAACCCTTACCTGAAGCTGATAAGTAGTATTTGCCGTTAACTGCAGCGAGATGCCTTCCATGGAAATTGCCCGAATGTTCGGGTCGCTGATAGTTTCCAAATATTTATCTATGACTTCTTCCCCCCCCCCACCGGCTGATTTTAATATTTAATTTCCGTATATCGTCGCTGTCGCTGTCGGTAAACTCCCAAGATATTATAGGAAAACGCCCGTCTTTTATTACTATGTCCTTATTATCTTTTTGTCCGTCGATTTTAACTTCACTTATCGTCGGGGCGGCATTGGTTTTTATCCTACCGCTGTCGTCTATAGTCATAGACGCCGCCTTTATGGGCAGGGTAACTGTAAGTAATAGAAAAACTAATTTCTACATAATTGATTTATAATAAATATCTCATATCTCAAAATTTTGCCGTGACTTTTCTCACAACTGCTTGCCACATTGCCGACCTCCAGGCTCTTCTCCATTTAGGAGTTGCGAAACCGTCTAGGAGGAATAACCTAAATGGTTGTTCCTCAGGTTGAGCACACTTGTTTCGAAGCGTCAAGAAAAACAGTCTAAATGACTGTTTTTTAGCGAAGCACACTTGCTTTGCTTTCTTTCGAATCCATTATATAAAAATGGCGGAGGGGAGAGGATTCGAACCCCCGGTGCCTATTGGGCACAACGGTTTTCGAAACCGCCGCCTTCAACCACTCGGCCACCCCTCCTTTTATTGTATCTTTGAATAATTATAAAGTAAAGTGTTCTCCCTGAAAGAAATATTTTTCAGGTCTTCTTTATCTAAAAAATTAGGCCGGACAAGATGAACGACCAGAAAAAGTATGATTCCTACCAACAGTCCAAATATTATTCTCAACACCCTCAATCTTATAAGCTGCGTAAATATGATATATATTGACATTAATATCATCACAACCGGCGATATATGAGCATACGAATATTGAAATTTAATCGGCTCCGCAAGCAGAGTTCCCGCACCATAAAATAAAAGCGAGGGGACAAATATCGTCTGTAATAAACGGTTATTTACTATCATAGCCACAGCGGCAATAAGCATATAAGGGGCAAACGACACCCAACACCAGGATGTCCAAGAAACATTATATTTCCCAACTATTACATAAAAAGAAACCCCCGATAAAATCACTGATAGGGTAACCAATATTTTTTTAATCATCTTCTTTTTTTAAAAAAACTCCTTATTAATTCCGTTGATTTATCGGAATACTCTTCTAATCTTACGTACTGCGGGGTATGTGTAGCTTCCCTTGCCTGGGGAGATGCGAAAAAAACTATTTCTATGCGAGCTCTTTTTATTGCCTCCCGGCACATCAGGCAGGGTTTTACGGTTACATATAAATTGCAGCCGTCCAGGCGAAAATTACCTTTTAATTCAGCGGCCTTCCTTAAAGCTACAATTTCGGCATGAGCCGTAGGGTCATTTTCAGCCTTCTGCATGTTATACCCTTCCCCAATTATTTCTTCATTTTCAACTACAACTGCCCCAACGGGAATTTCTTTATTATCTATACCGGAGCGGGCAACTCCCATTGCTTTTTCCATAAAAAAATCGTTTCTTCTATTATCCATAATAATTTAAATGCTATTTTTCTTTTAATCCAGGTAATATAAATTGGCACGCCCGAAAGGATTCGAACCCTCAGCCTTCTGGTCCGTAGCCAGACGCTCTATCCAGTTGAGCTACGGGCGCAATGTTTTAAATCTTAATTATTATTGAATTTATATTCAAGGGACTCCGTAGTCAGATAAACTCTTTTATTGTTTCCAGAAGCTTTGCCTTTTTAAAGGGTTTAAGCATGAATTCCGACGGTCCTTCAGGTTTTAAAGTCTCATATAATTCCATATCTTTAACCAGACCGGAATTAAATATTACAGGACAGTCTATGCCATTATCCCTGACCTTTTTAATACTTTTCCATCCGCTTAAACCCGGCATAACTACATCCGAAATTATTAAGTCATATTTATTTCCCGACAATGCTTTTTCTACCAGCTCTTCGCCGGATGTTGCTATATCAAGCTCGTAGTCAGCTAATATGAGTTCAAGCAGCTTTATTATATTATCTTCATCATCAGCAACTAATATTTTTTTTCTTCCCGGGGCTTGTTTTTCACGATTATTATTTTTAATCTGGGTTGCCCGAGTTTTTTTTATTTCATCGCTGTCTCTTTTTCTGTAGTCGCCCAGATTCACAATTTTCCCCACCACTTCTAAAAACTGATTCCTCAAGAATGGCTTGGCCAGATAGTCGTCAACTCCCGATTTGTCTTCATATAGGTCAAAGCCCTCTAATGTCAATATAATAACCGGAATATCATTCAGGTTATCGTCTTTCGATAATTTATCCGCCACCTCGTACCCGGTTATTTTATCAAGCATATAGTTTAAAATTATTAAATCCGGCGGGTCCTGCCTAATAATTTTTAGTGCGGATTCGCCGTCGCGAGCCTCCTTTATCTGGGAATAAAAATCCCTCAAATGAACTTTAACCAAAAATCTGGTATCCTTGTCATCGTCGGCAATTAAAACTTTTAAAGGTCCGGGGGGGCTACTGCTCATCTTATTACGGCAATTACTATGGCTGCTATGCTTAAAATTGAAGAAATAACACCCACAACTACCAGTGTCTCTGCCTTTTTGCCTTTTTCTTCAATTGGAGTGCCCTCGATAGAAATTTCTTTGTCAGTATTTCGCCCTTGATTATCAGTTGCTTCTACTTTTATAATATTCTGGCCGAATTTAACATTTAAAGCGGTTACAAAATTACCGTCTTTATCTACAGTGACTTTCTCGTCATTAATTCTGACATACGTTCCGGGTTCGCTGACCCCTTTTACTATTACGATAGAGGCCCTTATTTTTTTACCTCCTTTCGGATTAATAATTCTTAATGCCGGCGGCTGACTGTCCACCCTCAGCGACACAGGTTCAAAAAACTTGCCTCTTACCCCTGCCTCATTTACAAATGCCGCCCGCCACCAGTACTCACCGTCATTTAATTTGTCTTTTATCTTTTCCTCAGTAGCCCCCTTAATTTCCCGGTCAATTAACAGTCGGGTAAATTCTTTATCCCTGGCTACCTGGACATGGACGCTTTTTATCCCCGCTTTGCGTCTGTCGGCTGACGAAAGCCGCTTAGTTAACTGACTCGGGTTAAACGTATTTGAAGTTATAACATCTTCGGGAATCTCGTTGCCGGCGTTGCCTTTGCCTCCCGGCGTATCCTTAAATTCCGGCGGGTCGGGAAGCTGCATGGGTTGCGACGGCGGTTTATTTAACTCCGCCACTGACATAAATCCTTCGTCAACAGTTACTTTCTGTCCACTGGAAATAAACTCAACATTTCCCTTAAATACGCTCAATGTCGTCTTTTTGTCTTCATCAACTTTGGCAGTATATTCAGAGTCTTTTTCGGGGTCAATAGACGCTGAATCAGTAAGGACTTTAACATCTTTTGCTTTTAACTCGCCGACTTTAAGTTTAACCACATCGTCTCTTTTTTCTTCAGGCCTTAAAAAAACAAGTGCATTTTCCCCGATATTTGCCGCGCCTCCCTTGAGATACTGGATTTTAGCAAAAGAATTAGCCGCGGTTCGTATACCATCCTCCGGATACATTCTTTCGTATAACTCTGCTTCCGCCCAGGAACTCGCCCCTTCCCGACGTTTCCTCACATTATTTTTCATATAAATTATGTCAGCTATCTGGTCTTTTACAAGGCCTGCCGGAACCTGCAATTTGTCTCCGGGCAGTAAAAGGTCGGGGTCGCCGGAAGGTATCGTATTGTATTCTAAAAGTTCCGGCCATCTCTGAGGATCGTTAAGATATCTTTGGGCAAATTTTGAAAGAGTATCCCCGGATTTAACCTCAATTTCAAGTAATTTTACAGGGGCCCCAGATTCAGCTGCTTCTGCCGTAAAGGCAGAATTTCTGGCCAGCAGTGTAATTAGAATAATTGTTTTTATAATGTTTTTATATATGGTTAAAAATTTAATATACTTATTAAAATAAATAAACCCCCTGCCTTCATACTTTAATCTTTTATTCATTCTGGTTTTCTTCCTTAAGATGCCGGGATATCCAAAAATTAAATTTTGACCCTTTACCGAGTTCGGACTCAACCCATATCTGACCCCCGTGAGATTCAACTATATATTTTGTTATTGTAAGCCCCAGTCCGGTACCTTTCCTCTTGCCTTTGCTACCTTTTACCTGCTCAAACTTATTAAATATCTTATCAACATATTCCTTGGGCATTCCCTGCCCGGTATCGACTACCGAAACCGACATCCGGTCTTCGTCCGCAGCAAGTTTAACGGTAACCGAACCGCCTTCCGGCGTAAATTTCAGGGAATTACTGACCAGATTGGTTATTGCTCTATGTATTAAATTTTTATCGGCAATGAGATCGGGCATCTTTCTTTCGGCTGTCATTTTTAATTCGACCTGGTCTTTTTGGGCCTGTGACTCAAGGGATTCAAGTACATCTTTAATAATATCCTTGAAATTTACAGTGGAAAGTTCCATGGGCATAGACCCGGTTTCCATCTTAGCAATATCCAGTATATTATTGATCATATCCAGCAGCCTCAGCGAAGACTTATCTATTATCTGTAAAAATTCCTTCTGCTGGTCGTTAATCTTTCCGGCACTTTCATCCAGTAAAAATTCCAAAAATCCTCTTATGGAAGTCATAGGACTCCTGAGGTCATGTGTTATGGAATGGGTAAACTCGTCCTTTAATTTCTCCAATTCTTTTTCCAGGGTTATATCCCGGATTACCGATACCGTCCCCATATTCGACCCTGATTCAGTACTGGATACCACTGAGATATCCACTTGCAGGTATTTGGCTATTTCTTTTTCGGAAAGGTCTATCTCTTTCGTAACGAACTCTTTCTTTTTCCTGACTTCCCTGAGGCTTTCGGTTATTTCTTTTCTCTTTATTATATCCTGTATATTTTTTCCTTTCAGGGTGCTTCTATAACTAATATTTAAAAGTTCGTTGGCCCTTTGATTGGAGAGTATAACCTCTCCGGAATAATCTGTCATGATTATACCGTCTGCAATAGAATAAATAATAGCGTTCATCTTATCGGCCTGCATATCGTTATATCTTTTGAGCTGCCGGGTCATAACTATAAATGTAGAGGCCAGTTCGGCAACTTCGTCCTTAAGACGTACTTTTTTTAACCATCTACTTATTTTATCAACCTTAAAATTTCCGGAGGCTATATTTCTTGCCGTATCAGTCAGTTTAATTATAGGTGAAGTTAGATTCTGGGCCATAAAATATCCGGCGATACAGGCAGCTATTAAAACAATAATCAAGAAAATAAATGCGTTTTGCCTCATCTTTATAACCGACAGATATGCTTCGCTTTTATCATGCTCAACTATAACCCCAAATCCAACGCAGCGACCGGAGCGTAAGCTCCCACAATCTGGTTCCCATCCTCATCTGTATATTCTTTACTGCCCCGAAGCCGACGGGAAATTACTTCCCGGACTATGGGTCTTTCTTTTACCGATACTGATTTAACCCCCAGTTGAATATCAGGATGCATAACTATACTGCCTTCATTATCTACGATATATGTGATACCGGTCTTTCCTATCCGGGAATTTTTCACCGTATCCAGCAACTCGGTCATGTCAGCCTTAATATATAAATAAATGTCTTTAGTATAAGGATAAACGAGATTTATTCGTGGTGTTCTACCCTCGTAATATATAGAACTAATCGCTAACTCTCCGGTATCTTTTGATTCTATGAAAGTTAAATCTTCTTTTCTGGACTCAAGTTTTACTTTTCCTTCCAGAGACGGCTGATATACTTTTGTAAGCTCCCGGCCGTCGGAATTCACCGTACTTATAGTTAAAAATTTTTCGGAAGAAGTTATCATTGATTTTAAAATTCTCCGAGTAAGCGTCCAGTCTATAGGAGGTTCTCGGTGTACAGAAATTATAAATTTAAGTTTTTCCTTCAGGTTAGACATATAGCTTTTTACCCTCTCTGCTACGGAAGTAGCCTGTTTGATATGCAGTTCAAGTATTACGTCCTGCAGGTTTACCCGGTTAATATTAATAAGCCTCCATCCCACTATTCCCAACGGTATGACCAACAGAAACAGAAGTATGAGCAAAAACTTATAGAATATCTTTATATTTCGTACTTTTTTAAACACTTATTAATCTGCCTTTTTTAATCCGGTAGCAGGCATAATCTAAATCTGCCTCTTTAAGTAATTTCATATCTCGTTCATTTGCTGTAGCCATGATAATTTTGTCAAAATTATCATTCATGAATAACAGCTTTAAAAAACTTACTTTGCCTTTAATATCCAAATCCCGGAAAGGATCATCTAAAATAACTACAACTTTCTTTTTTGCACTCTCTCTTGCTTTTTTTAAAATTGTGGCCAGAGAAATCCTTTTCTTTTCTCCTTTGCTTAAATTCCAGGGAGACATATCAAGCATATCTCCGGAAATACCAAGTTTATTAAAAACTTCCCAATCGCTTTCAGAGATATTTTTCCCTTCCGTAATTTCTGTCAGGCATTTAGAATATATAAAACTCCTTTCGGGTACCTGCATTAAAAACAGTAGCCGGGCTGATAAATTAATAGACCCGGAATCTAACTCCCCGACCCCCGCTATCCCTTCCAGAAGAGTTGTTTTCCCGCTTCCCGGTAACCCGTAAATAATATTTATACGGCCATTAAAAGAAGCAGTTGCTTCCCGTATAACCCTCCTCGTCCCCATAAAACTTTTCCGGACAATTCTGATGCCGTTAATTTTCATTATAGTTGTTTAACCTGGATTTTTTCAACAAATAAGTCTTCCAGAAGCCAGGATAATTTCGCTTGTCGTCTAAAGGCATAAAAAGTATTACTGTCCTTAAATTTTTTTCGGCGATTTTTGATATAACACTGTTAATTTTATTATCAGGGGGCAGAGAATCCAAAATCATATATTCTTTTCCGGACAAATATGATACTGCAAATACTACCCGAGCTTTCTGAGAGTAAGATAATTCCAGTGTACTTTTATCCTTAAACTCCTCTATACCCAAATCTGATATTATTTCATCATTGACCATATCCCGGCCGGTGGATTCAATCTCTTCTTTTACACTGGAAAAGATAAGCTGAGATTCTATATCCTCAAAGACCGCAATGAGATCACCATCAGGACAATCTATATACCCGGAATCTGCTTTAATTAATTTAAGCAGTAATTTTACCATAGTTGTTTTGCCTGAACCGTTATCCCCGTATATGATTGAATGTTCTTTTACCCCGGCAGAAAAAGTAATATTATTCAACACCTCTAAATTCCTGGGAGAAGGTGTTTTGTAGCTCACAGACATTAGCCGTAACATACGACTACAAACTCCCCTTTTACGGTTATCCGGTCGCGCAGGAGCCCGGCCATATCCACAGCCGGTGCCTTAATATATTCCTCAAACTTTTTTGTCATCTCCCGGCCTATAAAGACCATCTTATCCGGATTTATCTCTTTTATATAATCAATTGTATCACATATTCTGTATTTGGAATCATAAAATACAAATGTATAATCCTCCGCTATATGCTTTTTTAAATATCTTTTTCTCTCACCTTTTTTTCTGGGTATGAAACCGGCAAAAAAAATTTCATCCGCAGGCAGACCGCAGACACTCAAAGCTGCGACAAAAGCCGAAGGACCGGGAACAGGAATAACCTCTATATCATCGTTATAAGCACGGCTTATGATTTCATAACCCGGGTCCGATATTGCCGGGGTGCCGCATTCTGAAAGCAGGGCGATATCTTTGCCGTTTTTAGCCATCTCCAGATAGCGGGCTGCCTTTTCATATTCACGCGGAGAATAATAAGACCTGTTTCTTTTTTTTATGTCGTATTTTGACAAAAGCTTCGCTGTTGTCCGGGTATCTTCTGAAATTATCAGGTCAACTTCTTTTAATATCCTGATTGCTCTAATTGTTATGTCTTCAAGATTGCCCAGCGGAGAAGCTACTATGTAAAGTTTGCCCTTACTCTCTCTCAAGATCCGGGACCGATATTTCGTCTCTTTTATGAGCTGATTTATTGACCATGGTCTTAACCCTTGCCACTTCGGCCTCACCGTATTCCTTACAGCTGCCTTTCTTCAGGGCTCTTAAAATACCATCCAGTTTGTCGTAATTCATACCCAGTTCCCCCTCATCGGTCTGTCTTTTGAAAAAACCTGCCGTGGGAGCGGCAGATATTATTTGACCGGGAACTTTAAGATATTCCGCTAAAGTATATACTTCGGTTTTATAAAGGCCTCCTATAGGGCTGATATCACCGGCTTCGTCCCCCCATTTTGTAAAATAGCCGACCATAGTTTCAGATAAATTACTGGTATTTATCACTAAAGAAGCCCTGCTTTCTGCTTCTGAATAAAGAAATGCCGTTCTTAGCCGGGCAGTAAAATTACCGGCCTGCATTTTTGTAGCCGGCGCCGCCTTTTTCCGGTATAGGCCTACGATATCGCTTAGGTCGTATGTTTTAAGTTTTACCCCAAGTGCCGAACAGAAATTTTTAACTCGGCCTTTTAACTTGTTGTTCGAACGGACTGGCAAAAAAACGGGATAAATATTATCTTTGTCTAAAGAGTTTGCCGCAAGATAAAGGCATACCGCCGAATCCAATCCTCCCGAAACTCCCACTACGGTTCCCTGCCTGCCGGCCTCTTTTACTTTCACCCTAATAAATTTTTCTATTTTTGCTGCAGTCGCTTTACTCTTCATGAGTGAGATCAACTTTTCTGAGACTAAGTGCATCCACTTCTTTCATATCCATAAAAGATTCAACAACTTTGGGGTCAAACTGTTTGCCGGCCTCTCTTTTAATTTCAGCTATCGCTTCTTCTTTAGGCATTGCTTTGTGATAAGGCCGATCAGAAGTCATAGCCTCATAAGCGTCGACAACATTTATAATTCTTGCCCCGATGGGAATTTCCTCTCCTTTTAAACCTTCCGCATACCCTTCGCCGTTGTAATATTCATGGTGATATAACACAAGGGGGACTACATTAGTTAAAAATTCAATAGGAGCAATTATCCGCTCGCCTATCTGAGGATGCCTTTTAATGACCTCGTATTCAGATTCGGAAAGCCGGCCGGGCTTAAACAGGATACTGTCTTTAATGCCTATTTTTCCTATATCATGGATTAAGGCCGCAACCTCAATGTTTCTTATAAGTTTCTGGGGAAGTTTCATCCTTTTTGCTATCTCTACCGCAATTTCAGCTACCCTCTCAGAATGGCCCTTTGTATACGGGTCTTTGGCGTCAATAGCTTCAGCCAGAGTCATAATAGTTTCTATATACATCTCTTTCATGTTATTGTATAGTTGTATATTTTCAATGGCTTCGGCTGCCTGGTCGGCCAGAATATTTATTAAGCGTATATCCCACGGACTAAAAGAGTTGCCCTTATACTTGCTGTTGACGTTTAATACCCCTATGACTTTATTTTTAACCTTAAGAGGAACCGCTATAAATGATTTGGAAGAATATTTTACTCTTGAGTCACGCATAAAACGCACATCTTCTTCTATATCATCACAATATATGGCTTTGCCTTTCTGCATAACTCTACCGGCAATACCTTCCCCGACTGACATACTTGTTGTTTTTATTACATTTTCAGCGATACCTTTTGCAGCCACTATCTCAATCTTATTGGTCTTTTTATTTAAAAGCATTAGGGAACCCATATTAGTATTTAAAAGATCGGTAGCACATTCTATAATTAAATCATAAAGTTTTTCTATATTCTCGGATTTTGTATAAGACATGCCGAATGCCTGAAACCGGGCCAACATTGCAAGCAGGTTATCTAGATCATCGATATACCGGACATTCTCAGCACGGGCGCGCTTTAGATCGGCAATATCGTTTTCTCTCCGACTGCGTTCTTTTATATATAAGAATAATATAACTATTAATATGCCGACAATAACGGAATTAACGGCAATAAAGATCCCGGTCATTTTATTATTTAGCTTTTCTCACAATATCTTTGATTTTCATCAGCCTCGTATTGTTTTCTCTTTCCATTTCCTCTAACTGCATAGTTATGTAATTATGCGTTTCCTCCAATTTTGGAATAAATATATATTCCAGGGCATTTACCCTCCTCCTTACCTTCTGAAGCTCTTCGGCAATTAGATACATCTTTTTTTCGGCATTTATTAAATCGGCGATCTTATTTACCAGTTTAAAAAACTCTTTTAAAAACCCCGGAAAGACCGAAGATAAATTTAAATTACCCAGAGCATCTATATTCTCGGAAAATTTAACCGTTAGCTCGGGTATAATTAAATTCATGACTCTTGAATGGCTTCCGGTAATTGAAGCTTCAACCACAGGGTCATACCTGAAAGAATTAAAAGTCTCCGCATTACTAATATGTTTTGATATAAAATACGGTATTTTGAGCTCTTTATACAGTCTTTCAATCTCCCTTCGTATAATTCTAACATCCTTAATGACTTTTGTAAACCTGTCCATGAGATTATCCTGTTTATCCTTAAGCAGGCGGTGGCCGCGTTTTGCAAGTAAAAGTCTTTTAGAGAGTTTCATCAGCTCCATCCGATTGGGATTTATATTTAGCGGATTGCCCATATTATTTCATGTATTTTTTAATCTGCTCTTCCTTAACACGTTTAAGCTCTTCTTTAGGAAGCATCTTTAAAAGTTCCCAGGCCAAATCGAGGCTTTCTTCTATGCTTCTGCCCTCGTATTCTTCCTGAGAAACATATTCTTTTTCATACTTATCGGCAAATGCAGAAAATTTCTTATCTACATCCGAAAGCGCTGCTTCCCCCAATATTACAGCCAGTTCTTTTGCCTGTTTTCCTTTTGCATAGGCCGCAAAAAGCTGTGAAGTTACCGCAGAGTGATCTTCCCTCGTCTTGCCTTCACCGATCCCTTTCTGTTTAAGCCGGGAAAGAGAAGGAAGAACATCTACCGGCGGATATATGCCATTGTGCTCGAGCTCCCTGGAAACAATTATTTGCCCCTCGGTAATGTATCCGGTTAAATCCGGTATAGGATGAGTCTTGTCATCATTGGGCATAGTCAATATGGGAATTTGAGTAATTGAACCTTTTTTACCCTTTATTTTTCCCGCTCTCTCGTAGATAGTGGCCAGGTCAGTATACATATATCCCGGGTATCCCCTTCGGCCGGGTATCTCCTTTCGCGCCGCCGACACTTCCCGCAGAGCTTCCGCATAGTTTGTCATATTAGTCATAATCACAACTACATGATAATCTTTTTCAAAAGCAAGATATTCAGCGGCAGTAAGGGCAATCTTGGGCGTGGCCAAGCGTTCAATTGCCGGGTCGTCGGCAAGATTAAGATATAGAACAGCCCTTTCAATTGCTCCTGTCTTTCTGAAATCACTTATAAAATACTGGGCCTCTTCAAAAGTTATCCCCATAGCCGCAAATATAACACAGAAATCATCTTTACCGCCTTTTACTTTTGCCTGGCGGGCTATCTGGGCGGCAATGCGGTTATGCGGCAGTCCGCTACCCGAAAATATAGGCAGCTTCTGCCCCCTGACCAGAGTGTTCATGGCATCAATTGCAGATATTCCTGTCTGAATAAACTCTTCCGGGTAACTTCTTGAGTAAGGATTTATGGGGCGACCGTCTATATCCAGCTTTTTGTCCGCTATTACTTGGCCCGCATCATCTATGGGATTCCCCATCCCGTCAAATATTCTTCCCTGTATATCTTCTGATACGGGCAATTTCAGCCCTTCCCCTAAAAACTTTACCCGGGAATTATTTAGGTTTGCGCCGGACGTACCGGCAAATAACTGGAGCAATACAACATCCTTGTTAACTTCCAGTACCTGACCCAAACGCAGTTCCTCACTGGGGAGTTTTATTTGAGCAATTTCCCCGTAAGAGATGTCTTTGGTTTTTTGAACATAAAAAAGCGGACCTGAAATACTTTTAACCGTTAAATATTCTTGTCTCATGATTTTTTATTTCCTGTTTTACTGTCGCTATTTTCTTCTGCCTCTTTTACCTTATCTACATTTTTCTTTTTCTTCTTTATCTTATCTGTAACTTTTTTCTGGCGCTTTTCTTTCTCTAAATCCTCTATTTTCTTGGTTTCTTCTTTAGGCTTGGATTTCTTCCCGGATTTTTTTGTTGTTTCTTCTTTTACTTCTTTATCCTTACCGGATTTTTGGGTATTTTCTCCGGCTGACTTTGTAATTTCTTTTTTAATTTCTTCGTCCAATTTATCAAATTCCTTTAAATTTTCTGCTTCTATATATTTCATTTTAGCTATTTTTTCTCTTACCCCCTCAACTGAGACATCCTCAAAATCCGTTCCTTTCTCTATCTCCTTAATCATTTTGTCGTAAAACAGCATTATAGAATTAAGCATCCTGTACTGCTGTTTTATGGGAGTAAACGTTTCGGCGGGATCAAAAGCATGCTGCTGAAAAAAATCTTCTCTTATCATCTTAGCGCTGTCTAAGACCTGCCGGTCAGCCGAAGAGAGAGATTCAACCCCTACGAGGCGCACAATTTCTTCAAGAGATTCTTCTTTCTGAAGGAGAGAAACAGCTGCGTCACGTATTTCCATAAAATTATCGGCAATTTCTTTTTCCATGTAATCTTTTATATTATCCTTATAAAGCGAGTACGACCTCAACCAGTGTATGGCCGGAAAGTGCCTCTGGGAAGCAAGATCATCATCGAGAGCCCAGAAGACTTTTACCACCCGCAGCGTATTTTTAACCATAGGGTCGGATAGATCGCCGCCCGGCGGTGAGACCGCCCCTATAATAGATAGAGACCCTTCCCGATTGCCGCCGAGACATTTCACTCTTCCGCCCCTTTCATAGAACTCCGCTACTCTGGAAGCCAGATAAGCGGGATACCCTTCTTCCCCGGGCATTTCTTCCAGTCTTCCGGACATCTCCCGCAAGGCCTCCGCCCACCTTGAGGTTGAATCGGCCATAAGGGCGACCTTATATCCCATATCACGGAAATATTCGGCGATAGTTGTGCCGGTATATATTGAGGCCTCCCGGGCCGCAACCGGCATATTTGAAGTATTGGCGATAAGAACAGTTCTTTTCATTAGGGGCTCTCCGGTATGCGGGTCTTCAAGTTCGGGGAATTCAGTAAGGACATCGGTCATCTCGTTCCCCCTCTCCCCACAGCCAATATATATAATAATATCGGCGTCCGCCCACTTGGCCAACTGCTGCTGTACAACGGTCTTGCCCGACCCGAAGGGGCCGGGTATGGAAGCCGTCCCGCCTTTAGCTATGGGAAAAAATGTATCGATCACTCTCTGTCCGGATATAAGGGGTTCTTCGGGGGGAGATTTTTTACCATAGGGCCTTTTTTTTCTTACCGGCCAGCGCTGGGCCATCTTTATTGAATGTTTTTTACCTGAATCGTCTTTTATAACTGCTATCTCATCTTCCACTGTATATTTCCCGGAAGATATTTTTTCTACCCTGCCGGATATCCCCGGAGGGACCATAACCTTATGCTTTATAATAACAGTTTCGGGAACCGCCCCTACTATAGTCCCGGTAGATACCTTATCACCTTTTTTGATTTCCGAAGAAAACTCCCATTTTTTATCAACATCAAGAGCGGGTATATCAACTCCACGACTTATAAAATCCCCGGTCTCTTCCTTGACTAAATCCAGCGGACGCTGTATGCCGTCGTAGATTGAGCCTATAACCCCGGGCCCCAGGCTTACAGAAAGCGGTTCTCCCAATGCCTCTACCGGCTCACCGGGTTTTATTCCGGCAGTCTCTTCATAGACCTGGATGGAAACATTATCCTCGTTTAGTTCAACTACTTCACCAATAAGCCTTTCTTTGCCTACCCGAACGACTTCGTTCATCTTTACACCCTTTAAACCCGTAGCCCCCACAACCGGTCCCGCAATTCTTGTTATTGCTCCTTTTTCCTGCTTTTTTGAACTCATATATCTTTATTCCTTATTTATATCTATATCCGTTCCTATAGCTTTTATGGCCGCATTCTTAATTTTACTTTCTGCCATATCCGAACTCCCCCATCCTTTTAAAATTAAAATATTAGCGCCTTCGTCTTCCAACTCCGGAATTTTTTCCTCATTATCTATTATCTCTTCATCCATTAAAAAGACTAAGTTTTTCAGGTCAGACTTTAAAATGTATTCAGCTGCTTTACTAAATGTCCGGATTTCTTTTGTGCTGAACCCGCAAAGCCCGTAAGGCGTTATAAACTCCTCTTTACCCAGAGCTATAATATTAAATTTTTCAGACATAAGCTAAATTCAAATTGTCTTTAATTAAATCTTCGCCCAGCCCCATGCCGAGCCCGGTATATATTAAACTTAGATTTTTTATCTCTTCTTTTATAGATAACATATAGGCTGTTACCGCCTCCGGCCCGAAGGTATGCTTCCTCATATTTTTTAAAAGCCCGGAAAGAAACCTTCTTATTTCCGGTTCCCATAAATTCCTGTTCCCGGTTGATTTAATGTTTTGCATATAGGGTTGTGACTTTATTTTTCTCGGTATCCCGTCGCTTATATTTACGCGTTTCCAGAAATGAGTATCTATATTACCTCCTCTTAAAAAACTGTCATTAACATTCATATTGGCCTTGGCCAAAAGGTTTTTGGTATCTATATAGTAACGGCGGTATTCCCTCAATGCCGGGCTTTGTACATTTTTTAAGTATTTCTCTGTTATCATATCCATACAGACTTTTTCTATAAGAAAGTAACTGATTTCATTTAAAGATGCTCCGGACTGAATCTTCTCTATTTTATTTTGGGCCTCCTTAAAAAATCCTGACAGGTCTTCTGCTTCGGCCCAGTTAATATTTAAAACACCCCGGCAATAGCTTTCTTTACATTCTGCACCTCTGGCGAAATCAACAAAATCCGCTATATCCGATTCAAGCATAAAAATATCCAGAAAAGAAGAGTCCTCTACTTTATTTTTAAAGTTACGGTATACTTCATATAAATATCCGTCGCAGGCAATAATAAAATTGCTCCGGTTATCATCGTTTTTTATTCTCTCGGCAGATAGACGATATTTTGTATCTGACAGCTCTTTTATAAATCTTTCACGGCTGCCGGTTTCAATAAGCCGCCTGAATCTGCCCCGGTCGAATAACTTGTTTTCAAAAACCCGCACCTTACCCACAAGAAAAAGATAATCTGAATTCTGAAGGTGAGCTACCTCCAATTAAAATAGCTCCTTTATAATCTTATTTTCATATTCGCTCTTGATATCTTCCCTTATATTGTTCCAGCCGACTACGGTTTCATAATCTTTACCCTTGAGAATAAATCCGCCATCTATCCGGTCGGAAGGCTTATCCGTTTCAATCTGCCAGTTATTTACTTTGTTTATTTTTTTTATTATCTTTTCCAGGTCTTTTGAATTAAGTTTTTTCTCCAAAGAAGATAGGGAAATTTTTTCATCGCCTTTTAAAACTACCCTGTTTATGAGCGATGAGATAAACTTACTGTAATTATTCTTATTCAGGCCTTTAAGCCGGGAAACCACTTCCTCTAAAGTCCCTTCTATTAGGGCTCTTTTCTCATTTAAGATTTTATTTCTCGATTTTAGGCGTTGATTTGTAATTATTTGCCCTGCTTCAAGTTCAGCTTCTCTTTTAAATTTGGCCAACTTTTTTTCCCGGTATCCTTTTTTCTCCTTATCAAACTCTTCTTTTAGAGTGTCTATCTTTTTATCCGTTTCTTCTTTAATCTTACGAATATCTTCCCGGGCAAGTTCTTTTATACCCTCTATCATATTATCTATTTTCTTCTTTTTACCCATTTAATATTAGAGTTTGATACCGTTTAGAAGAAATATCGTTATCACTAGCCCAAGTACAGCGTAAGTTTCAACAAGCGCACCGTATATTACAGCTTTCATGGCATGATTGGGTTCTTTTTCCGCAACCCCGATACCTGCCGCGCATACTTTGCCCTGGTGTATCCCGCTAATCAGTCCGGTTACGGCAATAGGCATAGAGGCACCCAGTATCTGTATACCCTGGCTTGTAGAGATGGCAAGTACGTCACCTAAGAGTCCTATCTTTAGAATAACCAGAAAAGACGCCAAAAAGCCGTAAAAACCCTGCGTACCGGGAAGCGCCACAAGAATCAGCATTATACCGAATTTGTCCGGGTCCTCGGATAATACTCCGTTAGCCGACTGTCCTGCATAACCAATACCTATAGCCGAGCCGCTGCCGGCCAGAAACATTGCCGCCGCAGCACCAAATATTGCATATACTATGCCTTCCATAAATCCTCCTTTTTTTTAAAAACTTTGAGTACCACCTAACCTATTAGATTTTAATTAACTATTTTCTTCTTAGAACAAATAAAATCACCACTTTATATCTACCCTTTTCTTTTTCCAGTTAAAAGGATTAAAAGATCTCCCCCCTCCTTTAAAAAACTTTGTAAAAAACTCCACATACTGCAGACGGGAAGTATGGACATAAGCGCTGAGCGAGCTCATTAAAAGATTTATTACCAGATGCCCTATAATTAAGATAAAAGGAGCAGCTATATAACCTATCCAACCAAAAGAATTAACGGCAAACTTTGTAATCTCATTTATAGCCATAGCCAGAATACCGGTTCCCATACCCAGGGCAAAAAGCCTCGAATAAGATATCATATCTTTGAAATAATCCGTGCCCCCGTAAAGGTTATATAATCCAGAAAAAAATTTCCCGGGAAGACTTTTACTCTTATGGCCGGATAAAAATATAACAGCAGCGAGGCCTCCGAAAGCCAGATATTTTCCTAAATATTGAAATCCGCCGCCCGCAAAATATAAAGGTATAGCTATAAGTATTACTATCCAGGGCATATCTTCATAGGCTGCTCCTTTTATATCCCGGGACGAGAATTTCCGGACGGCTGATAGTATCAGTCCGAAAAGTACTTGTATATAACCTAAAAGAACAGAAAAATAAAGAAATAGTTCCGGCTTTTTGAGTGGGTCATATACCTTTAAGTTATCAAAAAAAGTTACTCCGGCCACAGCATTGCCGAACCAGCTTCCGGTTAACGCACCGGCAATAACTGCGGCGATTCCACCCCACATCATCATCTTTATGAATTTCCGCGAGCCTTCTTTAAGATTAAAAGATTTTAAAAACCATAGAGTTGCAAATGTAATTATTAAACCATACCCGGCATCGGAAAGGCAGAGACCAAAAAATAGAGCAAAAAAAGGAGCAAGATAGGCTGTGGGATCGAGCCAGCTGTATGCGGGGATGCCATATAGATTGGTCACTACTTCAAACGGTTCGCTTAAATTGCCGTTTTCTAAAATCACCGGCGGTTTGTCATTTTTGGCGGGCTTGCTTAAATGTACATAACTGTTTTTAAAATTATCCATGATTAATTCCCGAAGCTCTTTCTGGGCATAGGCCGGAATCCATCCGCTTATAACCGACATATATTTTGTGTTGTCGGTTTTGTGCGCTTCGTCTATAAAATTATTTTCATTTTCATAAACATCGAGGAGAACCATATATTTAAATCGCTTTTTAAGAAAGTTCTTTTTTATATCCGCAACGGCTTTTCCTATTTTTCCTTCCAGGTCTTTTATCTCTTTTTCAAGCCGAGTTATTGCCTTTGAGGGGATATCATTGTCCGGCAAAAGAAGAGGTTCAATTTCCTCTTTTGCAATAATATTTTCGGATTCTTTTTCTTTCGGATAAAGAAAAACCGCAATATTTTTATCGGCTGCATCGAGAATTTCGGTATAAAGATAAGGAATTCTCTTTATTTTTTCCAAAGTCCGGTCTCCGATTTTGCCGATAAAAGCCCCTATATTATTAAACTTTAAATCCGCCGCAGAAAGTTCTATATTCTTAACGGTTTCCCATGATTTTATCTGACGCTCACGGTCGGCTATGGCTGTTTTGCATTCTTTTATGGTACCGTCTAATTCCCTAATACTGCTGTAATCTTCAAGAATATCTACGCTGTCGGCTATATCCGTTAATTCGTCTAAAGTTAATTCTTTTAATCCTTCTTTTAATTTCCGGTATGCAGATTCTTTCGGGGCATAATTGTTTAAAAGAGCTAATATATAATTAAGGTCGTCGATAGTATCATCCAGCGGGAACTGGCTATAATCATCATTGCTCTGACGATGTCCGGAAATCTCTATCTTTCCCCAAAACTGAAGCGCTTCCAGGACAGCTTCATGCTCTGAGACAGTAGATATGACCGAAGTCTTTAAAATTTTGGTTATAGCCATAGCTTTAAAAAATTTCTTTTACTATTTCTCTGGCTATCTTTTTAGTTTTAGGCTGGAGCTTTTCGAGGTCTTTCTTTTTCCTGGCAGCGCCTTTTTTTATTTCCTGAGCTTCTTTTTCTGTCTGCGCAATTTGGGCGTTTAGAATATCTTTTCTTATCTCCCGGAGTTGGTCATGAACATTTCCCCATTCTTTTTCAATCTCTGAATGAGCTTTTTCTATTCTTTTCTTTTCTTCCCGGCGAGCTTTTTCTATGTTTTTTTCAACTCTGGATTCATTATTCTTTATTCTTTTAATTATTTCTTTAATCATACTTTATTTAATATATATTATAGGGTCGGATTGTTCCTTTTTTCTGCAGAGAAAAGCGCCGAGTTATATTTTAGAAA
>JAGXOG010000016.1 GCA_023660015.1 Elusimicrobia bacterium LH_S2 | reverse complement strand
GGCTGACTTTCTTTTTAAAATTATAATAATCAGCGGTCAGGGATCCCTTGCATTTTATAAAATCTTTCTTATCTCCGCTAAATACAACTTCTCCGCCGTGAACTCCGGCCCGGGGACCTAAATCAACGATATGACCGGCCATATCAATAGTCTGGGAATCATGTTCGATTACAATCACGGTATTTCCTATTTTCTGAAGTTCTTTTAAAGAATTAAGTAATCTTTTCGTGTCCCGGGCGTGAAGACCGATAGTAGGCTCGTCCAGTATATATACCACCCCCACAAGCGAAGAGCCTATCTGGGTGGCCAGCCTTATTCTCTCCCCTTCCCCGGAAGATAATGTTGAAGCCTTGCGGTCAAGCGAGACATAATCCACACCTACATTAATTAAGAAAGAGAGCCGGGAAATAATTTCTTTCACAATTTTTGACCCAATTTTCCGGTTATATTTTGTAAGCTGTAAATTTTCCATAAAATTTTTAGCCTCTTTAACCGGCAACGCTATTATCTCGGTTATATTTTTGCCACCCACAAAAACGGAGAGTGACTCTTTCTTAAGTCTATTACCTCTGCAGACGGGACATTCCAATTTTGTCATATAAGTATTTTGGATCTTTTCCCTTACATAACCTGAATCTGTCTGCATATGACGCCTTTTGAGCTGACTGAGGACGCCTTCAAATTCCGAGACTTTTATGTGAATGGTATTTCTACGCTTAATTTTGAATTTAAATTTTCTCTTTGAACCGTAAAGAAGGATATTTCTTATCTTTTCAGGCAAATCCTTAAACGGAAGATCCATACTGAAATCCAGTTCATCGGCAATTTTCTCTATCATCTGGAACCGGTATCTTCTGGCAGAGTTTTTCCAACGGCCGGTCCTGGTCGTTATCGGAGCGCTCCAGGGGCGTATGGCTCCTCCATTTATAGAAATTTTGTCATCAGGTATTACAAGTGAGCTGTCTATTTCCAATTTTACTCCCAGCCCCGAACAAGCCGGGCAGGCTCCGTAAGGGGAATTAAACGAAAAATTCCGGGGTTCTATTTTGCCTATGCTTATTTCGCAGTTAGGGCAGGCGTAGTGAGTTGAATATATTTCCGGAACTCCGGTATTTCCCGAAATTCCTGCCACCTTTACGCTCCCGCCGGACCTCTTAACGGCTATCTCTACCGAATCGGTTATTCTCTCCGTATTGCTCTGGCTGCCGGTTACTTCTAATCTGTCAACCAGCACTCCTATCTCATGTTTTTTACGGCCGTCTATTTCAATCTCTTCATCAAGTAAATATATGCTGCCGTCTATAATAACGGACACAAAACCTTCGCTGCGCAGGCGGTCAAACATCCGGCGGTAACTCCCTTTTCTTCCTCTGATTAGGGGGGATACAATGGAAACTTCCTTATTTAACCCGGCTTCGTTTATTCTTTTCACGATTTTATCGATACCCTGGGATTGAATTAGCCGGCCGCACTCCGGACAGCGAACCTCGCCTATGCGGGCAAAAAGAAGGCGAAAATAATCATATATTTCCGTTAAAGTTCCTACCGTTGAGCGGGGATTATAACCGGCTCCTTTCTGCTGAATAGCTACAGCCGGGGGAATACCGGATATAGAATCTATCTTCGGTTTATTCCTCTGCCCCAGAAACTGCCTTGCATAGGCCGAAAGCGACTCCACATAACGCCTCTGCCCTTCGGCATATATTGTGTCAAAGGCAAGCGAAGATTTACCCGACCCAGAGACCCCTGTAACGGCAATAAATTTATTTCGGGGCAGATCCACATCGATATTTTTAAGGTTATGCTCCCGCACTCCTCTTATTTCGATATTATTCTTCATTTAAAAAAGCTATCTTCTTTTAATAATTGTATCTTTCTTATATCTCTTTGATTTGCGGGGATAATCCTGGTTGTAATGCAGGCCCCGGCTCTCTTTTCTGGCTAAGGCGCTCGTTATTATTATTTTAGCGGTCTCAACCAGATTTCTCATTTCTATAAGGGAATTATTTATAAGATAATTCCAATAATAATGGCTAACTTCATTCTCAATAATTTCTATCCTCTTAAGGGCTTCCTTCATTCTCCGGTTCGAACGCACTATTCCCATATAATTCCACATAAGCCGTCTTACCTCCATCCAGTTCTGCTCTATAAATACCTGGTGGGAGGGAAGCCGTTGACCTGTATAATTCCATGGTTTAATTTTAAGTAAGTCCACCGGTTTTAACTCATCCCTTATGGTCTCTGCTACAACATTACCGTAAACCATAGCTTCTAAAAGCGAATTGGAAGCCAGCCGGTTAGCTCCGTGCAGTCCGGTATTTGAACATTCTCCTATGCTAATCAAACCGTTTATAGAAGTTCTTCCCCGACGGTCTACTTTAATTCCTCCGCAGCTATAATGAGCAGCGGGAACGACAGGTATCTTATCTGTTGTTATATCAATCCCCAGGCCTTTAAGCTTGTTGTATATAGTAGGAAAACGCTCTTTGATAAAATCCGGCCCGCGACAAGAAGCTATATCCAGGTAGAGATGTTTCACCCCTTCCTTTTTCATCTCGCTGTCAATAGCCCGGGCAACTATATCCCGGGGGGCAAGTTCCCGGCGGTGGTCATATCTTTCCATAAATTTTTCGCCGGTACCGTTTAAAAGTAGAGCCCCTTCTCCCCGCATAGCTTCGGTTATAAGAAACCCGGTTTCCCTGACCGAATAAAGACAGGTGGGGTGAAACTGGATAAATTCCATATTTGAGATTTCCGCCCCGGCCCGGTAAGCCATTGCCACACCGTCTCCAGTGGCTACATCCGGATTGGAAGTATAGTGATAAATTTTACCGCAGCCCCCGGTAGCCATAATAACGGCCCCAGCCAAAAAAGTCTTGACCTTAAGCGTCCGATTATCAATTATATAGGCACCTACGCAGCGACCGTTTTCTATAATTAAATCAACCGCGGTATGCTCGGTATAGAACCGGACATTTTCTTTTTTAAGGGCTTCCTTTAAAAGTTTATCTTCAATCTCCCGGCCTGTGCTATCACCGTGATGCAATATCCTTCTTTGAGTGTGCCCACCCTCTTTACCCAGATCGGGATTATCCTCGCCGCCGGTAAATCTAACGCCCCATTCTTTAAGGTCACCTATACGTTCCGGGGCTGCTTCGACTACCTGCCTAACAGTTTTTTTATCACAAAGCCCCCCGCCAGCTATTAAAGTATCTTTTATGTGGGATTTAAAAGTATCGCCGCTTGAAGTTACACCGGCTATCCCTCCCTGTGCCTGCTGGGTGGAAGATTCAGCCGGGGCAGCTTTGGCCACCATATTGATTCTTATGTCCGGATCCGCATAAAGAGCAAAGGAAAGTCCGGCCGCGCCGGTTCCCACAACAAGTACATCACTTTTTATATCCCCCGAAGTCATTAACTTATTTCAAGCATCCTCTGTAAGGCACCCCTGGCCCGGTTAGCAGTTTCCGGTTCTAACTCTATTAGGGGTTCCAAGGGCTCTAATGATGAAACTATTTTTTTTAAGGTTGTTTTTTTCATATCTTTACATAGAATCCGGCTGCCGGCTGAGATAAACTCTTTATCGGGAAACCTCTTTGACAACGGATATATCATCCCTATTTCGGTTCCTACAATAAACGTTTTTCTACTGCTTTTTGCTACTACATCAAACATACCCCCGGTCGATACGATATAGTCGGCCATATCAACAACTTCTGGGCGGCATTCCGGGTGAGCCATAAATACGGCATCCGGATATCTTTCTTTTATAGCCATAATAGTCTGACGGGTTATTCTTTCATGTGTATAACAATAACCGTTCCATTTAATAACTTCTATACCAACCTGCTTTTCTACGTATGAAGCTAGATTTCTGTCCGGGGTAAATATAACTTTGGATGCGCCCAGTGATTTAACTA
The DNA here is from genome assembly GCA_023660015.1 of Elusimicrobia bacterium LH_S2. GTDB lineage: Bacteria > CG03 > SLGR01 > SLGR01 > JAGXOG01 > JAGXOG01. The sequence goes on along the minus strand of JAGXOG010000016.1, from coordinate 21,293 downwards.
CCTTAACGGCATTTGCCGAAGTGCAGCAGATATCGGATTCAGCTTTAACTTCAGCAGTTGAATTTACATAAGTTACAACCGGTACCCCGGGATGTTCTTCTTTTAATTTCTTTAATTCGGAAGGAGTTATCATCTCCGCCATTGGACAGGTAGCGTCTGGAGCCGGGAGTATAACTTTTTTATCCGGAGAAAGAATTTTGGCGGTCTCGGCCATAAAATCTACCCCGCAAAAAATTATGACTTCTGCTCCCGTAGTTGAGGCCTCTATGGAAAGGCCAAGAGAATCCCCTCTATAATCGGCAATCTGATGTATGGGCGCCGACTGATAATTATGCACTAAAATTATGGCATTTTTTTCCTTCTTTAACTTCTTTATTTTTTTTACGATACTCTCCATTGTTTTTCTCCTGTTTTTACAACCACATTGTCTATCAATCGGGCCTTGCCTACCCATACCGCAGCTGCAATGACAACATCATTTTTAATATTCGAGACCGGGGTCAGCTTTTTAGCGTCAAATACACCGGCGTAATCAATTTTAGCTTCCGGAATTTTATCCATAATAAATTCATAGATATATTTACTCTCTACAGCTTCACCGGCCTTTATCCTTAAAGCCGCTTCTTTTAAGCCCTTATAAATATATGGCGCACTCCGGCGCTGGGCTTTAGTTAGATACCTGTTTCTTGAAGAAACAGCCAGGCCGTCTTGCTCCCTTACGATAGGGCACATCACAATCTCTGTATTCATATTTAAATCTACTGTCATCCGCTCAATTACCCTGAACTGCTGGTAATCTTTCTGGCCGAAATACGCCCGGTGGGGTTTAATTATATTTAAAAGTTTAGCAACTATGGTAGCTACCCCGCTGTAGTGCCCGGGCCTGTATTTAGCACACATGTAATCTGTAAGTCCGCCCGTCACATTTACGGTAGTGGCATGGCCCTGTAAATAGATATCGTCTTTATCAGGAACAAAAATCACATCAACATTATCCCTGGAACATATCTCTTTATCCTCTTTAAAATTGTGGGGATAAGAACTGTAATCTTCCCCCGGCCCGAACTGGGTAGGATTTACAAAAATAGTAACTATGAGAAAATCATTCTCCGCCCGGGCGCGGCTCATCAGCGACCGGTGGGCTTTGTGTAGCGCCCCCATAGTAGGAACCACTCCTATTGACCGCCCGGAATTACGGACCCTGTTTACAGTTTTGCGGACTTCAGCCGGCTCCTTAATTACCTTCATAGGAATTTTTTAATAGCTCTCAAGATTAGACGGAAAGTCGCCTTCTCTTACCTCTTCAGCATAATTTTTAAAAGCTCTTACAATTTCTTTTTCGAGCTTTGCGTACCTTCTAACATACTTTGGTTTGAAATTCATATCCATACCCAGCATATCATTTACAACCAAAATCTGCCCGTCACACCCCGGACCAGCGCCTATGCCTATGGTGGGTACGGATACCTTTTTTGTAATTTCTGCGGCCAAACCGGCCGGTATTCCCTCAAGTACTATCGCAAATACTCCCGCCCCTTCAAGTATCTTTGCATCGGTTACTATTTTAGCGGCTTGTGCCTCTTCGCGTCCCTGGACTTTATAGCCGCCCATCTTATGAATTGACTGCGGGGTTAACCCCAGATGCCCCATAACCGGAATATTATTTTCTATTAGGTGCTTTACGGTTTCGGCCACCGGCCGGCCTCCTTCGAGTTTAACGGCTTCGGCGCCGCCCTCTTTTATAATCCTGCCCGCCGCCTGAAGAGTCTTTTGCTTTGTAATATTATAGCTTAAAAACGGCATATCCGTTACTAAAAGACCTGTTGGTTTTGCCCGTTTTACAGCCCGGGTATGTTCTATCATTTCGTCGATTGTAACCGGGATAGTATTCTCATAGCCCAACTCCACCATTCCCAGAGAATCCCCGACTAAAACTACATCGATGCCGACTTTCTTCATAATGCGGGCCATAGAATAATTATAACAGGTCAAGGCCGTTATCTTTCTGCCTTTATTTTTCATCTCTTTTAATTTTGTTGTGGTTATATTATTCATAATTATATCTTTCTACTGTTAACTTAACTGCCTGCCTAAAAAATCCTTTGTATGGTTTTATCCCTATTCCGGCGCAGCGCATGTAAATAAGTATTTTATAAGAATTATCGGTTATTTCAAGTAATAGTTTAATAATCGGAATTTTTCTCTCTGGATACAACAACCTTAATGTCACACCTGCACGAAACGCCGAGCTTATAATCGATATTCTTAACTACCGCAGCGGTCTTTTCCCCCTCATCCATATAGCCGGCTATAGTCCGGGCATCTCCGCGGGGCAGATAGCCCAAAAGTTTACCGTCGGTATTTAAAATTTTAACCGCTTTTTTATCTTTGGGATTATCGGGTTCCCTTAAAAGCAGCAGCTTTTCCCGGGGTTGTAGCTTTTTGACATAATACCTCCGGGAGCGGCCGTCCGAACTTTTATATCTGATCCCGGCGATATGGGTGGACTCACTGTATATAATGTTAAATTTATTCATTGATTTTATTATAGCAAATTATTCTATATTCTTTAAATATGCAATTCTTATTTGTTAAGTGCGTCCTTTAATTTGCCTGTCATATACCTGCTGACCAGTTTTTCAAGTTTTGAAAGCACTGCCGGGTTAAGCTTTCTTAGATTTTCCAGAACATCCCCCTTAAATACTTTGTACTCTACTTTTCCCTCGGCATAAACATCTATCTTAACCCTGTTTTTAGAAAATATATTTGCCTCTGCGATAAAATCCCCGGAGCCGAGGCGAGCAAAAATTTTACTGTCTTTTTTCAGCGCCGCCTCACCGGATATTATATAAAAAAGGTCATTTCTCTTTGTTCCGCTTTTTAAGATAAAATCATCAATTATTTTTTCTCTAATACCTGTCTGCCACAAATAGAGAAACTCTCTTCCGGACATAGAGCTGAAAGCCACTTTGTGTATTTCTTTAATTTCCGGTTTTAACTCAACCGGACGGCGGTTCTTAATTATTATTGCTACCTGCACCGAATTTATAATTAAAAAGAATATATTCCACCACAGTATCGAGGGATTTTTTGTCTTCAGCGCATATACTATAAATACCAAGTGGGCAATAATCAGAGTAATCCTTAGATATAATATCTCCCTTAACATAAAAGCTGTCAGCATAAAAAAATAGGCTATATTTATATACATTAGGGACATACTACTTCCACCTCCAGGAAGGTTTAAGCCCTGTTTCTTCCCACACCCAGGCAGGTTCCATGCAGAGATAAATATATGGTTTCCAACTGTGGTCCCCCACAGCTTTTATAATATTTTTATATATCTGGGCTCTTTTACTTCTTGAATACCTTAATTTACCGTCAAAACCTATCATAAGCTCGCCGTTTAATATAGAACTTTCGGGAAACCGGTTCTCAATTATTCTTTTTAAACTACGCGGGAAGCGGAAACTCCCTATACTTATCCAGCGAACCTTTTCAGGGTTTACGGCCTCAAACATCAGTTCTATAACTTCCCTGTAATCCGATCGATAGCCTAAATAGGGAACAACTGGATCAAAATGAAACCCCACGGAATACCCCGCCCGGGAGCATTTAGAAGCGGCCTCAAGTCGCTTCTCTAAAGAAGCTGAATAAAATTCGTTCTTATCAATAAAATTCTGGGGATTTAATGACCAGGAGATAACTATATTTCCGGCAGATTTTACTTTCAGCAGATTCTCTATATTATCGCTCTTAGTTTTAAATTCAAATATTATATCCGGATGTTTTTTAAAAAAACCAATTATGCGTTTTGAATATCCCGTAATATGGTCAAGGGCCAGCGAATCGGTAAATTCGCCGCTGCCTATTCTCTTTCCGGAAAGGTATGTGGAATTATTTTCTATTTTTTTAAAATAATCATTTAAATTTGCGGGGAGCATTATGCCCGGTGTATTTGTGTATGACTGAAGATAGCAGTACGTGCATTCGTATGGGCATCCGAAACCGAGATTAAATATCTTGTAATCACAACTCAGGCAGCCCTGTGTGCAGGGGCAGTCTTTAATAAAATCATATTTTTCATTTAAGATAAAGAGGCTCTCCCTGCGGTTATTGTAAGTTTTAATACCGTAATCCGATTTTTCGTGCCGGGATTTACCCGAAACTATCTCTTTATATTTTGCGTCCGGAAAGAGCGCTTTTGCATTTTCAAACAGGTCTGACTTTGCGGCAGATTTCTCAAAATAAATTTCAGAGGGGCTATATGACCGGTTCTTTAATTTAGCTTCAGCAGACGAATCTATCTTGAGTTTAGGGATGTAGATATTACTTTTATCCAGACCTCTCTCATATTCTGAGGGATACCGTTTTTTAAGCAGTATCTCTTTTATATTATCGAATCTGTAATTACCGTCTTCTATGGGGAGTTCTTTTACCGTCCGGCGAAAATCTTTATTATCCCTGGCGGATATTTCATATAAAAGCCGGGCAATCTGGTTTCTCTTGTTAAGACCGTATCTTTTAAATTTCTTATCGGTATATTCTTTTATTTTACCGGGATAATTCATTTGTAACAAATCCGGATACTTTATCTGCTAAACTCTTTCTTGCTCCTTTTATTTTATCTGCATCCTCTTTGGTATATCGGTCATAAAATAAAAGTTTTCCTATTGTATCGGTTACATAAAATACTCCTGCCGCCCGTATCCCCGCTGATTCGGCGGCGGAAAAAACCTGTGAAGATTCCATATCTACACAAACTGCCCCCGCTGATTTTATGGTCTCTTTTTTTATCTCTTCGAGAAAGAGCGAGGAAACAGTTGCAAAAGTCTCCTTTTTGGCTCTTTTCCCTATGTAATCAGACAAATTGTCCGTTAAATTTTTATCAGGAGCAATAAAAGTAAATCCCGATGAACTTTCTGTATGTAAAAGCCCCGTAAAACTCTCCATATTAAATGAGCCGGCAGAAACTGCTCTTGCCCCCGGTTTCAAAGAGAAACTTCCGCAGCTGCCGAAAAGAATAATGTTTTTACAGTTGGTCTCTTTCAGGCTTAAAACACAGTCGCCGGCAAACATTCTGTTTTTTAAACTTATCAAGGTACATCCCGGTGTAATATCGGTATTATAAAAAAGCCCCCGGCTACTTTTTACGATACCTAAAGATGAAAAAAGGTCCCGGTCGTTCGAGGGAAGAATTATACAGTTGGTTTCTATCTCTTCCGGGCGGAGGTTAAATGTTTTATTAAATCTTTTCATTTTGTAAGTGGTTTTTAGCCGTATTCATAAAGGGCTGGGAAACACAGCGCAAAAAATAAGTTTTAAAAAAGGTCTTTTATTTTGTCCTTGGTATCTTCAGGAACACCTTTTTTTATTTTATCTTCAGCCGCTTTTTTTAATTTATTTACCCGGCTTCCTATCTCGGCTTTTTTCTTCTCAATTTCTTCTTTTTTAGCTATGACCTTCTGCTTTTCGTTATTTAACTTTTGAAGCCCTTCTGCTTCATAGGTTTTTATCTGATTTTCAACTGCTTTCTTTCTCTCGTTTAATTCGATATCTATTCTTTTTTGAATTTCTTCCCTTGCTTTTGCGATTTTTTCTTCAAGTTCTTTCTTTAAGCTTTCCGAAGTCAACTTATCAAGACTGGAATTGATTTCACCCGTCCGGTTGCGTCTATATCTTCTATATCCGAGTAAGTATTTTTAGCCCCGCCGAAAGAATCCTCTACTGCAGAAAGCGCTTTAAGCGATTTTAATTTATCCGTGTCATAGGCCGAACTGATATCAATCTGTTCTTTGGCTCTTTAATATCTTCCATCCATGAAGAGATATCGGATTTCCATTTTTTTCCCGTTTTCTCTCTTTTTTCTCTTTTCTCTTTTTTAAGAAAACCTGGAGTTTCTCGGTCAGTACCAAATGCCAACCCGGTTCCAAAAAGTTCATTTATGTTGATTTTTCCTTCCAACAACGGTCTAAATAGAAGCAAAGCTCTCATACTTTCTATTTCTAAAGTATTTTTATATTCTTCTTCAGTACTTGCTACTGTGAATTTTTTTAAACTTAATGCTGATTGGCGACCATTTAACGACCATATCTTCCACTTCAACTTTCGCTCCGCGTACGGCCGTACCAAACTTCTCGATAGCGGCTTTTATTATATTATCCGCAAAAAGAGCAAAACCGCCTATAATAATCACCATAATAATTGCAAAAGTTATGAACTTTTTTATATTAGTTTTTTCATAGTTTAACCCGGGTATATAATTTTGAAGCTTTCAAAAGTTTAACAATTTTAAATCTCTCGACCCGGGAAGCAACTGTTTTTCTCTATATAACTACAAATTTTTTCGATAAAAATAAAGACCGGTATCATCAGAAATAAAGATATCATAAACGCCCACATAACTACCATATTGTTAAATTTGGTAAGAGGCATGGCGGGAATATTATAGGCGGTTGTCCAAAAATTCCGGAGTGCTTCCGTAAGTAAAATTTTTTCTCCGACAACGCTGAAAAGCGGGACCAGCAAAAACCTATAATCCCAAAAAAAATTGATAAAAATATAGCCGCGGATATATTTACATTAAGTATTATAATAAACCCGATTACAATTAAGTTATGGATGGCAAAAGCAGGAGTAAATCCCAGAAGCAGCCCTAATATAATACCCCCGGCTATCTTCCCGGTTTCTGTGTCCGCATTAAGCGCCTTTATTAATTTTTTTATAAGTTTCATCCAAATCATAGGATTATTTTAAATTTTCTTTTTCTTTTAGTCAACTTTTAGTCTTTCTTTAACATAATCCGGTATTCTTGCCGGCTTCATATATTTATCGACAGCCACCATCTTTGTAGTTCCATTTACCAGCAGAACTTGTCTTGTGCCCGCGGTCTTTATTACATAATTAAAGAGAAGGCTCGCACCGCTTATTTTACTCAGTCTTATATCAACTTTAATTGTATCCCCGCAGCGGGCAGGAGAAATATATTCGACCGATACCGACTTTACAATAAAAGAAATACCGCTTTTCTCAACTTCTTTTATACTTAACCCTTTCTTTTCGAAAAATTCCATCCTGGCTCGTTCAAAATATTCAAGATACCGCGCATAATAAACCACCCCCGCGCAGTCAGTGTCGGCGTAATATATTTTTATTTTTATTTTCATATTTAATAAATCACCATTAACCACAAAAATTTGCTATTATAAACTTAATAATGTAGTATACAAAATAATGAAAAAAATAAAAATAAAAAAACTCAGGGATATTCCCCTCCCCGAATACCGCCATCTGGGAGACAGCGGAATGGATTTAATAAATGCCGGAGATAATATATTAATTGCCCCCGGTCAAAGAGCGCTTGTCCCCGCCGGAATTAAGGTTGCCGTACCCGACGGTTGGGAAATACAGATACGTTCCAGAAGCGGCCTTGCCGTAAAAGATGGTATTATGGTCTTAAATTCCCCGGGAACAATAGACGCCGGCTACCGCGGAGAAATCGGGGTAATACTTTTTAATACTTCAAAAGAACCTTTTACCGTTGCCCGCGGTATGCGCATTGCTCAGGCAGTCCTTCAGAAAATAGAAAAGATTGAATGGATAGAAACTAACAGATTAAAAGAAACTTTCCGCAACGGCGAAGGATTCGGCAGCACCGGGAGCTGAGCAAGGCTGAACCACCATCATTTTAAAGGGAAATGGTTTTATTGCTTCGTTTAAAATAGAAGCAATCTCAAAAAATTAGATATCCTTCCAACAGCAAGGTCTTCTTTCAGCCCGTAATAATCAAGACAGGTTCCGCAGACAACTATCTCTATTTCTAAATCTTCAAGGTTTTTTACCTGCTTGAGCATTTTTGAATTTTTGACCGTATGTTTTACGCTGCCGTGCATAAATACAATCTTTGACGGCAGGCGATCTAAATCCGACAGAGTCTGGAAAAATGTTTTCATTAAAAGATCGCCCCACCGACTCTCTCTAACCACACAGCAAACCTGGAAAAAAATTATCAATAAAGCTTCTTAAAAGAAAAAAAAGCGACTTTGAGCCCACTGAAACCGGCAGGTTTATATACAACCACGGAATTAAAATAAATAAGAATATTGAAAATCTGAAAAGAGATATAGACCGGTTAAAGGGTGTGGAAACAGGAACCTTGAATATAGGCGAGAGCACCATATCTGGAACTTATATACTGCCCAAAGTAATAGGCAAGTTCAATCAGAGATATCCGGGAATAGATATCCAGCTCTCCATATCAGATACCGAGGATATTTTGAAAGCCATTGCCGACGGCAGAATTGATATAGGGATCGTCGGTTATCCTCCCGGAAGACATTTTTACAAAAAAGAGATAGAATTAGACATAATAATAGTCGCCGTCCCCAGCTTTTGCCGAATTTATAAAATTATTTAATGTCTGGAAGATCTGATATGGATTTTTTTATAAGTTCGTCAGGATATTCGTACTCTTCAAGTTTGCCGTCAAAATAAGCCTCATATGAAGAAAGGTCTAATAACCCGTGGCCCGAATAATTAAATACTATGCATTTTTCTTCGCCGGTTTCCTTGCATTTTTCAGCTTCGTCAATTGCCGCTTTTACCGCATGGGCGGTTTCAGGCGCGCAGACCAATCCTTCTGTCCTGGCAAATTTGACTGCAGCGTCAAATATTTCAATCTGGTGGTATGCTCTTGCCTTGATAACCTTATCGTTTACAAGCGAGCAAAGAAGTGGAGCATCACCGTGATATCTTAAGCCCCCCGCATGGATACCCGGCGGCACAAAATCATGGCCGAGCGTATACATTTTCATAAGTGGGGTCATTTTGGCCGTGTCTCCGTGGTCATACCTGTATGGACCCTTGGTAAGGGTCGGGCAAGCTGTCGGCTCAACAGCAATTATTTCATAGTCCTCATTTCCATCAATTTTGTCTTTTACGAAAGGAAAAGCCATACCGGCAAAATTGCTTCCGCCGCCGACACATCCTATGATAATATCAGGAGAAGATTCTCCGGCAATCTTAAGCTGTTTTTTTGTTTCAAGCCCTATTATCGTCTGATGAGTACAGACATGGTTTAAAACGCTTCCCAGCGAATATTTTACGTCATCATGAGTGGCTGCATCTTCAACAGCTTCACTTATAGCTATACCCAAAGACCCGAGTGAATCCGGGTCTTTCTCAAGTATAGCTTTTCCTGCCTGAGTGCGGGTAGTGGGAGACGCAAAACATTCTGCCCCCCAGGTTCTCATAAGCAGTTTCCGGTATGGTTTCTGTTCATAAGATATTTTCACCATATATACCCGGGCATTCAGGCCGAAAAGATTTGCCGCGAAAGAAAGTGCGCTACCCCACTGGCCTGCGCCTGTCTCTGTAGCTATAGTTTTTACGCCTTCTTCTTTATTATAATAAGCCTGGGCTACGGCGGTATTGGGTTTATGGGAGCCCGGCGGCGATAAACTTTCATCTTTATAATAAATTCTTGCCGGCGTACCCAACGCTTTTTCAAGCGCGTGCGCACGGCGAAGAGGCGAAGGCCTCCAGAGCCGCCATATCCTTCTAATCTCATCGGGAATCTCTATCCATCTTTCAGGGCTCATCTCCTGTTTGATAAGCTCCATAGGAAATATAGCAGCGAGATCTTCCGGCCCTATGGGGCTTCCGTCCGGCTTAAGCGGCGGGGGCAGAGGGGTAACTAAATCCGGTATAACGTTGTACCACTGCCGGGGAATTTCACTTTCCGATAAAGTAATTTTGTAATCATCCATTTTTATTTTCCTCTTTTACTTCTTAAAAATATGACTATCCCTATTTACAAAAACATTTATTTTTCTGTGTTAGTTCCCGATTTTCCAACAGTAAATTTATTATATATTTTTTCGGTGGCAGGTGACCTGGGCCCCAAACTTTTACCGTTACCCTTACCCCCCACCCTTTATAAGATAATCTTTTGACCAAGATTTTTGCCAACGCATATTACCTTTATAATTACGGCTTTCTTTAACCGCTTCAATTCAAGTTAAGCTTCATAGGCCTGTTCTATATCTATTATTAGGCAGCTTTGCTCATGGATAATTTATCTATATTAAATTTCATTTATAACTTGGCCGTTACCTGTGTTCACTTATAAAATTATATTTATTTTAAAAGTAAAACAATGTTTTATCTTTTGCAGCATTTTTTTTTAAAACTTCGGCGCCCCTTGAAAACATAATGAGAGAGGTTGAACCTCACTCATTTTTCATTAACTGCGCGGCATACTTAATCGCATCGACTATCTGCTTATATCCTGTACAGCGGCAGAGATTGCCCGCAATTGCGGTCCTTATCTCGCTGCCCGATGGCGACGGTTTATTATCCAGGAGCACCTTAGCCGACAATATCATTCCCGGGATGCAAAAACCGCACTGGACTGCGCCTTTTTCCATAAAGGCGGTCTGTATCGGATGCAGGCTTTCATCCGAAGTAAGACCCTCAATAGTTGTAATATCCGACCCTTCTACCTGGGGGGCTAAAACCATGCAAGAATTTACTATTTCGCCGTTCATTATTACCGTACACGCCCCACATTCCCCTATCTCACAGCCACGCTTTACTCCTTTAAGGCCCAGATCGTCGCGAATAAGGTCAAGCAAGGTCTTTGCAGGCTCGCATTCAACTCTTATCTGTTTCCCGTTTAATTTAAAATTTATCTTTAATTTTTCCATATTTTTATTTTTCTGTCCCTGCTGCGAAATTAAGCGCCCGAGAAACCATCTCTTTAATAACCGGTTTTTTATATTCCGTGGACCACCTGATACCGCTTTCTTTTATCATTATCCCGCTGACCTTCAGACCTGCTTTTTCAAAAAGTTCTTTCGAAGGTTTATTTCCCTCAAGAAGTTCTTCGGCTTCCGTGACGCGCCCGACAAACGGCATTACGCTCCCGGGAGAAATAACCGCATCTTCTATAACCCCGCCTTTTATATTCAGCATAACGGCTACATTCATCCGGGATATGGCCAGCGCCTCCCTGCGACCGAGTTTATAAAAATGATATCCCGTGCAAACAGGGGGACTGAAAGTTATGCTTTTAAGTATTTCCCCTTCTTTTATATTCGTAGCATAGGGCCGGGTTATAAATTCGTCAAGTTTTACTGTTCTTTGGCCTTTTGTACTTACCAGATTTACCTCGGCGTCAAGGGCAACTAATGGCGGCACCGAATCAGCGGCAGGCGACGCGTTGCATATATTACCGCCTATAGTTCCTCTGTTTCTTATCTGCAGGCTCCCTGCGTTGCGGACAGCCTCTTTTAAAAGCGGCACCTCTTTTTGGACTATTTCATTTTTAAAAACATCGGAAAAGGTCGACAGAGCGCCGATAATAATCTTTCCGCCTTCTTTTTTTATGCTTTTCAGTTTAGGAATGCCGCTTATGTCAAGTATATCAAAATCAATACTTTTTTCTTTTCTCATCTCAACTATCATATCGGTGCCCCCGGCTATAATCTTATAGCTGCCCGCAGCGTATTCGCTGAGAGCTTCATTTAAAGTTAGCGGCCTTTTTAAATTAAATTCAGGAAGCATCTTAGTTTAGCCCTTCTTCTTTTTTTTATACTTGCTCAGTTTTTTACCCAGAAGAACTCTTTCCAGCGAAGCCGGAAGGTCATATATTCTTCTGCCTATGGCCTGAGCTACAGCATTAAGTACCGCCGGCGCGACAACTTCGGTTGCCGGCTCGCCCAGCGATTTGGCCCCAAAAGGCCCTTCAGGGTCAGGCCTTTCAACTATTATTCCCTGAAAATCCGGGACGTCGCAGGCCGTAGGCAGCGTATAGGTGTCAAAATTTCTGTCTTTCATCACACCTTCTACAACCTCAACTTCCTCGTAAAGGGCTAAACCTATACCCATTGCCGCTCCCCCGAACATCTGCCCGTAACACTGCATGGGGTTTATTGCCCTACCCATATCGTGGGCAGATACAAAATTATCCACCTTAACTTTCCCTGTGGCTGTATCCACCGTAACTTCGGCTGCATTAACCGAATAAACATAAGTAAAATACGGTTCCCCCACTCCTTTTTCTTCGTCCCAGTCTATGGCGGGCATAGAATACCAGCCGTATTCAAAAAGCGGCACAGCTTTATTGTTGCAGACTTTTACCGCCTCATCAAAGGATATTTCCAGGTCCGGGCTTTTCCTGTCGTAAAACCTGCCGCCGGAAACCAGAACGTATTCTTCAGGAGATTCAAGCAGCTCCGCGACTATCTTTATCATTCTCTTTTTTACTTTAAGCGCCGCGTCTTTGGTGGCATTACCCCCCATAAACGTACTCCGAGAAGCAACGGTGGGGCCTGAATCCGGGATAAGCGAAGTATCCGGCTCTAAATATGTTATCCTGTCTATCGATATACCCAAAATATCGGCAGCTATCTGGGCCATTACGGTCTGGGAACCCTGGCCGTGGTCGGTTATTCCTGTAGTTACAATAACTCTGCCGTCTGACTGAACGGAGACGGAAGCCGCAGCAGCATCAACACCTTCGGCACCGAGGGATATCCCCCTCATACAGCAGGCTATTCCGACCCCTTTTCTGTAATCTCCGGTCTGCTTTTTTGAATATTTTTTTCTTTTTTTCTTCCAACCGATCTTTTTTGCGGTTTTCTGAAGGGCTTCGGTAAGTCCGACTTCATGATTTATTTTCTGTCCGGTAGGAGCGACATCGCCTTTTTTAAGGGCGTTCTTTAGGCGCAGTTTTACCGGGTCAATATCAAGCTTCTGGGCTATAATATCCATAATGCTTTCTATGGCAACGTTGGTCTGGGGCGAACCGAATCCACGCATAGCTCCGGTATAGGGATTATTTGTATAGACACTTACCGCATCCGAACAGACATTCTCTACACGGTAGGGCCCGGCACCCTGGACTATGCCTCTCAGTGCAATATACGGACTCATTGAACAATAGACCCCCGAATCTACTACTATATCGCTCTCAACTGCTTTTAATATCCCGTCTTTTGTAACCCCCACCTTATAGTCCATATAGAAAGGGTTTCTCTTGTGGCTTTCCAGAAATGAATTTTCTCTTGAATACGTTGTCTTAACCGGACATCCGGTCTTTAAAGAAAGCAGCGCAAGCCGGCAGCCGATAGCAGACATAAGTTCATCTTTTCCGCCGAATGTGCCGCCCAGTACTGTCTTTTGAACCCTAATTTTATCCAGCCCCATGCTTAAAAAACCGGCAATAACCTCACGGGCGGTAAACGGATTCTGAAAAGACCCCTTTATTCTTATTGTACCCTGCTGATCTATGAACGCAATAGCGCTTTCTGGCTCAATATAAGAATGTTCCAAAAAAGGAGTGGTAAATTTTTTCTTTATAATTAAATCTGATTCTTTAAACCCTTTTTCTACATTTCCGTGACGTACTTTCTGCGGAATCTGGGCGTTGGTCTTTCTCTCTTCGTAAAGTAGCGGCGCCCCTTCCTTTAGGGCCTCCCGGGGGTCAAATACCGCGGGCAATTCCTCATATTCAACTTTTACTTTCTCAACAGCTGCGTCCGCCTGGCGCTTAGTTTTTGCGGCAACCACGCATACTACGTCGCCTAAAAATCTAACCTTAACATCAGCAAGGGCTCTCTGGTCTTCAATTACATTTCCGTAGGTATGCTTTCCGGGGATATCATCACGGGTTATAACTCCTTTGACACCGGGAGAATCCTGAGCTTCAGTTATATCAATATTAATAATTTTTGCATGCGGAAATTTTGAGTAGAGCTGTTTTGCGTAAAGTATACCGGGGCGATCATAATCATCGGCAAATAACGGTTTGCCCTTTACCTTATCCTCGGCGTCAAGCCTTTTCACAGGTTTTGAGACTGTGGCCAAACCTTTAGTTAATTTTTCCGGTTCTAAAGTTCTTTGTTCTGTCATTTAATTTTATTCCTGAATTTTATTCTTGAACGTTATCCCTGATAGATTTTCCGCTTCCCCCGTTTTTAACTTTGAAAATTTCCGATAAAATAGATAGTGATAACTCTTGCGGCGAATCCCCTCCGATATCCAGTCCTATGGGTGCATATACTCTCTTGCCGGCAGCTTTAATATCCGCATTCTCTTCTTTTAACATATCCATAACGACTCTTACTTTATTCCCTGAGCCTATCATCCCTATGTAGGGGGTGTCTGTTTTTAGAAGAGATTTAAGAACTTTTTTATCCCCTTTGTGCCCGTGGGTAACTATGACGCAGTAAGATTTTTCTCCTATATTACAATCCCTGATAATCTTTTTATCTCCGTAATTAATACAGCTGACCTCGGCAGCTTTGGGAAACCTTTTTATTGTACAAAAATCTTTCCGATCATCAACTATACGGTATCTCATTCCCATTATATTTAGAAATTTAGAAAGTGCGACTCCTATATGCCCGCCGCCGAAGATGACAACTTCCGAAGAAGTTTTAAAGACCTCTATATAAAGTTCAGCGTCTCCGCCGCATACCATCCCAGTATTACCTTTTAAATTTAATTCCGCTTTAACCAGCCGGTCATGACCTTCTTTTAACGCCTGAATAGCTTTCTTTTTTGCTATCTCTTCCAGATTACCGCCGCCTACTGTAAATTCAGTCTTTCCGTCAGGATAGACTATCATTCTGGTCCCGGACTCTCTTGGAGTCCCTTCAGTTGCCTCAACTACGGTTACTACCGCAAACTCACTTTCTGTTGCAGAAAGTTTTGCTATTGTCTTAAATATTTTACTCTTTTGGCTCAATCCCCTTATATTCCTTATTTGTATCTATATCCTGCCTGATATATTTGTCGTTAACTTTCACCCGGACTACATTACTCTTTCTGTCCCTGACCACACTGCGGGCTCCTTTATTAAGGGGGGCGTTTAATATCTTGTCAAATACGCTGCGGCTGAAAATAACCGGATGGCCACCCCGCCCTTTATATTCCGGTAATACTACATCAGCCGGGCCGCCAAGGCTTTGTCCGGAGAAAGTTTTAATATATGTTTCAATAAGTTTTTCTATCGTTTTGATACTTACCTGAGGGTGATCTATAAGGCACATAATTACTGCATCTATTTCAGACGCTATATTTTTAACCGCTTTTTTCAAAGAACTTAGCTGGCCTTTTTCCCAAGAATTATTTATTATAATATTTAATCCTGCTGTATTCAAGTTTTGTTCTATGTAATCCGCGCGGGCCCCCAGTACGAGAAAGATATTCTTAATGCCGGCCTCATTTAATTTTTTCTTTATTAACCCGGCAAATGTATATTTCCCTATTCTCAACAATGGTTTTGGAAACCCCATTCTTGATGATGCGCCGGCGGCAAGTATTACTCCCGCTATATTTTTTCTTTTCCGATTCATAAATAATTCCATAATTTGATATAATTAGTTATTTAGTATATAATTATTAACAGAATATTGCAAAAATAATGAATAATTTAAATGATTTAACTATATTAGTAAAAGGCGGCGGCGACCTGGGAAGCGGCATAGCTTGGAAACTTTTCAATGCCGGTTTAAAGGTTGCTGTTATTGACCTACCCCGCCCTCTTGCCATAAGGAGGATGGTTTCGTTCAGCGAAGCTATAAATAAAAAAGCCGTAACCGTTGACGGCGTGCCGGCAAAAAAAATAAATTCACCGCCGGAGTTCAGCGAGGATTTTATAGAAGTTTTTACCGTTGCAGATAAGAATACTCTTGAAAGTTTCAATCCCACCGTACTTGTGGACGCTACCCTCAAAGCAATCGATAACCGCATAACCTTTAAAGATGACGCCCCTTTTACAATGGGACTGGGGCCGGGGTTTAAAGCTCCCGATGACATCCATTGCGTAATTGAAACTAACCGGGGGCATAACTTGGGGAGAGTTATTTGGAACGGCGAAGCCGAAAAATATACCGGGTTGCCGGGCGAAATAGGCGGTTTTACCTCCAAGCGCCTGCTGCGCGCTCCGGATACCGGCAGATTCAAACACTTAAAAAATATCGGGGACCATGTAGAAAAAAATGAACTTATCGGCTGGGTTAACCGGAAAGAGTTAAGGACAAAAATTATCGGGGTTATCCGCGGCTTGATTGCAGAAGGCGCACACGTAAAAGAAAAGATGAAAATAGGCGATGTAGACCCCCGTGGTATAAAAGGAAATGTCTATACGGTTTCCGATAAAGCCCGTAATATTGGCGGTGGAGTACTTGAAGCAGTTATAAAATGGTTTTTTAATGAACAAAAATAATCCTCAAAAAAAATACAACCTTGTCAAAGGAGTAACCTGCGCGGGTTGTGCGGCAAAGCTGGATTCAATAATCTAATGCAACACCTTATACTGCAGAGAAAATATTAAACGCTCTAAACGGTAAATAACTTTGCCTCCCGACAGACATTTTGATCATTTAATATCCGCTTTAAATCTAAAACCTAAGCGCGATATAATATCCATTGTAGGGGCAGGCGGCAAAACCACGATACTTACCCGCCTGGCCAAAGAACTCGAGTATATGGGCAAAAAAGTTATAATAACCACTACCACACATCTGGAAATACTTGATTTTCCCCTTATAAGATATTCCAAAGAACTGTCCCCCGGATTAATCACCCGTATTGAAAATGCCACAAATGAGAATTCCCCGTTAATTGCAAAACGTAAAGTAAAAGGCAGCAAACTCAAGGGGCTTTCTTTAAAACAAATAACAGATTTAAATAAGGAAGTGACTTTTGATTATATGTTAATCGAAGCAGACGGAGCCAATCATAAATCGCTTAAAGCCCCCCACCGGTATGAACCACAGGTACCCCCGTGCACAAGTCATTATATTGTAGTTATAGGATATGACATAATAAGCAAAAAGTTAAATAAAAAAAATGTTCACCGCCCGCAACTGGTGGCTCGGGCAACTAAAAGAAAACTTGGCTTGCCGATAAAGCCTAAGGATATAATTTCTCTTCTTAATCATCCGAACGGGCTACTTAAAAGACGGCCCCCGGCTACAAAAACTACAGTTATTTTAAATAAAGTTAGCCGCCGGGAGAGCAAAGAAGCCAGACAGCTGGCACAGAATATCTTAAAATTCGGCGCCGGTATAAACTCTGTAGTTTATGGAGAAATGAACAAACCTCATCAGCTCTTTCTTTTTAATTCATAAATAAACTATTCTTATCTGGCAGGAAGCCACATGCCTTCGGGCGAACGGTGGTATTTTCTTAAAATAATCCCGGACTCGCCAAAAGAAGAAACAGTTATTAATTCCTGTCCCGGATTTAAAATTATTGTTGCCGAAAAAGAGCCATTATCCTTTAAATTTGCCGGATAACCGTTAACAGAAACCCGGCTGACATTTTTTGCCAAACCGGTGATTCTCATTATACCTTCCTCTTTATTTACAACTTCAAATTTATTTAACTCCAGGAAGCCTTCCACTTTTGAACTTACATATATACTGCGGGGCCGGGAAAAATCCCCGGTAAAACCCTCTTTGTCGATTATTGCCACCCGCCAATAATATTGGCCGGGAGAAAGTTCTTTTTTAATATAATCCGGATTTATATTTGTGGTAACTTCATCCTTTAGGGTATCGTTAAAAACCCGGCTCTTACTAACCTGAAGTTTGAAATTCACCTCCGGGGCTTCTTCCCCAGTCTCTTTAAACTTAAGAGCTTCCTCGCCATTAATAGGTAAGCCAACGGGACTTTGCGGCTCTTCTCCTTTTTCAACTATGGTTCTGAAACCTTTTAAGACGGTAACCTTCCGACCCTGCGCCTTAACATCGACTTCACCTTTTTTCACGCTAACTTTTGTAGTATCATCATCGTCAACTCCCACATCATAGTCTGACCCTTTTATCGGGTTAATTTCTGCAGAAGGGGTAATATAACTTTTGCTTCACGGACACTTAATCCTCCCCCCAGCAGTGAAGCCACGGCTGTCTTTTTCTCGGTCGGTTTTAAATAAATAAGCGAATTCTCATAAACTTTAAGCTCGCTTCCCACCAGGAAGTTCACTCTCGCGTATGCTTTTTCCCCGGTCCTGATACCGTCTTCCAGGAATAACCTTTCGGCCAGTTCCCCGGTCTGCCATGATTGCTTTTCCCGTTTTTTAACTTTCACTTCTTCTTTTATCTTCGTAAGATCCCCCACCTTGTCTTTAAGCATCTCCTGGGGTATATTGATTTTCTGTCCCGGGTATATCATGTCCGGGTCTTTAATAGTATCCTTATTTAATTTATAAATATCCGGCCACTGCGAAGGATCTTTAAGATACTTACTCGCAAAACCGTGCAGTGTATTTCCGGACCGGACTTCAACTTCTATTATTTCTGCTTTACCCGGCAAAACAGCAACTAATATTACCACCATAAAAAAAGGGACGGTTCTATTATTCATATTTTTTCCTTTTTCAAACACTCCACTTTCAAAGTGTCTCACTCGTATAGAGAGCAGTATAAAAATGGCTTCTGTTTTCTCTAAACATTTCACACTCCTTCAATTTTCACTTTTGGTTTTATTTTTTCTTGACTTCCTTCATTAATATTTTATATAATTCTTTTGTCGATATCAACCCCCGTCGGAGGACTTTTTAGAGTGGACTCATATATTATATAAAAGCCCAAAATAGAAAATAAGGAAACCGAATAGGCTTTACCATCTGCCACATGCGGCGGTGTGGCAGATGTGAATTAATTTAAAACCGCATCCCGCTTTTTTGCGGGATAAATCCGTATCAACGGATTGGTTTTGAAAGAGCCGTGGTTTTTCTTTTTGGGATAGGTCGCCGATGCTTGCGATAGTGGCAAAGCGGCCGGGGTTTGACTTTGAGGCCATAATAGTTGATTTAAATTTAAAATTTTGATATTATAAAAATGTGGGGTGGTGGAGTACGAGTTCAAGTACCATGCATGAGATTGAAAAAGCTTGGGGCGTCAGAACATGAACTATAAGTTCATTTTATCTAGTTTAACTTATCGTTATTACTGGAGCGCCTATCTCGGTGTACTATATCCACCCCGCAATCTTAGGTTGTGTTAAGTTTTTTCTGTAATTTAGCCATTGAAACCTTTTAATTTACAGCCACTTCCGCAGATATCGGAAACTCGATAATCTCTTTGTCGGTTTCTCTTTCCTCTTTTACATCTGACATCCGTAAATATTTTCTCCCGCTTTCTTTCGCAAATCCAATCTTCGTGAATTTCTTTTAAAACCACAGTAATTAATCGCAGACAACTTTTTCTATCGGGAAAAATCCTCACAACTTTTGTTCTTTGAGAAATACTTCTGCTTAATCTCTCAAGCATATTAGTCGACTTCATGGGCCTTTGATGCTTTTCTGGTAAATTTAATACATTTAGAATCTCTTTAATTTTATCGATTGTCTTGATAATCTCTCCTCATAAAACTCAATAACCTTTTTAGCATTTTCCCGGGCTTTTTCTATTGACTCCGTATTTCGAGATAAAGTTAAGCGCTCCCGTTAGGCCTTTACGGTCCTTTTTCTTTATCAGTTTCATTATGTTCCTGATAAAATGCACTTGCGAAACCGCCCAGGAGGAATAACCTGAATGGTTGTTCCTCAGGTTGAGCACACTTGTTGCATCTTAAGCCACATGGAGCCGGTAAAATGCTTTTTAACGGCCTGTTTAATGCCTTCATGAGCGTCGCTGACTATATATTCAACTCCTTTCAATCCTTAGTTTTTCAGATTCTTAAAGATCTCGCCCCGGGTTGCCTGCTTTTAAGTTCAGCAATATCAACTGCCAGAATCTCGCGATTTCCGTCTTCTGTTACTGTTGCTATTACTAAAACAACCTTCTCAACTATATCTCTATTAACTCTTACTGACAGATAGCGGGCAACGATTACCAAATATCTGAATACTTCATTTGATAAATACCTGTCGCAAAATTTTTCAAGTTCCTTGTCCAGCGTCTTTCGGCGTCTTTAAAAAATTTGATATAGTTGTTGCTCAAAATCCCCCAGGCCGCATAACTGTTGAGTTATTTTCTTTATCCGGCGCGTGCTTACACCCTGGATCTATGATTCCATCAGGGCAAGAGAGAAGGCTTTCTCGCTGTGCTGATATTTGTCAAAGAGCATAGTGTCGAAAGAGCCGTCTCTGGTTTGGGGCTTCTGAAGATTTATCTTGCCAACTCTCGTCTTAATACTTCCGGGCTTGTATCCGTTTCTTTGGCCCCTGCGCTATGTTCTCCTTTCGTGCCAACCTGCTCGAAGATGCTCATATATTTCCTCCTGAAGAATCTCCCGGCATAAATTTTAAATAGTTTTCGTAATCCTTCCGGATTATCCGAAAACAGTCCGTCCACTTCACATTTTGCCAAACTTTTGCTAAACTTTTCTTGGGTCATTGGTTTTACATCCTTTGTAATTTTGTCCTTTTACATTAAGGTTAGCAATGGCCCACTCTTTTTTCAAGGATCTATTTGTAAATTACAGAAATTATTTTATATCATCAAAAGAGAGGGCAAGAGATAAGATTGATGATTTTACTGATGAAGTTTTAAAGATTGAACACAACATTATTTCTTCACATAAAAAAGATGTAGATATAATTGTAAATAGAGATTATAATGTTTAGGATGTTAAAAACCAATAAATTCAAAAAACTGTTTACTACCTTAAGATATAGAGATAAAAGAGTAGGTTTTAAGTAGAATTCATACTCAAAAACCTGCATTTAGAGGTGAAGCATTGACTCAATAACTCAAGCATGAATAAATTATACGAGGAGAAAGGAGATGAATGGCAAAAGTGGAAGATTAAAGTTAAAGGTAAAGTTTACGGTCCTGCGGATACTCAAACGGTAAATAGATGGATAAAGGAAAAAAGGATTCCAGAAGATGCAGAAATTACAGATGCTGATCTGGCCGACTATCATAAAGTAAAAGAGAGCAATGAATTTGGCGGGTTTTTTAAGACTACATCAGTGCAAAAGCCAAAAATTATAGAAAATTAATTAATATGTCCCAAGTGCGGGCAGCCCAATGATAAAGGGGCAGAATACTGCCGGGCTTGCTATTACGATTTTATTCCCAACAAAAAGGGAAGTGTTTTCGGAAAAAGTAAAACCCAAAGTGAAATACTGGGATGCAGCCAGATTTTAATTCAGCAGAGAAAAGAGGCCGTAGAGATAATAACAGGTTTTGAGACGGTTAATAAATATCTGATGACAGGGATTGGGACATCTCAAGTAGGAAAGATTATAGAAAAAAAGGGAAACATTATAACAATAATTGCGAGATTCTGGCAGTTGATATTGCTGAACTTAAAAGCAGGCAACCCGGAGC
>JAGXOG010000015.1 GCA_023660015.1 Elusimicrobia bacterium LH_S2 | reverse complement strand
AACCGGGGGAGTATGGGGGAACAATTTTTATGATTTCACATTCGGAATAAATTTTGTTAAACTAAGAAAATAAGTAAATAAATTAAAGGATAAAAGTTAAGGTTAAAAGAGAAAAGTTAAGGAGAAATAAATGGATAAGTTAAAAGTAAAAGACGATTATAAAGTAAAAGATATAACGCTTGCCGCTTCCGGCCGCAGGGAAATGATAATAGCCGAAAAAGAGATGCCCGGTCTTATGTCGGTAAGAAAAAAATATTCAAAGGATAAACCTTTAAAAGGTGTAAGAATAATGGGCTCTCTGCATATGACTATACAGACAGCGGTTTTAATCGAGACCCTTGTAGAGTTAGGGGCGGATGTGCGCTGGTCAAGCTGTAATATTTTCTCAACCCAGGACCATGCCGCAGCGACAGTAGCCGAAATGGGAGTACCTGTTTTTGCGTGGAAAGGGGAGACTCTTGAGGAGTTCTGGTGGTGCACAAAAAAGGCGCTTACTTTCCCTGGCGGAAAAGGCCCCCAGCTTATAGTCGATGACGGGGGGGACGCAACGTTGATGATGCACCTTGGATATGAGGCCGAAAAAGATCCGTCTATACTGGACCGGGAAACAGAAGCCGAAGACGAAGCGGCGCTTTTTAAATCCCTTAAAGAAACTTTAAATGAAGATTCCGAAAAATGGCAGAAGGCGGTAAAAGAATGGCAGGGTGTCTCGGAAGAGACGACAACCGGCGTTCACCGGCTCTATAATATGATGAAAGACGGGAGTCTTTTAGTGCCTGCGGTAAATGTCAACGATTCGGTAACCAAATCCAAATTTGATAATCTTTACGGATGCCGCGAATCGCTGGCCGACGGGCTTAAAAGGGCTATGGATGTAATGCTGGCCGGAAAAGTCGCAGTAATATGTGGTTACGGGGATGTAGGTAAAGGGTCATGTCAGTCTCTTAGGGGATTCGGAGCCAGGGTGCTGGTAACCGAGATTGACCCTATCTGCGCTCTTCAGGCGTCAATGGCTGGTTATGAAGTCACTACTGTGGAAGAAACTTTAGGAGAGGCCGATATTTATGTAACCGCTACGGGCAACAAAAACGTAATAAAAATAGACCATATGGAGAAGATGAAAGACCAGACCATAATATGCAATATAGGCCATTTTGATAACGAGATAGAGGTCTCTAAACTTAACAATTATCCCGGAATTAAAAAAGTAAATATAAAACCGCAGGTAGACAAGTATGTATTTCCCGACGGGAAAGAAATCTTCCTTCTTGCCGAAGGACGCCTGGTTAATCTCGGCTGCGCTACGGGGCATTCCTCATTTGTAATGTCCAATTCTTTTACCAACCAGGTTCTGGCCCAGATTGACCTCTGGGAAAATAAGGATAATTACGAAAAGAAAGTTTACCGTCTTTCTAAAAAATTAGACGAAGAGGTTGCCCGGCTACATTTAAAAAAGATAGGGGTAAAACTTACCGGGATGACCGAAGAACAGTCAAAGTACCTGGGTATCCCTAAGGAAGGGCCGTATAAACCCGAACATTACCGCTACTGACGGCGGATAGTCTTATCCAACGTAAGATTTTCCTGAAATAAAAACCCGGGATATTTGAAAAGAAACATGAGAGAGGTTCAACCTCTCTCATGTTTTATCTCACTAGCCGTGCGCGTTTGCTCAAGAAAACAAAAAAGGTAAAGTAAAAAAGAGATATCCGTACAACGCCTGCAAGACGCTGTATGCTGTATGAGAAGATGAAAAGTCTTCCGGATGCGGGAAAATATCTCAATGATGGGGTGACGTTTGAGAAACCGGATAAGACAGATATACGCCATATTGACAATGAAATGGTAAGGATTGTGCATGAGGAAAGAATAAAAATGTTTGACAAAATACTGTCAGTGGCATAAAATAACAGTATTGAGCGGGTTTTTAAAGAAATACAGGGAATTTATGGCTCCCTGCATTTCAGGGCAATTTTTAGATTGGAAAAGTCTCGGATTTGCAGAGTTCCTTATTCTGTATTATTATTAAATCAATATTGTTAATTACAGGAGGTAATCAGATATGAAAAAATATTTATTCTTTATAGTGCTGGCTTTGGCTCTTACAGTCGGCTGTGAAAACAACAATATATTTTCGTGGAGCCATCCGGAAGGCGGGGATATGTCAACCGAAGCGTTGCTTGCAGACGGGCAGAAAGCCGAATATGACGAAAATTACGAGGAAGCTATCAAATACTACGATAAGATACTTGATAAGGACCACGATAATTCCGAGGCGCTCTACGGCAAGGCATCGGCGGAACTTAAAAATGCCGGGCTTGATTTAGCAGACCTGGCTTCAAAGGTTATAAGCAAGGATACGCAAGGGACACAGGATTTACTGGAAACGCTTGATTTTAAAAAGCTTCTTGCCGGTTCTGAAGCGGCAAAAGACGCCCTGGCAAAAATTGCCGGCGGCGAGGGTGACGGAACAATTTCCTCCGATGATGCCGACGTTAATTTAAATCTTGCCGTTACCAGGGTGATATATTCTGCCTCATATCTTATAGATAAATATGATATAAAAGTAAAAGATGATTTTTCATTAGAAAATGCGCCCGACAACATTGATTCGG
Source organism: Elusimicrobia bacterium LH_S2 (assembly GCA_023660015.1). Taxonomy (GTDB): domain Bacteria; phylum CG03; class SLGR01; order SLGR01; family JAGXOG01; genus JAGXOG01. The sequence continues at coordinate 23,434 of JAGXOG010000015.1, read as the reverse complement.
CCGATGAAGATAAAATTATAGGCGAAATTAATAAGGCAGTAGACAATCTTAAAGTAACCGACATGGATACCGTCGATATTGAAAAAGGTTTTAATGATTTGAGAGAGAATATAAAAAAAATAAATGAGACATGAGGAGGCTTAACATGTTAAAAAGATTTAAATTTTATATAATTGCGGGCTTGGTCTTTTTCATGGCGGTATTCTCGGTAAAGGCGGGAAGGCCGCTTCATATCGAGGGTATTGAAAATCTGGGAATGGGCGGTGTCGGTACGGCGTTTAATTCCCCATACGGCCCTTTATACAACCCCGCGGTTCTGGGAGTAAGGGAAGGATTTAATATGACAGTCTTTGAACTCCCGGTTTCGGTCTCTAACGATATATTTAAATTCATCAGTTTTTATAGAGACAACTCGGATGAACTTAAAAATTTCAGTGATTTAAAAAAAAGCCGCCAAGCCGAATTAATGGAAGAGATAACCGACAAAGTTTCAAAATATCGTATAAGGGTTAAGTTGGGAGCCGTAAATCCTAATTTTACTGTAGGCCCTTTTCCCATACTCGGGCCCACAGGAGACCTTTCCTGGGGACTTGGATTTGCCAATCAGGCGGATGTCGGGGCAAAGATGAACCCGGGAATAATTGTTCCCACAGTTGATTTCTGGGGCCGGGTGGACGGAGTCCTTTATGCGCCGTTTGTTTACAGCACATACTATATACCTTTCAGGTTGCCGGGAAAGATTCACGCCGGGATAAATTTAAAGTCAATAATGAGGTCCTGTTATGAAAGAAAGAGGATGAGTATAATGGAATTCTCGGATTTTAATATTGACTCGGAAGACCTTAAACCCGGATACGGATTTGGCTGGGACTGGGGAGCTCTTTATGAATACAGCGACAGGTGGGATTTTTCCTTTGTCATAAAAGATTTTCTTTCTTCACGGATAGTTTACCCGGACGACAGTTCGGAAGTCATAAAAAGTGAGGTTGATTTCGGCGCGGCCTATAAATTAACTGATTTTGTGATTCTGGCCGCCGACGTAAGAAATTTTAAACCGGAAGACACCTATAAATCTACTTTTTTCACCAAACTCTATTTCGGCGGGGAGTATTCGCTGGGCAGGTTGTTGAAATTACGAGGTGGCTTTTACCAGGGGTATCCGTTATTCGGAGTGGGGTTATTGAATTTCCTTAATTATTCTTTTTACGGACGAGAGCTGTCACGTTATCCGGGTTTGAACCCCGAATGGAATCACGCACTCTCTCTTTCGGGTTCGGTGAGTTTCTAATCAGAGGAATCTGCTCTCCTGAGATTTATTAAGTGAGATTACCTCGTAAATATTTTATTGCGGCGGCAATGCTCTTTTTGTTTACCGTTTCGGCAAGGGCCTTAAAGTCACCGAAAGGCAAATCCGGACCTTTTTCTGATTATGTAAACAGGCCTTCGGGGATATCTGCCCAGCAGTTTAAAAGTTTAAATTCCGGCACAAAGACGGTAGCGGTAATACTTGTCGATTTCAGTTCTGCGGGCTCGGATACTTCGGGAGCAATTTATCAGATGACCGACGATGATGATATAGATGATATAAGTAATATTCAATCTTATTTTAAGGGCGGCACAAAAAATTTTGAAAATTACTATGAAAAAGTTTCTTACGGAGAATTCATACCCAATGTGACTTTTGCCGTAAAAGGAGGTACCAGGAGCACTTTAGAGGGAGTTAAATCCACACATCCGTTTACTATGCCCCGGTCCACCATGTCCTGGTACGGAGAAGATACCCAGAAGTCCCTCGAAACCTTAATAAAAGATGCTCTGTTTGTTTCTTCGGTAAGTACGGATAACTATGATTATGTAATCGTAGCCCATGCCGGTTACGGAAACGAATCTACTTATCCGTCATATTTGGGGGATATCTGGTCGGCGTCAGTGGGTTTTTCCTCCGGACGGCAAAACGGTTTTACTACCGGCGCGATTGTGCCCGCGCGAGAATCGGGAGGGCGTAGCCCTTTCGGTGTAATATGCCATGAGTTTGGCCATCAGCTGGGGCTTCCTGATATTTACGAACCGGATACAGGAAATTCGGTAGTCGGTGAATATGCTATAATGGACAGGGGAAACTGGAATGATGACGGAAATACACCGTCGCTTCCGTGTTCGTGGAGTAGGGAATATCTGGGATGGGTTGACCCGGCAGCCTCGGCTGAAGGTTCGCCCAACCGGTTAAACCCCTATTGTGAGAAAGCTGTTGATTCTGTCTATAAATTTTCTGTTGAGGGTACGGGCGGTTATGAATATTTTCTGCTTTCCTATCGGAAAAAGGGAGGTTACGACTCGGCGCTTCCCGCAGAAGGCCCGCTCTTTCTCCACATAGACGATTCAATTGGCTCGGTAGAAGATAATACTGCCAATTATTCTACCCAGTCCCATCACAGAATCGAGCTTGCCGGATACGGAATATGGGATGTTACGGAAGTATTTACTGCCCCTTACTCGAATTTGCACAATGGCACGGTTTCGGGCATAACGGTTTACGGTTTTTATAATTATAGTTCTTACTATACTTTTGAAGTTACTTTGGCTGATTTTACTGCCGACGGTGGTTTTAAAGAAAAACCGCTGAATTACCCCAATCCGGTCGAAAGCGGAGAGGTTAAAACAACTATATCTTTTAAAATAAAAGAACCCGAATCCGAAAAAACTATAAGAATATATACTCCCGCCGGGAAACTTGTAAAAAAGATAAAAAAGGATTATATAACACCGGTATATGTGCAGGACAATGAAGTTGTCTACCAGGCCGACTGGAATCTTAACAACGAGTCCGGCAGGAGCGTAAGTTCTGGGATATATATGTATCACGTCGAAGCAGGTTCAAACGACGATTTTGGGACAGTTGTTATTATTAGATAATTCGGGTTTTAATCATCATTGCTATTCCGACGGCAAAAAATACTAAATTCGCCGACCAGGCCCCTAAAAGTGGGGAAAGTATTCCGTTTATTCCCAGTGACCTGCCTACCGAAAACGCCCCCCAATAGATGAAGCTTATAATCAGGGCAAAAAAGAAACTAATCGTCATGCTCTGTATACCTCTGAAAAGGGCCAGGGGTATTCCAAGCAGAAGAATTATGGTGCTTGCGAATGGAAACGCTATTTTATAGTGGTAAAGTGCCATCTCCCGTTTTGCGGGCATTCCGCTTTTTTTAAGTTTCCGGATATATCTTCCCAGCTGAATGATACCCATTTTATGTGGTTCCTTAACGGGTTTTTTAAAGTCAGCGGGCACTTCTGCCAGGCTGAATTTCCGGTTCTTAAATTCTGCGTATCCGGTTACTTCGCTCGCCTCATTATTTGAAAAAGTGCGTAGGGAGCCGTCTATTAAATTCCATAAATTATTTCCTGAATAGACTGCTTTGTGGGCTATGATAAGTTTCTTTTCCCGGGAAGTGCCGGGGTAAAATTCTATTATTTTTAAATTGGTTAATGTTTTATTTTTAAACCGCTCGGCAAAATATATCTTATTGCTTTTCCCCATATACCTTATATTTTCGCGAAATTTTTTTTCTTTCTGAGGGGATTTTTCTTTTATTTTTTCAAAGAGCCGGTCAGCGGCCGGTTCGCTGCGGGGAACTACGACTTCGTTAATTGCTCCCGCGGTCAGACTTATAAAAACAGAGAGAATAAAAAGAGGGAAAAATACCCGGATAAGTTTTATACCCGAGCCCCTTATTGCGGTTATTTCATTGTTATTATCTAAAGTCCCTAAAGAGATAAGAATCCCGATCAGAACAGCAACGGGAGTTATCGTAGTAAGCCACTGCGGCATACGGAGAAGAAAATAGCTTATGAGAGTTCCGGCTGAGGGCTTGTATTTTAGGAAGGTATGAAGAAAATCAAAAAAATGGGCGATAACCATAATAAAAAGGAAAGCAGCCAAGCCCCCCGCAAAGGGCTTAATAAAGCTTTTCAATATATATTTTTTAAGTAATTTCATCTGTAATTGCTCTTAAAAAGAAGATACGCTCCGGTGGTTCCTGCTATTATATTTGGTAGCCATACGCCAAGGAAAGGAGGTATATATTCATTAAAGGCCGTTTTAATGCCGCCAACCATCATCAGATAATATATGAAAATTGCTCCCAGACTCATCGCGATACCGGCAGACTTTCCTTTCTGTTCTGCTCGGAAGCCCATAGGTATTCCGATTAAAATTAAAATCATAGAGGCTCCCGCCAGGGCTCCCCGAAGATGATACCGGGTGGAAAGTTTATAGGTATTGAGCCCTTTTTCTTTAAGTCGGCGGATCTCTTCTTTAAGTTCCTGCCCGGTCATAGAAGCAATATTCTTGCTTACTTCACCAAGCTCGCCGGGAAACTTTATTTTTAATTTATATTTTTTAAACTGCATATTGCTTAATTTATCTTGCCCGCCTTCGCCGAAGTATTTAACGCTTCCGTTTTGAAGGGTTAAAAATATCTTACCGGAACTGTCCGAAGACCAGTTGCCTTTCCGGGCGGTTATAGATAAGGCCACATCATCCGGTTGGGCTTCTTTATAGATCATGACCTCTCCCAGGGTCTTCTTTTTCTGATTGACACTGTGCGCAAAGAGGGTATAGGGAGCAATCTTAATTAAGGTGTTCTCTTCCAGCCTCAGGGCGGGGGACTTAAATGCTAGTTCCGTAAATTTTTTTCTGAATTCATACTGGGAGCGGGGCGCGACGGAATAATTAAAGGGAAACATAACTAAAGTCAAAAGAAGAGTTACGAAAAGGATGGGCAAAATAACCGGCTTGAGGGTGCTTCCCGAGGTGCGTATAGCCGTGACTTCGCTTTCGGTAGCCATCTTTGAACAGGTCATTATACCTGCGGCCACCACGCTCATAGGCATAGAGAGAGAAACGATTGTGGGAAGAGAATAGAGGAGAAGGATAAATACATTTCCTGCGCCCACTCCTTTTGTTATAATAAGCGTGACCATCTGAAATATTTTATCCATCAAAAGAATAAAAGAAAACAGCATAAGGCTGAGAATGATATTCATAATATATTTTTTTGTTACATATTTTGTAAATATTTTCATAAAAGTTATTATATAATTAATTTATTTATAATAAAATATCGTTAAGTTAAATTACCCGGAACCTATTGCTTCATTTAAAAATCTAAACGGAATTGATAAATATTCATATTTAAATTATAATTATAACAAATTAACAGTAAAAAATTAATTTTTTCTTCCAGCCTACAGAAAAATATTTGGAATTTTTAATAGAAAAAAATATATAAGAAAAATGTTTTATTAATGTTTAAACCCATACTTACAATCAGCCTGCTGTTGATAATATCGCCGGTACGCGCCGCCGATTTTTCGCTTATTGACGATGAATCACTGGAGATATTTGAAACAAAAAAATCTACAGATGTTTCGCCGTCCGAGGAACTGCGGGAGTTTATGCAAAAAAGAGATATACTTGAATTTGATACTGAAACCTTTAGGGAAATTAAGCGCCAGAAAGAAGAAGGAACGTATATAGAACCCGAAGAAATCACCCTGGATATGGAAAAATCGACCTCGCCGGCCGAAATTTCGGAAGAGCTTCCCCAGGCCGAGGTAGAGCTGCCTTACCGGACCAGGATGAGTATAACCGGGAAAAAGTCCATATCGGTAAAATACGGTAATGTCTTTTACTCCGGTGATAAAGAGGAGCGTACTGTTACCGGGGTGCCGGGTGGGGCTACCAAGGGGTTTGAGATGGATCAGGAACTGAAAGTAAGAATAAAAGGTAAGGTAGGCGATAAGATTACAGTAAATGTTAATTATGACGATACTCAGCCGGCTTATAATGAAGGGGCAAGAAAGATCTCTGTACGTTACAAAGGTGACCCAGACGAGATTATACGGAAAGCGGCTTTCGGAGATGTTAAGTTAAGTATACCTTCAACGAAATTTGTCGGATACTCAAAAAAAGTTTTCGGGGTAAGTGTTAAAGGGAGATATAATAAACTGGATTTTATGGCCATAGGGTCCCAAACCAAAGGGCGCACTGACGTTAAAGAATTTACGGGTAAGACAACTTTTACAAAGAAAGACATAAAAGACATAGATTATACCCGCAGAAAATATTACAGCATTGATTTAGATACTTCCGTCTCTCATCTGCCCATTGAAGCAGCGACCCTTAATATATATGTAGATGATAAAGACGCAAGCAACATAGTTGAAAATAACGAGTCGACTATGACCGTTACTTATTTTAATTCCACTACAACTTATAAAGGATATTTTTATAAACTTGTGGCCGGTAGGGACTACACTTTTGATAACCGCAGCGGGATAATAACTTTTGAACGTTCAATAGAGTCCGATTATGTTATCGCAATTGAATATAAGTATGATTCCGGGAATAAAGAGGTCGGTTATAGTTTGGGATTCCCGGTTATACTTAAAGATGAAAACGAGACCCTCCGAAACGAGGTAAAAAATATTTATAACTTGGGGGCTTCCAATATTATAAGGGATGATTTTATAATAAAATTTATGAATACAAGCCGCGAAGAAGTAGATATCCCCGAAGGTTCCTACAGGATAGATTATGACCAGGGGATACTTGAATTCACGGATGATACGCCGTTTTATGATTCTTCTCGTGTCCAGGGATACAATAAAGGCGGCTGGCAGGAGATATATGACAATACAAATCCCGAAAACCATTATATTATATATGTTGAATATAAAAGAAAAGTTAGGAGTTATTATCTGCGGCCCAATATTTTGAGGGAGAGCGAGCGGGTTATTTTAAATGGGCGAATTTTAAATAGAGGGAGTGATTACATACTTGATTATCCGTCGGGATTTTTGACTTTTTTAAATCCGGAAAGTATAGACGAGACAACTAAAATTGAGGTTACCTACGATTATATGCCTTTCGGAGGACTCTTTAACGAAACACTGGTAGGGTTAAGAGCAAAGTATAATTTTACCAATAACCTGTTTTTAGGGGGAACGATGTTATATAACAGGTCAAGCGCTTCCGCAGAGATACCTGACATTACTTCAACTCCCCGGAGCAATATGGTTCTGGATACGGAATTCAGTTTTAAAATACCCAAATCCAAATATTTTCCGCTGCCCACTTCTATAAGCGGTGAAGCCGCCCGGAGCATATACAATCCCAATACTCTTGGTAAAGCTATGGTGGACAATATGGAAGGGGTAAAACAGAAAAGGTCTATCTCCTCAGACCCTGATTCCTGGCAGATAGCCGCTACTCCTTCAGGTTCGGCTTCCTCCCCCGGCTGGATGTCGCTTTCCGAAGATGAGATATATATTAGCGAGATAAATAATCGCGTAGATTCAACTAATGACGAGAAACTAAAGGTTCTTTTTATGGATTACAGCCTTCCTTCCGGCGATGACAACGAGGCCTCAATAGTAAATGCCATATCCCGCCGGGGTGTTGATTTAAGCGATAAAAACAGCATTGAACTATGGATAAAAGGCGACGGGAGCGGAACTTCAATCCGGCTTGACTTCGGTAATATATCCGAAGATGCCGACGGGACCGGAGAACTCAAGTCCGAGGATAAAAACAGCAACGGAACCCTGGATCTCAATGAAGATACCGGATGGAAATATATATATAATGGAAGTACTTACCCCATAGGGGCGAATAACGGTTTGCTCGATACTAATGACCTTGACGGTGACGGTTTTCTCGACCGTGTCGTGACTATTGATTCTTATGACTCTTTAGATGAATCTTTACTGAAGGTTAACTGGACGGGCTGGAAAAGAATAGTAATTCCCCGGACAGGAAACGATGCTGACTGGAAAGCGGTAAAACACGTAAGAATTACTTTGAAGGGGGAAAGCAAGTCCGGCCGGATAGCGGTAGCTTCTTTTGAAGTGGTGGGCAATAAGTGGGAGGTAGGCAAAGGGTCGGTTACCGTAAATGCAGTAAATAATTATGACAACGACGATTATGACACTCCTCTGGATAAGGATATCTATAAAGAAATATATGACTCTGTCGGGGGAAGCGGTCTGGAGAAAGAACAGGCTCTTGAAATTAAATATAACTCTCTGCCTGCGGGAGCCACCGGGTATGTCTATACAAAACTTGCCACCGCAGTTGATTATTCAAAACACAAAAAGATTAATTTTCTTATATACAATTACAATGACGGCAGCGGAGTAGATTACCTCCTCCGGTTTGGTTCCGGGGATAACCTCTTTATAAAAAAAATAAGTTCAAATTTTGTCGGTTGGAAAAAATTCACTTATAAGATACCTGACGATTTTACTAAGTTGGGAAACCCGAGCTTGACTAATATCAAAGAGGTGAGGCTGGGGGTAGTAAATAATACTTCCGTGTCAAAGTCGGGAAAGGTCTGGTTTAACGAGGTCTATCTTTCAAATCCCGAAAAGAGGACGGGAACCACATTATCCGGTAAAGTTAATTCTTCAATTCCGGGACTTCTTGATTTCGGCGGTTCTTACCGGAGTGTGGACAGGAATTTCCAGACCATTACTACTCCCCCAAAAAATCAGGATAATATAACTTATTCGGTTAACGCGAAGTTAAAAGCCCTTTCTTTTATGCCCGTATCGGGAAGTTATTCGGAAAGCGAAATCATTACCCCCGCCGAAAGAATAAAACCCGGCCAGATGAATCCCTATTTAAGTGCTGACGATGCGGGGAAAGTAACCAAAAAATCAGGCAAACTTAATACCGCTCTTAAAATAAAGTATTTGCCCGATATTAAGGGGCGATACTCCCGGAACGAATCCGAATCTAATTTTACGGGTAAAAAAGAGGAGGGAGAAAACTACCGGGGGGATATTTCTTACCGGCTACCGTTTACTTTTTCGGTGCTTCCCCGAACTGTAAGGGGTTATTACAGGAATACCGACAATTACGTAACTTACAGGGACTATAAAAGAGAGGCCAACCCCAACGGCGGGTTTGAAAATTATTTCGAAAATACCGTTGAATATTTTGGTGCCGCTAATATTAATTTTTTAAAGATATTAAGTCTGAAACCTTCATATAAAAAGAATGAGAAAGAAAAGGAGTGGGATTTTTACAGCGGGTGTTTTGAAGATACTAAAATGAGATGGCCGTGGTCAAAATCCCAGAAAGCGGATTTAAATGCGAAGTTAAACCTGCTGAGATGGTTTTCCCCTCAGGCCGGTTATTCTATAGATATCACCGAGAACTACAATTACAACAAGTCAACGAGGGATGTGTCAATTCTGGCCGGAGATAAAAACATAAACAGGAAGTTCAGTTTAAATATCAGTGCCCGCCTGGCGGTTAAAAATATACTGCCTTTTATCAGGCCGCTGGATACCCTGAATTTAACAGGCAACCTTAATTTCGACAGGGGAGAAACCTATAAAAATGTAGAAAACGACTTTTATGTCTTTAACAAGCTGGATCAGAGATATGAGCTTGACCCCGATACCCCGACAGCCCGTCTTACTCATCTTAGCCGCAAGAGATCTAATAAGTATACTGCCGGCTGGCAGCCCTTGGAATTTTTAAATATGACTAAAGGAATTTATAATATGTTCAGCAGTATGAGGACAAAGACAACTTACAACCGCAATGAGAAGATAAGCGAAAAAACCGGCACTAAACTTGAAAACATTACTACTATATGGCCGGATATAGACATAGATTACGGAGCAATAAATAAACTTCTGCTTGATGAGAAATTCTTAAAAAATATAAGGTTGAAGAACAATTACCGGTTTAAAGAGGGTCTTTCCTATTCAAACAACGAGGGGGTAAGCAGAAAGATAAATATAAATTACGGTGCGGACTGCCGGTTCAACATTCTGAAAAACTACGATTCACTGTTCCAGTATTCCAAGCAATGGCAGAAGAAATTTAACCTTGAAGAGGACCACTGGGTTACTTACAGTGAAAATTCTACCTACAGCGGCCAGGTGAAATTTGTACTTAAAAAGTACTGGAACTTAATTGCCAAGTACTCACAGAAAAACTCCCGGAAGGAATCCTATAATTCCGATGACCCCCTGACTGATTTAAGGTCCTATACTCCCAGATTAAAGTTTAATGCAATTATGGACCTGCCCGCGGAGTTTAAACTTCCTTTCAGCGACAAAAAAATTACGCTTGCCAATAAATTAAGAGTCAACGGGGAGCTGAGAGTGAATTTTACCAGGAGCGTTTTGAATGTCGATAAGAACAATACGGATAAATATTTATTTAATGCCTCGGCGGGTATGGATGTTTCCAGCAATATACGCTTTACCATGGGAACCGGCGGACAGTATCTCTATAACCGGGTTAAGAAGGAGAACAGTTATTTTGCTTTCCATATAAAATCAGATATGGCCATAAGATTTTAACCTCTTAGTTACTGTAGAAGATAGATAGAGGCCGCAAAGAATAGGTTTAAGAAAAAATGTTTAAAAAAATCAGAGATTTATTGTTGCCCGCTGAGTGCGCTGTTTGCGGGTCTGATACCACAGGCTCCGGAGCGGATGGAGTTTGCCGTGTATGCTTAGCGGATATTGATATACTTAATCTGCGGGGTTGTAATTTTTGCGGCCGGCCTCTTTTAAAAGAGAAGAAATTTTGCAGCCATTGTACAGAGCTGGCGACATCTACCGACGGGATATATACAGCAGCATATTATAAAGATAATATCAAAGATATTATCAAGGCGTTTAAGTACGGCGGAAAAAAATATCTTGTAAACTATCTTGGCGAGCTTATCTTTGGGCTTTACCGGGAATTTTTGCCGGATGCCGTTATAGATCGGCTTATATATATGCCCATGCACAGGGTTAAAAAGCGGTCCCGGGGATATAACCAGGCGGAGCTTCTATCCGATTATCTTTCCGGAAAAACAGGTATTAAAAAAACCGGCAGGTATTTAAAGAGGGTAAAAAATACAGCGCCTCAATATAATCTATCAAGGAAAGAGAGGCTGGAAAATCTTTCTGAGGCCTTTAAAGCGTCAAAAAAAGCGCGAGAAAAAAATATTATTTTAATAGACGATGTTGCGACCACCGGCGCAACTATACAAAGTGCAGCTCGGGAGCTTAAAAAGAAAGGAGCTTCCCGCATATATGCGCTGGTAGCCGCTCACGGAAAGTAGGTCTTAAAAAGTAATTTTTTAAATTTGACAAATAATTTAAATAACATATTATTTAATGATATCAGTATTTAAAATTAAGTCGGCAATAAAGAATAAAGTTAAGCAAAGAAAAATGAATGACCAAAATAAAGATCAATTTGAAATAAGAAAAGAAAAACTGGAAAGTTTTCAAAGCAAAAACATAGAAGCATATCCCAACAGTTATAATAAAAAACTCGATGCGGCCGAGGCGCTTCGAAAAGAAGAAGGGGAATCCGTAAAAGTGGCAGGCCGTATTATGAGCAAGAGGGTTATGGGAGGCTCGGCGTTCTGCCACGTTAAAGATTCTACGGGCAAGATACAGTTTTATATAAGAAAGAATAAAGTCGGCCCTGAAAAATATAACTTTTTCAAAGAGATAGATATCGGTGATTTTGTCGGAGTGAAAGGGGAACTTTTTATTACTAATACCGGTGAAAAGACAGTCCTTGCCGAAGATATGAAATTGCTTGGTAAATCTCTGAGGCCGCTGCCGGAAAAATGGCACAAACTACAGGATACCGAAACTCGTTATCGCAAGAGATATCTTGATATACTGGTAAATAACGATTCTTCCTTACTTTTTAAGCTTCGCAGCAGGACAATAAGCAGGATAAGGTCAATACTTGAAGATAAAAACTTTATTGAGGTGGAAACCCCCATGCTCCAGCCTATACCGGGAGGAGCGGTGGCCCGTCCGTTTAAGACTCACCACAATACATTTGATACGGATCTCTTTTTGCGTATAGCCCCGGAACTTTATCTTAAGAGGCTCCTGGTTGGGGGATGGGACAGAGTATTTGAGATAGGGCGTAATTTCAGAAACGAAGGTATATCCACCACCCATAATCCGGAATTTACAATGTTGGAAGTATATTCTGCTTATACGGATTACCGGTTTATGATGGAACTTTCCAGGAATATAATATCCGGCGTAGGGGAAATGATAAAGGAAGCAGGATACGAGGCTTCGGTAGATTTAACTAATGGGTGGCAGGAAAAAAATATATGGGAACTTATGAGTAAATATACCGGTATAGAGTTTGACCCGGGCGACAGCTTTGACGAACTGAACAAAAAAGCTGATAAACTGGATATCCCCCCGGGCAAGGATTCGCCGGAAAAAGTAGCCGACAGAATATTTTCAAAGTATGTTGAGCCCGAGCTTATATCACCGACTTTAGTTACCGGTTATCTCTCAAAATTCTCGCCTCTGGCAAAAAGTTCTCCGGAAGATGAAAGAATTGCCGAGCGTTTTGAAATATTTATAGGGGGCCAGGAAATAGGGAACGCTTACAGCGAGCAGAATAACCCCCTTATTCAAAGAGAGATCTTCACAAGACAGTTAAAAGAAAAAACCGCCGAACCGGATTTTTCCGATATAACTGAGATCGACAGCGATTACATTGAGGCCCTTGAATACGGAATGCCGCCCGCTTCCGGTTTGGGAATTGGAATAGACCGGTTAATTATGCTTTTAACCGGAGCCGAATCAATAAGAGAGGTAATCCTTTTCCCTATGCTGAAACCTCTCCGGTAAAGGTGCTTTGCAATAAGTCAGGCAAAGATAAAAGTAAAATAAAAAAAGAGATAAAAATATGTTTTTCAGTTTAAAGATGGCCTGGGTCTATTTCCGTAAAGTCTGGTCCCGGGGAATTCTGGGGATAATGGTCGTTATTTCAATTGCAGGGGTGGCCCTTGGGGTTGCATCGCTGGTGGTAACTCTATCAGTTATGAATGGCTTTCATTCTAAAATAACTTCCAAAGTCCTTTCACTTAATCCCCATATAGTAATAACTAACCTCTACGGGGACAGAAAAGAAGAAAGCCTGCAGACGCAATTAAGAAATACCGCCCGGGTAAAAAATTTCAGTTCTTTCATTTACGGCCGGGGGCTGATTCAAAGCGGCAGAACCAGCAACGGGGTAGTCTTAAAGGGAGTAAACCCGGAGACGCTCACCCTACCGTTATCTAAAGGAAAATGGGGTGATTTAACCGGAGACCGTTTAATTATCGGAGAAGAACTTTCCGGCATGCTGGGAGCCGGCAGAGAGGAGAGCGTATTTATTATTATACCCCGCGTTGAAAATATATCCAGCCCCGTAATTCCTAGGATTAAAAAATTCACGGTAGCCGGAATTTTTAATTCCGGTATGTATGAATATGACTCCGGCCTGGTCTATTTAAATATCGATACTGCCGCCGATATAATTCCCCGGGGAGTTGCCTCCTCGGGGACAGAAGTTTATCTGAATAATCCATTTAAAGCCGGCGACGTTGCCGAAAAAATCGCTGAAAAAACCAGCGGTTATTCAATTGATACGTGGCAGTCCAGGAATCATAACCTTTTTGCTGCCCTTAAATTGGAAAAAGCAATGATGTTTATAGTTCTTTTAATGATTATAATTATAGCTACCTTTAATATCGCCGGTTCTCTGATAATGGTTGCGGTTACTCGTTCCCGTGACTGTGGTATTTTAAGAGCTATAGGGGCTACAAAACGCCAGATAAGAATGCTCTTTCATTTTAAAGGGGTGATGATCGGGTTTTGCGGTACTTTACTGGGTACGATAGGGGGGCTGGGTCTCACTTATTTAGTGGGGAAATATGAAATAATTAAATTGCCGCCCCGTGTTTATCTTATATCCCGTATGCCGGTTTCGGTAAATTTTACGGATATAGCAATAATTGTGGTTACTGCAATGATTATAAGTTATCTGGCGACTATATATCCATCGCACCGCGCCGGCCGGATTGAGATTGCCCGGGAGCTTAATTATGAGTAGTATAAAACTTAAAGAGATAAGAAAAAGTTTTTATCAGGGGAATAAAAAGATAGAGGTTATCCGCGGAGCCTCTATGGAATTCAAGAAAGGTTTGTGGTACACAATTCACGGGGTTTCCGGAAGTGGCAAGACCACCCTTTTGAATATAGCCGGGGGTATTGAAAAACCGGATTCCGGAGAAATAATAGAGGGCGGCAAAAATATATATAAAAAAACCGATTCAAGGTTAAGCGCTTGGAGAAATAATAAGATAGGTTTTGTTTTTCAGTTTTTCCATCTCTTATCCGAACTTAGCGTAGAAAAAAATATTCTTTTACCCGCGCAGTTAAAAGAAAGGGAATTAAATAATGGCTGGTATAATAAAATTATTGACATACTGGATTTGGGAACTCTGCTTAAACGCCGCCCGGCTACGCTCAGCGGCGGGGAAAAGCAGCGCGCCGCGCTTGCCCGAGCAGTTATAAACCGCCCGGATTTTATTCTTGCCGACGAACCTACGGGAGACCTTGATAGCGGCAATAGCCGCCGGGTGACAGAGCTTTTAAATAATTTGAAAGTTAATGCCGAAGTAGGTATACTATATCTTACGCATGAAAGTGGTATTTATAAAGGATACGATATAAAAATCTTATTAGAAAACGGAAAATTATTTACAGGAGAATAAATAACAAATGGAAAGATTAATTTATTTAAACGGTGAACTCGTAGAGAGAAAACAAGCTAAAATATCGGTTTTTGACCATGGCCTTTTATACGGAGACGGGGTCTTTGAAGGAATAAGGGCTTACAGCGGTAATCTCTTTAAACTTAAAGAACATCTTGACCGCCTTTATAATTCTGCGGCGGCAATAGAGATGGAAATCCCTATGACCAAAGAGGAGATGACCCGGGCGGTAGTAGATACTGTTAATGCCAATAAGCTAAGAGATGCTTATATCCGGCTGGTAGTTACCCGCGGTGTAGGAGATTTAGGGATTAACCCGGTTAAGTGCTTCGAACCCGCCGTATTTATTATAGCCGACAAGGTAACTTTATATCCCGAAGAATATTATAAAAACGGTTTAAATATAATTACTGCCTCTACCAGGAGAAATATTCCGGAAGCTTTAAGCCCCCGGATAAAATCACTGAATTATTTAAATAATATAATGGCTAAAATAGAAGCCAACAGGATGAAAGTTCCCGAGGCCATTATGCTCAACCGGGAAGGATATGTAGCTGAATGTACCGGTGATAATATATTCTTGGTTAATACCCGGGGCGAGGTTTTGACCCCGCCGCTTTATACGGGAGCCTTAAACGGGATAACCAGAACTGTTATCATAGATATTATAAAAGATATGGGATTAAAGATAATAGAGGCCCCTTTTACTTTATTTGAAGTCTACAGCTCGGCTGAATGTTTTCTGACGGGGACTGCCGCCGAAATTATTCCGGTAGTTGACGTTGACGGGCGAAAGATTGCTGACGGCCGTCCCGGCGAGCTTACCATAAAACTAAAGGAAAAATTCCGAAAAATAACAAAAAAAGACGGTGTTAAACTATAGATGCTCTGTGACAATTGCCATAAAAGACCGGCAACGGTCCATATAAAAAAGCTTGTTAACGGGAGAGAAACTAATTATAACCTCTGCCAGGTATGTGCATCGGAATTAATGCCGGATAGTGCCACGCTGTTTAATTCAGATTCTGATTTTATCCATAATTTTTCCGATATGCTTGCGGGGTTCAGTAATTTTGGCCAAAAAGAGATAAAAAAAGATAAGAGAAGTTGCCCGAAATGTGGTTCTACCTATAAGAATTTTCAAAATTCCGGACGGCTGGGATGCGATAAATGTTATGAGACTTTTGAAGATGAGCTCAGTACACTTCTGCGGCGGCTTCAGGGTTCGATACAGCATGCGGGCAAAACCCCCGGGGGGATGAAAAAGATCGGAGAAATTGAAGAGCTTAAAAAAGAACTCCAAAACTGTGTGCGTAAAGAAGAATATGAAAGGGCGGCGGTTATAAGAGATAAGATAAAAGAGCTGAAGAAGAAAACAGATAAATGAAATTTACCGGACTGGCAAAAGAAAATATAGGTTGGTTAAAAACAATTGACCGGGAAAATTCGGGGGTAATATCAAGCCGGATCCGTTTTGCAAGAAATCTTAAAGAGTATCCTTTCCCCGGTACTGCTGCACAGGAGGAGTTAACCCAGTGCAGGGAAGATCTATTCAGTGCCTGTGATAAGGTGCCCTATTTTAAGGGAAGTAGAAAGATAAATATGGAGGACTGTTCGGATATAGATAAAAGTTTACTGGTCGAAAGGCGGATTATAAGCCACGAACTCGCCGAAAGCGTATATGCGGCCGGGGTCATTATAGATGAAAGAGAGCAGCTTTCCATAATGATAAACGAGGAAGATCATCTGAGGATGCAGTTGATTGCTGGGGGGCTTGACCTGGAAGAAACCCTTAAAATTATAAGCAGGATTGAAGATAAATTAAGCAAAGAACTGGATTTTGCTTATTCCGGGAAGTGGGGGTATCTTACAGCCTGCCCGACTAACACCGGTACTGGAATGAGGGCTTCATGTCAGCTCCATCTGCCGGGGCTTGGTATGACCAACGGGGTAAGGGGGACAATGGAAAATATTAATAAAATGGGTATGGTCGTCCGGGGGCTTTACGGGGAAGGTACTAAGGTGATGGGGGATATGCTGCAGATATCAAATCAGGTAACTCTGGGCATATCAGAGCAGCATATTACCGACAGCTTGCTCAGGGTAGTTAAGCAGGTATCTTCGAGAGAAGAGAAAATCCGCCGGCAGATTGTAATGTCGGACATCTCAAAGATAAAAGATGAGGTCATGAGATCGAGGGCGGTGCTTTCGGGAGCTTATAAAATAAGCTTTGAGGAGACTTTAAATTTAATTTCAAATATAAGGTTCGGGGTATATATGAATATAATTGATATCGATATACAGAAACTCAATGAATTAATGATAAAAGTTCAGCGGGCGCATATACAGGAAATATATGATAAAAAAATGAATCCCGGAGAAAGGGATATAGCCCGCGCGGAGCTTGTTAAAAAAATAATAATATAAACAAATATAAAAGGAAACAATAAATTATGGATAATAGATTTACAAAGAGGGCTCAGAGGGTGATATTAAAAGCGCAGAAAGAAGCCAAACAGCTCAATCACGATTACATCGGTACCGAACACCTGCTTTTAGGGCTTCTCTCTTTAAATGAAGGAGTTGCAGCCGAAGCTTTGAAAATAATAGGCGTGAATTCCCAAAAGCTCAGAGCCCACATAATCAACATGGTAGGCGAAGGAGATAATGTATTGCTTACCGGAGAAAGGCCTATGACTCCCCGGGCAAAGAGGGTACTCTCCCTGGCGGTAAAAGAAGCCAACGAACTTGGACATAATTTTGTAGGAACAGAGCATATTCTACTGGGGTTGATAAGGGAAAACGAAGGTATTGCCAATCAGGTCTTGAAGGGAGCCGGGCTTTCCCGGGAAAAGATAAAGGATACGGTGTTAAAACTTTTAGGCGCGGCCGGTTTTCAGGAGTCCGCAGCAATGGGACCCGGTTTGGGGCAGGTAAAAAAATCTTCAAAAACGCCGGCCCTGGATACTTACGGTAAAGATCTCACTAAGTTTGCCGCTGAAGGAAAGCTCGATCCGGTAATAGGACGGGAAAAAGAGATTCAGCGCCTTATCCAGATATTATCCCGGAGGACAAAATATAATCCGGTACTGGTAGGAGATGCGGGAGTCGGCAAGACGGCTGTTGTAGAAGGGCTGGCTCAGCAGATTGCTGACAATGAAATTCCCGAGATATTAAAGAACAAGAGGGTGATAACTCTCGATCTTGCCGGAATGATAGCGGGTACTAAATACCGCGGTGAGTTTGAAAAACGTCTTAAAAAAGCAATGAAAGAGATATCACAGGAGAAAGGAAAGATACTGATGTTTATCGATGAACTCCATACGGTCATCGGCGCCGGAGCCGCAGAAGGGGCAATGGACGCTTCAAATATTTTAAAGCCTGCCTTATCACACGGGGAACTGCAGTGTATAGGGGCGACCACTATAGACGAATATAGAAAACATATTGAAAATGATGCCGCTCTGGCCAGAAGGTTCCAGATGATTATGCTTGACCCGCCCAGCGTAGATGAAACAATTGAAATTCTCAAAGGGCTCAGGGATAGGTATGAGGCTCACCACCAGGTGGAATTTCCTGATGAAACGTTGGAAGCCGCGGCGAGACTTTCCCAGAGATTTGTCACAGACAGGTTTTTACCGGACAAGGCCATAGATGTGATTGATGAAGCCGGATCCCGGATACGCCTTGATTCTTCTATCCAGCCGGATATTCTCCGGGAGCTGGAAACAAAAAAAACAGGGGTAACTAAAGAGAAAAAAGCAGCTATAGCTTCACAAGAATTTGAAAAAGCAGCTGATCTGCGCGATGAGGAAAAAAAATTGGAAGCAAAACTTGAAAAAGAAAAAGAGAGTTGGGAAAGCCGTAAAAGCAAGGGTGCTAGCCAGGTAACTCCTGAAAAAGTCGCTGATATTATATCGGAATGGACAGGTATTCCCGTCTCCAAAATGACAGAGAAAGAGACTAACCGCCTTTTAAATATGGAGCAGGAACTACATAAACGCATAGTCGGGCAGGATGAAGCGGTCACTAAAATATCCAAGGCCATAAAGCGTTCCAGGACGGGACTAAAAGATGCCCGCAAACCTATAGGTTCATTTCTCTTTTTAGGGCCTACCGGGGTAGGTAAAACAGAGCTTGCCCGCACGTTGGCCGAATATCTATTTGGAGACAGTGAAGCCATGGTAAGGATTGATATGAGCGAATTTATGGAAAAGTTTTCTGTTTCCCGCCTTATAGGTTCTCCCCCCGGTTACGTGGGTTACGAGGAGGGAGGAACTCTTACTGAAGCGGTCCGTAGAAAACCTTACTCAGTAGTCCTTTTAGATGAGATAGAAAAAGCCCATCCGGAAGTTTTTAATATTCTGCTTCAGATATTTGATAACGGCCAAATTACGGACAACCTGGGGCATAAAGTAATCTTTAGAAATACGGTATTGATTATGACTTCTAATCTGGCCGCCCGGGAATTAAAAAGCAAAGGACTGGGTTTTCAGAAAGGCGGTACCACAGAGATGAATTACCAGCATATAAAAGAAAAGATTATGGAAGAGACCAAAAAGACTTTTAAACCGGAATTCATAAACAGGCTGGATAACATAATTGTTTTTCATCCTCTTGAAAAAGAACATGTTATCAAGATAGCGAAAATACTTCTTGGAGAACTGCAAGATAAGCTTAAAGAACAGGATATCCAGTTTGAAATTGACCAGAAAGTAAAAGATTTTATCGCTGAAAAAGGTTTTGACCCGGAATACGGTGCTCGACCTCTGCAGAGGACTATTCGTAAATATATAGAAGACAAGATGGCCGAAGAGATGCTCAAACAGGATATTAAACCTCCGGTTAAAATCAAAGCTTCGGTTAAAGATGATAAAATTGTTTTTAAAAAGATTTAAAGAGCCGGCATATCGTAAATTTTTAAGTTTCTCAAATCTGTCAGTATAACCTTTTATGAAAAAAAAAGTTAAGATAATAGTGGCGCTGGCCGCTTTTCTTTTACTATTAGGTGTAGGGATAACCATATATATCAAAAGTCGGCAGTTTACCAGGCATTTAAAGGTCGTAATAAATAAAAAAGCCGGTGACTTTCTGCAAAATCAGGTCTCTATAGGCCGTATATCCACTGATATATTTAATAACCTGATATTAAGCGAAGTTACGGTAGATAATCTTGCGACCCCGGAAAAGGAAATATTTATACAAAAGATAAAGGTTAAGTATTCTTTTGTTAAAATCCTGAAAAAAATAAGAAATGTTCCCGAACTGGTAAGCGAAATCAACTTCTACAATCCTGAATTTAAAATAACAAAATCTTCAACCGGCTTTATGATTCCTGGCTTGGAGAAGTTAAAATACGCCGAAAAATATCCTGTAAGCGGAACACTCCCCCCCTGGAATCTAAATATTATAGATGCCGGGATTTCCATAGATATTTCCGGGGAGGAGACTTACCGAACAGACGACTTCAGTTCTAAAATCATGCTCAGCGGTTATCCCGAAATATATGCAGAAGCTGATTTCAGTCTGGATAAGATTGTCAGGGACATAAAAGTTAAAATGAGCTATTATCTCTTAAATAAAAAAGCTGATGTTGATATAAAATCCGCAACATTTGTTTTAAAAGATTTCGGCAAGATTGATGCAAATTTCGGGAAGATCATCTTCGAAAAAGGTATTGCCAAAACCTCGCTTAATGCCTCCGGATATATATCCCCGGAAATTTCCTCTGAAAAAATACTTAAATCCTTTGATATTAACGGCGAAATTAAGGTTTCCGGCGCCCGGGCAGGCCGCCTTGCGGTGGATAAAGCGGATATAAATATATCCCCCAGGCGCCTTAAGATAGAACGTTCTGCCGTGCGGTGGAAAGACAACCGTCTTAAAATAACCGGAATAGTAAACAATTA
Source organism: Elusimicrobia bacterium LH_S2 (assembly GCA_023660015.1). Taxonomy (GTDB): domain Bacteria; phylum CG03; class SLGR01; order SLGR01; family JAGXOG01; genus JAGXOG01. The sequence goes on along the minus strand of JAGXOG010000015.1, from coordinate 2,916 downwards.
TATTCAAGACCCTCATGTTGATTTTGAGGTAAAAGGTCGCCTCTCTGCTCGTGAGTTGCTGGCTCAGTCAGATATAAAAAATGTTGAGGGGAAATTAGATGTAGAGGGATATTTAAGAGGCAAACCCGGCGAATTTGAGGCGGCAGGCGGAGTAGCTATGGAAACCGGTTCTGTAGGCAATTACAATATAAGCAATCTTAACACCACAGCTGAATTAAGTACTTCCACTGTTAAAATAGGTGCCGGGACTATGGAAATAGCCGGTGGTCGCCTACTCTGGGACGGCCAGTGGAATACAAAAGATAGATTTGACATTACCGCTACCGCCGAAAAACTTTCTATGCAGAAACTTACCGGGGTCAATAGCATTAAAGGGGAGATCTCCGGGAATATATCAGTAAAAGGAGAGAGAGGATCCCCCCGGATTAATTCCGGAGTTACAATAGAAGAATTCTCGGTTCCCGGTAAAAGATTCGGGAGAATTGATGCGGAATTAAGCTATACTGACTCTGAGATTTCCGTAAATGGGTTCAGCCTGGATAACCGGTACCGCATAAATGGGAACCTGCGGGCCGCCGAAGGAGCGAGGCGGCTGGATATAAAGAGATTTGAAATAGAGGGGGTTAAAGGGGGCTCGGTAAGTTCTACGGGATATATGCGGTATTCGCCTTTTGCAATGAAGTTAGAGACTGCAGGAAGAGATATAAGTTACCTTGACTTTCCCGGGTTTACGGATTTATATAAAGGGAGCTCGGGGAATTTTGATTTTACCGGCGCCCTTGACCTTAAATCCGACGAAGTCAGCATTGAAGGGGAAATTATGACCGATACCCTTAAGATAGATTCCCGGGATTATAAAGGCAAAGTAGCGTTGAATTACCACTATAAGAACGGGAAAAAGATTTTCACCATAAATGAGTTAGATATAAATGATACCGTAAAGGGGACTATAGGAGTTACATACGAAAGTGGCGAAGTTGCCCTTAACCGATCTTCGGTGACTGTAAATTCCGCGGATATAGGCAATATACTAAAAGTTCTCAAAGTTAAAAGTAAGGGGATCGAAGGTAAAGTCTCCGGAAAATTTATATTTGGTTCAGGACAGGGCCTCGCTGTTTTTAACAGCGACAGGATATTATGGAGCCGGCATAATTTAGGAGAGCTTAACGGCAGGTTAAATTATGACGGTAATCTGTGGACTGTAGAAAAGCTGACTTTAAATAAAGGCGAAGGAAACCTGGAGATAAAAGGAAGTCTGGGAGAAAATCATGACCTAAAAATAAGATTGTCGGACTATAATATTTTTAACCGGCTATTAAGTGCACGGGGAACTTACAGTGGAAACTTTAATCAGGCGGCAGGTTATAATTACAGCTTTACAATTAACGGGTTATCCGTAAATTCCGCAATTTGGCCGGAAATAAATATTAAAGGAGACTATAAGGATTATGTCGTCCGGGTCGGGGTTAAAGCCGGAGAAAACCTCACTGGCAATATATTGTTCGGTTTTAAAAACAGGGATGAGCTGGAGGGTAAAATAAATCTGGACAAATTCAGTATAGGAACTCTATCTTCTTTATTAAATTCAGAGCATGATATTTCCGGTGATATTTCCGGTGATATTTCCGGATTACTGGCCATATCGGGGACAAAAAGCAGCCCCTCTTATACTTTCAACAAATCAAAGGTAAAAGGCAGCCGCAACGGTGTCTCTTTTGAGGGCAGTATGGATATAGCATATAAAAACAAAAGAATTATTTTTAAAGATGTCTCTGGCCGGCTCGGAAAAAAAGGCAGAGTTTTACTTAAGGGGGCCTTAGGAGATAGCGATGATTCTGCTGAATTTACTCTTAAAGATACGGAACTTAAGTTATTGTCGTCAAGGGAGGGACCTGCCGGGATGGAAGGGCTCTGTAATGTCGAAGGAACAATCAGGGGGGATTTTAAAAATCCGGCTGCAGATTTTAATTTTAAAGGCCGGAATATTTCTTTAGGGAAAGAAAAAATCAGAGAATTAACTCTTAGCGGGGCCAGGTACTTTGAACGCCAGATAGATATAAAAGACGGTTATTTAAAGTTAGAAGAAGGCCCGCTTTCTCTTTCCGGGTTTCAGGCGGATTTATCCGAGGCTGCCGGGTTGGAATTTAGCTCAGGCATTAAATTTGAAAATTTAACCGCCGGCTCTGTTTCTGTTTTAGGAAGCGCAAAAGTAGAGGGGAAACTCCATTTCTCGCCGTTTATGCTCCAGGGGCGGATAATACCTGAAAACATAATGGTTAACAGGTTAAAAATAAAAAATCCCCTGGATATAACTTACAGAAATAGAGTGCTCGGCTTAAAAAACAGCGAAGGTTTTAATCTGAAGATACATTCTTACTCCGGAGGCAGGATTGAAGTTAATTCTCATATTATAAGGGATAAGAGAGAAATTTTTTCCGCCTGTGGAAACTTAAGGGGAAAAGAGAATATTAAAGGGGAAATAGAAGCCCGCAATTTTGAAATTAATAATTTAATAAAGTTAATGGACAGCCCGCTGACTTATTTCGGCAGGTCAGATTTTAACCTTTCAGTGGATATAAGCACCGTTGATTATATAGTAAAGGGTGCCGTCTCAGTTAATGAGGGACGCTTCGATGATATGGGACTGAACCAGCTCAGCGCCGAGTTTAATTATAAAAACGGAGAACTTACAGTTAAGAAGGGGATTATAAAAGATGCGGAGTTTGTTGATATTTCCGTTGCCGGCCGGATAGGAGAAGACTCGGAGATGACTATAGCTATTAACCGGCTTTCACTTTCGGCCCTGGAACAGCTAAGTAAAGAGGTGACGAAGGCGAGCGGGTATTTTACCGGAAAATATAATTTATCGGGGAAGAGAAAAAATATTAAAATAACCGGGAAGTCAGAGCTCGTAGG
>JAGXOG010000014.1 GCA_023660015.1 Elusimicrobia bacterium LH_S2 | reverse complement strand
AAATTTAAAATTATTCTATGGCTAACTCTTTGTACAATAGTTTTTTGGGGGCTTCATTTTCTTCAAATATTTTTTATAGCCAGAATTTTAGGTATAACACTTAATTATTTAACAATGTTTTTTATATTATCTCTGGTAACTGTAATTGCTGCCCTGCCTATCACCATAGTCGGGATTGGAACGAGGGAATTTGCATTAATAAACATTTTAGCCGCTTATGGTGTTTCACGGGAAGAAAGTCTTGCATTATCATTAATGATATATACAATATTATTATTAAATGTAGTTTTTGCATCTGTGATATGGCAAATTGAACATAAAGAAGATGAAAAATATTAAAAAAATTCAGTCTGGATATAGATATAATGAAGCTGCGGTTTTAATTCAAGAATGCTTTGGACCCCCGTATGATATATTTAACTACGGAGATTCCATAGACCGGTCTCTTAGAAAATACTTGTATAATATAGTCCATATCCAGAAACCCGCCGGGCCGGATAAAGAAAAATATAAAAACGCCTTTAATATATTTAAAGATTTTGTGCGTAAAGAGATATTAATAAAAGAAGAAATACCCGGCTTTTATATTATTAACCAGTCCTGGGAGAATAACTCCCGCACCGGGCTCATTGCGGCCGTAAAACTCGACCCGGACTACCAAAGGATTAAACGTCATGAAAAAACAAAACCCGGCCCTATTGTCGACCGGTTTGAATTAACCAAAAGCACCGGGCTTAATATAGGTTCCATATTTGTCGTATTTGATGACTCCGGAAGCCAAATTGCCGGGATTTTAAAAGAATCCGCCGCTCGTGGAAGGAAACTCTACAATTTCAATTACCCGGAAAATATAAGAAGCAAGGTTACACTTTCGGAAAATGACGAAATCCAAAAAATACTTGAGAACAAAAAATTATATATCGCCGACGGCCACCACCGGTACCGGACCATGCTTGATTACAGGGCCCTTATGCACAAACAGGAAGGAAACCCGGCAGACTCAAGGCCCTATGATTACACAATGATGTTTCTCGTTCCCAGCTCAGAGGTTACCATCCTTCCCTATCACCGCCTCATAAAAAATACGGACACTGAAGTTATAAAGAAATTAATCGATAATTTAACTGAGGATTTTACGGTAAATAGAAAAGATAATTTGCGCCGGCCGCAGAAAGGAACTCTGGGATTATATCTGAAATGGGGTTATTATGAACTCACTCCCCGCAGAAAAAGCGTTGATTTACTTGACTCCGAACTTCTGCAGAAAGAAATACTTGATAAACGCCTGGGAATATCGGACAAAGATATGGCCGAAGGGGATTTTATTCATTTTAACCCCGGCAACGAAGATATCTCTGAGATTAAAGATTCAGTTGACAACTCAAAATACCAGGCTGCTTTTATATTAAACCCTCCGTCATTTAAAGATATTAAAAGAATTTCAGACGAGAATAAGACCATGCCGCCCAAATCAACGTATTTCTACCCGAAAATACCTACCGGAATAGTATTAAATAAAGTAGCTGACCCGGCTTGGATTAGTTAGTTTCGGGCGAGGTTATTACGGTTACCGGGTTTTTAAAGTATTTATCGACCGCCTCTTTTATATCATCTAAAGATACCCGGCTTACAGATTCAAGGTATTCTTTATCATAGTTATAACTAAATCCGAGTATCTCATTTAAAGCGTAATGCTGGGCTATTGCCGAAGGTGTCTGCCGGATAAGCTTATGGGAAGTAATTATCTGCTCTTTAGCTTTACGGATATCCTTTTTAGTATATTTCCCGGTTTTCAAATCATTAATAACCCCGTCGATTACTTCAAGTGCCTTATTAACTTTTTCTTTATTTGTTGCGGCAAATATTGTAAAATTTCCCGATTTAAGATAATTCATATTGTAAGCGTGCACTACATAAACCAGTTCCCGCCCCCTCAATCTTTCATGAAGCCAACCGCCCGGATAGCTTCCCCCGGATATAAAGGTATCGATAAGATCCAGCACCCCTCTTGTTGGGAGCTCATCTATTGTTACTGTCGGATATCCTTTAAGGATTACCGCCATATCCTTATCGGTAGCATAATGCTCTCTGCGGGGGGTGTCTATATTTAGTATCTCTTTTTTATAATCGCCAAACCGGCTTTCGGAAGGTTTCATATCGCCGAAAAGGGATTCCAACTGTTTTTTCATATTTTTAGTATCAAACTCCCCTACTACCGCTATAACTATATTTGAAGGAACAACAAAATCTTTGTGGGCTTGCTGAAGCAGTTCCCTGTCTATTTTATCTATGCTCTCGAAAGTCCCGATAGCGCTATTTCTATAAGGCATACCTTCGGGGAAAATATGTTTTTGGTAATTAAGCATAGCAACTTTTTGCCAGTTGTTTTTCTGTTGGGCTATAGTCTCCCTGGTAAATTTTTTTAATTTTTCTATCTCATTAACATCAAATGCGGGCTCGGTTATTATCTCTTTTAAAAGCCCCAGGATATAATTGCTGTCGGCGGCAAGCGACGCTGCTTTTATAAAAAAGGTATTGTTGCCCGAAGAGGCGCTAAAAGTTGCCCCCCTTTCTTCAAATTTTTTGTTAATTGCCAGCCGCCCGTCTTTTTTGGTACCCCGGGCAAGCATAGAACTCATAAAACTAAAAAGCCCCGGAGTTTCGTATATCTTATCATAAGTTACTCCGCCTTTAAGAAAGAAATCATAGTTTATGACCGATATCCCGGGGATCTTTCTTAAAATAACTGTCAGCCCGTTGCTTAATGTAATCTTTTCCGGCGGATTAACCGATTTTTCTTCCTCCTCCTCTTCTTCTGCTTTTTTAATTGAACTGCCGTCAGGAAGAAGTTCGGTCTTAGCATACCGGGATAAGGGAAGATATTTTTTCGCTGCCCGTTGGACCTGTTTTGCTGTGGTCTCTTTAATGTTCTTTATATATTCACGCGAAAAATATTCATCCGAAGTAGAAAGAATATCTATCCCGACCCGGGAAGTCATGCCGGTTACCGATGTAAGGCCAAAGAGATAATCCGACCGGGCAAGCTTCTTTGCCCTGGTTATTTCTTCTTTACTGACTCCGTTAATTTTTATCGTTTCTATAATCTCAAATATATTTCTTACTATATCGTCAGGATCCGTATCTTTAAAGCGGGCATTAACCGTAAAACTCCCTTTTCCGTAGGAGGGGGTATATGAATACGAACCTATTGAATTTACTAATTCTTTTTCTTCTTTTATTATTTTATTCAGCCTTGAATTCTTTCCGGAACTTAATATTTCGCTTAAAAGGTCAAGAGCATATAAATCTTCATGGTCAATCGGTATAGTAAGCCAGGATATATCCAAATATCCCCCTTCTATATCTTGGAAACCTCTTCTTTCCCGAACAGATGTGAGCGCCGGCTCTTCAGGTAAAACCGTTTTTTCAAAAAAACCTCTTTTATAACTGCCTACGGATTCTTCTATATTCTCAAAGACCGGTTTAGAGTCCAGCTGCCCCCCTATTACAATAAGAGCATTATCGGGCCGGTAGGATCTCTTGTAGTAGGAGTTAATATCCTCAAATGTGATTTTTTCAAAAAGTTCGCGGTATCCAATCACCGGATATCCCGACGGGTGCCGGCGGTAAAGATTTTCAGATGCGAGCCGATGTAAATATCTTCCCGGTTCCTCAAGAGACTTTTCTATCTCTCTTTGTATAACGCCCCTCTCCCTCTTAAATGCCTCCGGGGTTATTTTGTTTTCAAAGACAAGTTCCGATAAAAGTTTTAAAGCTTCCGGATAAAATTTTTTCGTGGTGGTTATATGATAAGCTGTATGGTCTTTTGTAGTATAGGCGTTAAAATGATTGCCGAATTTTTCAATAAGCTCGTCTACTTCTTTCTTGCTCTTTTTTTCAGTGGGCCCTTCGGCGGTAAGATGCTCGAGAAAATGAGATATTCCCGATCCGTAATAATCTTTTTCATAGAGACTGCCGGTCTTTATGTATATCCTTATCTCAACTACTTCTTCGGCGGAGCTGTTTTTAACTACCGCCGCTTCAAGCCCGTTATCAAAGTATTTTCTATCTATAATTACCTCATTTTTAATTTCACTATTCATCTCTTTCTTACCTTTTTTATTTATAACCACTGAATATAGGACTACTGCCAAAAATAGAAAAACAACTATTTTAATAAAATTTCGCATATTTATATTATAATAAATCTTTTATGTATTTTATCTCAACCCGGGTATTTTTGCAGGGTCCCTCAGGCCGTTTATTGTAAATAGCCTGCACGGGTTTATTCGTAACTGCCCTGATACCGTCAATAAGTTCGGCTTCACAGGCTACAGCAATTATGCTGTCCGGGTCGTAAGAATTAATCTCTTCAAGCGCCTGGCGCCCCCCTCCGGCAAGGACAATCTTTATATCTTTTGCCCTGGTTATTTCTAATATTTCGGCTATCGGGCACCTGCCGCAGGCAATACATTTTGATACGTCCTGGGAAAGATCTCTGACACACTCTGAATTTTGCAGACAGCTGGGAAGTAAAAGCAGAATCTTTCCGAAGGGTTTATCAGAGAGGCTGTTGTTAGCGTTTATAAACAAAACCCTTATATCATCTATCCCGAAACCGGCCAGTCGGCCTATAACCCTGCCCGGCAGAAAAAATATATTAATACTAATAAACCTCATTACTCTACGGGGGAGAGGAAAATACCTTCCGTAACCGATAAAAAGAAAGATAGCAAAGGCCGCCAAAAACGCTGCGGCCAACCCTATTGCTTTGACTACCCACGGTTTAAATAACCAAAATAAAGCTATGCCCGCAAAAAAGAAGAAAAAAGCTTTTATGATAAAAAGCAGTTTTAATTTCTTCATTAATTTTTAGGCGTCCTCTTTGAAATCAGCCGGTCTCCTTTATTAATATCGTTACCGGCAAGATACGAAGCGACCGGCATAGCTCTTTTTCCGGCAGGCTGAATTTCAGTTATCTTTACGGCTTTGTCGTTGCAGGCAACTACAAAAAATTTTTTAGTAACTTCAACTATTTCTCCGGGTTCCCCGGTTAAACTGTCTTGAATTTCTCCGTTAAGCAGTTTTATCCTTCTTTTATTACTTTTAAAATATGAGAAACAGCCAGGGTTTGGCGCCATTGCCTTTATCCGGTTTAAAATTTCTTCTGCGGTTAAACTCCAGTCCACCGGAGAGAGAGATTTATCAATTTTAGATATATAGCTGCCTCTGCTGTCTTCGGGTTGGGGAACAATTTTTATATCCCTCTCCTGCAGTAATTTATCTAAAAACTTGTCCAGAAGTAATATTCCCGCACGGGTAAGCCGTTCTTTTAAAACCTTATAGTTATCATCGGGCTTTATATTTATTTTCTTTTGCGATATTATACCCCCCTTGTCAATCTTTTCATTCATTTTCATAAGCGTAACCCCGGTCTTCTTATATCCTCGTAGCAACGCTCCGCGCACCGGAGCGGCCCCGCGTAAATCAGGCAAAAGCGAATAATGTATATTAAATGCCCCCAGGGGGAATCTTTCAAGTATACGGCCGGAGAGAATCTGGCCGTAATCTACAACTACCGCCATTCGGGCTCCGCAATCTTTTATTATTTTTACTGTTTCTTCGACATTAATATTATCGGGCTGATATAGATCTAACCGGGTTCGGTCGCAAAAATCCGCCACCACAGCCCTTTTTTCTTTCCGGCCCCGGCCCCGAGCCGAATCGGGCCCGGTAATAACTTTCGCTAAATTTATCCCGCCTTTCTTTGAAAAAAAATCGGCATAACTGCATCCGGTCTTTGAGCCGGACATTAATATAACTTTAAGCTTTTCCATCTTTTTTTCTTTTAATTCTTGATTTAAGTAAATTCCAGGCTCTTTTAGGGAAAACCATTCTGTCGGGGAAAAGTATACCGTTTAAATGATCTATTTCATGCTGTATAACAGTTGCCAGCAGGCCCTCTGCTTTGATAATTTTTCTTTCACCGGGAAGTCCGGTCTCCACTACAATATCAGAGTTTCTTTTTACTTTGCCGCTAATACCGTAAACGCTCAGGCAGCCTTCCTCATATTCGCTCTCTCCCGAAACCTCAATTATTTCAGGGTTAATAAGCACTAAATGGGAATTTAACTCTTGCGATGTCTGCGGTGATATTATTGCAATATTTTTAGAAAGTCCTACCTGGGGCCCGGCCAAGCCTATACCCCGGTTGGTTATCATGGTCGTCAGCATAGCTTTTGAGAGTTTTTGGATATCTTTGTCTTTTATATTTCCGGCTCTTTTCCTTAAGATTGAATCCGGATAGAGTTTTATCTTCATAACTTTCTCTTCTGATATCTATTCATGACATATTCTATTGGTCTGCGTCAATAGTGATATTTATTTATGGCATATTCTGGGGGTCAACGTCAATAGTGATATTTATCTTTTTATTTTTTGCGGTCATATCCTTTAGTATATCTTTTATACGGCTATTATAATTACTGTACTTAAGCAGCAGGCACTTGCGGTATTTTCCTCTTAATTTATATATTGCTGCTTTGGCTGGCCCTAATATATCTATGTTTTTATCTTTTTGAAAAATATATTTCTTGCAAAAATTTATATCCCGCCTTACCCTTGACGCATTCTTTCCGGCAACTGTAATGCTTATTATTTTTTGAAACGGCGGAAATCCGGCGGCCTTCCGCACGCTTAATTCTTTATTATAAAAATTATTAGGGTTTTTTGAAAGTATAAGCTTTAACGCATAATGGTTCGGGTTATAAGTCTGGACCACAACTTCACCTCTCTTTTTTCCGCGTCCGCAACGGCCGGCAACCTGCATAAGGGTAAGGTAAATCTTTTCAGCAGCGCGAAAGTCCGGGCTCATTAACCCCAAATCGCTATTTATTATCCCCACCAGGCCTACATTAGAAAAATCCCAGCCTTTGGTCAAAAGAGAAGTTCCTATTAAAATATCATATCTGCCTTTTTTAAAATCCTTAAAAATTTTTTCGGCGCTCTTTATCTTTGATGTTGTGTCCGTGTCCATTCGCCCAATCTTAGCTTTCGGATAAAATTTCCGGATAACATCCTCGACTTTTTGCGTGCCTGCACCCCGAAACCGGTAGGTCTCCCCCGAACACCGGGGGCATCTTTTAGGGATATTTTTTTTCCTTCCGCACCAGTGGCATTCCATCTGCGAACTGCCGGCATTATATGCATAGGGGATATTGCATACGGGGCATTCTAACGCAATTCCGCAATCGGAGCATATTACCGAAGAAGTATACCCTCTTCTGTTTATAAAAAGAATTACCTGCCTGTCTACAGTTAAATTTTCTTCAAGTTTTTCAATAATCCTCCGGGAAAGAATACCGCTTTTTTCCCTTTCAGAATGTTCCCTCTTCATATCTACGAGTTCTATTTTGGGAAATTCAGATTTATCCACTCTCTGGGGTAAGGGCATATATTTAAAATCCCCTTTCTTTGCCCGGTATATAGTTTCTAACCTCGGAGTCGCACTGCTTAAAATTAATCCGGCTCCGGTTATTTTACATCTTTTTTCCGCTACCCATCTTGCATCGTAGTAAGGAGCATTATCCTGTTTATATACGGAGTCCTGCTCTTCTTCTATTATAATAGTCCCCAGGTTTTTAAAAGGCACAAAGACAGCCGAGCGGGGACCTATTAATATATCCATCTTGCCTTTGCCTAAAAATTCCATGTATTTCATTTTTTTCCCGCGTGATATTTTGCTGTGCCAGACTCCGACGGATTTATCCCCGAACCTTTCTTTTAACCGGTCTACCAGTTGCGCGGTTATGGCAATCTCAGGAACTAAAACAAGAGCCTGTTTGCCCTCTTTAATAAGTTCAGCCATTACCCTCATATATACTTCGGTCTTTCCGCTGTATATAACTCCATGCAACAAGCACGGCGATGGTTCTTTCTTTGCCAATTCTTTTTTAATAGAATTAACCGCCTCAGCCTGATATCGGTTTAACTTATAGTGAGATTTTATATTAGTATCTGCGGGTAAAATTTCAAACTTTGGTTTTCTTTTAAGAGGTTTTAACTTTGAAGGAAGCATTGCCGTAAGCACCATTCCGGGGGGAACGACATAATAACGGCTTATTTTATCTGAAAGCCGAAGCAAATCTGAAGTTAATAAGGGTTCTCTGTCAACGACAGTTTTAATCTCTTTAAGCGGATATTTTATATCCGGTTCTTTGTCAAATACCTTTACGACAAAACCAGTGCGAGAACTCTTTCCAAAAGTAACTATAACCCTGCTACCTTTTTGTATATCATTATCATTACAGATATAATAAAATTCTTTAAATATCGGAATGGGCAGAGCTACACTTATATATTTCAAAGAAGTCCCTTGATTAACTTTGTATCCTTAAATGTTTCTTCTTTTTTTGAGGGGCTCCTCAACAGATAGGCAGGATGGTAAGTCGGGACTATTTTTACCCTGCTGTTTCCAAGAGTTTTTTCATAGACTTTACCCCTCAATTTCGTTATCCCGACAGTAGAATCAAGCAAAGTCTTTGAAGCCGGAGAACCGAGAGTAACGACAACTTCGGGTTTTATAATATCTATCTGGCTGTACAGGTATCCAATGCAGGTTTCGGACTCCTGCGTTGTAGGCGGGCGGTCGTTTCCTCTTTTCTCCGGAACTGAAGGATCTTTCATAGGGTGGCATTTAACGATATTGGTTATATAGACCTGGTTCTTGTCCAGTCCAAAGACGCCTTTTATAATTTTCTTTAAAAGTTTACCTGCCCTTCCTACAAAGACCTCCCCCTGATGGTCTTCGTTGTATCCCGGCCCTTCCCCTACAAACATAAGTTTAGATGAATAATCTCCGGAACCGAAACAGGCATTAATCCTTTGATTCCCGAGCGGGCATCTTCTGCAATTTATGACTTCTTTCTCAAGTTTATTTAAAAGTTTTTCTTTCATTGTTGATTTCTTTTTATCGTACCATAGTCCTTCCTCGCCCAAAGCTTTGCGCCCCCGGAAATATTTTTTTAAGAGTTCTTTTCTGTTTTCAGACATTCTTTAACTACTATTTCAGCCATTTCCCTAATATCTACATCTTGATATCTTTCTATTCCGGTATCGGAAATCAGAACAAATGCTTTCCGATTACTGTCTAAGTTATTGATTCGGTTAACAACAATAATATCACAATTTTTTTCCTTTTTTTTGATTACAGCTTTTTTAATATCAATTTTTTCCTGCAATGAAAACCCGGCAATTATACAATTATCTTTATTTCTGCCGGCCCATTTTAAAATATCCGGATTCTTCTTTAACTTTAATTTTGGAAGTCCTTTTCTTTTATCGATCTTGCCTTTCTGATATACGGGATAAAAATCAGATACCGCAGCCGCAGAAATAAATATATTATGTTCTTTAAGCTCGGATTTGATGACCTTAAACATATCCCTGGCCGAAGTAATTATAATATGACGCAGACCGGTTTCAGCATGTTTTTTAATGGCAGAAACCAAAGTAACCCGGGCTCCCAATTTACGCGCATAACGCGCTATTTCCAGGCCTGTCTTACCCGAAGAACGGTTGGTAAGATATCTTACGGAATCCCAGTATTCAATTGTAGGACCGGCAGTTATCAGGACGGATTTTTTTACTGCGGCCATAGAAACCCCCTACCGCTTTTCTGCTTTTAGTAATTCCGGGTAATCTTTTTTAAGAATATCTCTTGTTTTGGCAATAATTTTTTCCGGGGAGACCATTCGCCCCACTCCGGTTTTCAGTCCGGCGAGGGCGCCTTCTTCGGGGTTATAAATATATATGCCGCGGTCTCTTAAAACTGAGAAATTATTTACCGTTGCCTTATTATTCCACATATCTTCGTGCATAGCCGGAGCTAAAAATATAGGACCGGTAAAATCAAGTATTACAGATAAAAGAAGATTATTCGCAATACCCGCAGCCATTTTTGCTGCCGAATTGGCAGTCAGAGGAGCGACTATCATAATATCTCCCCACGCCGAAAGTGAAGTATGGCTCCTGTCATATTCAACAGAAAAACTATCTATATATACTCTCTGGCCGGTAAGGGATTTAAATGTCAGCGGAGTTATAAATTCACAAGCTCCCCCGGTCATGACGGTTTTAACCTTATGCCCTTTCTTGATTAGAGAGGAAGCAAGTGAAGCGGACTTATAAGCCGCTATTGAACCGGTAATCCCTAAAAGAATATTCATTAATTATTTTTCTTTTTCTTAGCTTCCTCTTCCAATTTTATTTCCGGCTCTTTTGCTTTTTTTCCCGGGCTTGCTTCTTTTTTAACATCGTCTGCCTTTTTAGGTTCAGGGGCTATCTCATCTTCAATAATAATGCTTTCAAGTATATCATCTATATGCGGCGGCTCGCCTATTTTAGCAGTCTTTTTAAATTCTTCTTTATATTTTTTTGCTGACCGCAATACATACTCCCATGAATTATCGATATTATTATATAATTTTTTTCTTACTTTTTCTTTCACAAACTTACTCCTTATTTATTCTCCTTTATTCTTTAATTTATCCGCCCTTATTATTGCTTTAAGGTCCTTTAAGGCAACTGAAAGTTCTTTGTTTATTAAAAGATAATCATATTTTGAAAGATACCTCAACTCTTTATAAGCGTTCTTCAGGCGCTTCTTAATTTCATGGGAAGAATCCTGTCTTCGGTTTTTTAATCTCTCCGATAATTCTTCCATAGAAGGAGGTAAGACAAAGACCATTATTGCATTCCGGTACCTTTCCTTAACCTGAAGGCCGCCCTGAACATCTATATCAAGTACAACATATAATCCTTTATTTAATCTTGTCTCTACAAAATTTTTAGAAGTTCCGTAATAATTACCGTGAACTTCAGCCCATTCCAGCATCCTTCCTTCTTTTACCCTTTTTTTAAAATCATCTTTATTTACAAAGACGTAATCCCTGCCGTCAACTTCCCCTTCCCGGGGAGGTCTGCTGGTTACAGAAATAGAAAACTCTGCGGAAGACAGTTCTTTAATAAGCATATGGCAAAGCGTAGTCTTACCTGCTCCCGACGGAGCTGATATTACAATTAAAGCACCTTTATTTTCTCTTTCTTTAATTTTCTCTATAATATTTTTTTCGTCCACTTTTTTACTTTCGGCTGATAAAATTCATTAAGTGATATTATTTTATTAAAATATTAATTTTTTTCAAATTATTTTTGGTCCTTTCGTATTTAAGTTGCAAAAATATTAGGGCTCTTTGCAAAACTATTTCTCATATACTGATTACTTTTGAGATGATGCCTAACTTTAAGAAAGACCCCTTATTTTTTTTATTTGACAGCAAATAATACTTTTTGCTATCATATCATAGCTAAATTTTTACCGGCTGTTATTAAACAGAACTATTACTTATGACAATTTACAAAGTGACAAAATACGACAGTCTTTTAGAAGCCCGTAACTCGGACAATTATCTAAATATAGTTAAAATTTACAATACAGCCTGCCTTACTGAAAGAAAGAGCGGTTTTATTACCCTGCTTGCTAATTCCCGGGCCGGACTGGCCGGTTCGGTTAATTTGGAATTAAATAATTTTGGCAATATTAAACGGCGATATATGAAAAATATCAAACTGGATTTTAGCTCTGCCGCAAGTTGGGACTCTCGCATAAAAAAAGACAGGGACAGATTAATTGAAAACAATTCATTAAGAGTTCTTAACAGTATCTTAAAAACGACGGAAGAATTTAAAAAAGACCAACTTGGCGGTGTTAAAGATATTTTAAGTATAATCGGGAAGGGCTGTGGCCTTACGCCGGCCGGTGATGATTTCATAGCAGGGGCATTAAATGCGGCGTATTGTTTTAACGGCTGGCTTTTTAATAGATTAAAAAACAGTTTAAGCGGCAATGTTGACAGAACGACTAAATTAAGCCGGTATTACCTAACTTTTGCTGCTGAAGGACGGGCCGGCCGGGATATGCTGAAACTACTGGAATCTGTTGCGGAAAATAAAGTGGATGATATCCGGAAATATGCAAACCGGATAATGAAATACGGAGCAAACAGCGGATACTATATAATAAAGGGGTTACAATGGGCATTAAAAAAAACATTATAAAAAAAAACAGTTACAAAGATTCAGTATTTTTAATGGAAATAGCCGGAGCGCTTGAAAAAAAGAAAGGAATAACTTCTGTATCTCTGATGATGGCAACGGCAGCCAACAAAGAGATATTAACTGAATCAAAACTGCTTACCGAAGAAAGCAAAGCGGCATCTGAAAATGATCTTATAATAGCTGTAGACGCCGACAGCAGGAAAATCATTGACGGGGCGTTAGATTATATTTCCAGCGCATTTGACAACGCGGACACTGAAGAGAGCCGGCAGGAAGAAGGTTTTAGCCCTCCTACCTTTGAGGCTGCGCTTAAAACTTTAAAAGATCCTAATTTCGCCCTTATATCCGTGCCCGGAGAATATGCGGCAAGGGAAGCCGACAAATCACTAGAAAACGGGTTAAATGTTATGATATTTTCTGATAATGTCTCTCTTGAAGACGAAATAAAACTTAAGAAAAAAGCGGATTCAAAAAATCTTCTTC
The DNA here is from genome assembly GCA_023660015.1 of Elusimicrobia bacterium LH_S2. Classification (GTDB taxonomy): domain Bacteria; phylum CG03; class SLGR01; order SLGR01; family JAGXOG01; genus JAGXOG01. The sequence goes on along the minus strand of JAGXOG010000014.1, from coordinate 13,608 downwards.
TGATGGGCCCCGACTGCGGGACGGCCATTATAGACGGCGTACCTCTTGGTTTTGCCAACAGGGTCCCTGCCGGAAATATCGGTATAGTCGCCGCTTCGGGCTCCGGACTGCAGGAAGTAACTGTGGTAATAGCCAAACAGAAAGCGGGCATAACCCACGCTATAGGCACCGGAGGCAGAGACCTCTCGAGGGAAGTCGGCGGAATAACAATGTCTGCGGGTATAGCGATACTTAAAGACGACCCCTCCACCGAAATAATTGTTCTTCTCTCAAAACCGCCCTATCCCGAAGTTGCCGAAAAATTCATCAAAGAAGCCAAAAAAATCAATAAACCGGTGGTCATCTGTTTCCTTGGCTCAAAAAGTTTTAAATCCGGGGGAAATATCCGTTTTACTTCTTCTCTGGAAGAGGCGGGCCTTGTAGCGGCTCAGCTTTCTAAAGGAGAAAAAGTTACCCTGCCGGAGTTTACATTATCAGATAAAGAAATAAATTCTATGCTTGAAAAAGAGGTAAAAAAACTCGCAGGCAGCGGCAAATATATAAGAGGCTTTTATGCCGGGGGGACCCTCTGCGACGAATCCATAGATATAATGAAAAGTTCCGGGATATCCCCCTACTCCAATGCCGGGGTTGAAGATAAGATGAAACTGGCCGACTCCAATAAGAGCCGTGAACATACTATGGTGGATATGGGCGAAGATGAATTTACTAAAGGACGCCCCCACCCCATGATTGACCTTGGTTTAAGAAATAAAAGAATTGAAGCAGAAGCCGGAGACAAAGAAACAGCGGTAATACTTTTTGACCTGGTTTTAGGATACGGCGCCAACTCCGATCCGGCCGGAAATATGACGGAAACCTTAAATAAAGTCAAAGACAAAAAAATTCTTGTAGCCAGCATATGCGGCACTGACAACGATCCCCAAAATTACTCCGGTCAGGTCTCAAAATTAAAGAATTGTGGAGTTACTGTCCTGCCTACAAATGCCCAGGCGACAAGATACGCCTGTAAAATTATAAAGAATATAAGAGAGGTGAAAATATGAAAATTCCTGAGAGAATAAACATTTTAAATATAGGGCTGGATAGATTTATTGACGCATTTAAAGATACTAAAACTCAATATGCCAACTTTGACTGGCTGCCGCCCCGGGGCAACGGGAAACTGCTGCAAAAACTGGACAGATTTAAAAGCTCACCGAAAGTTAAGGCGGCCAATAAAGAGGCTTTCGAGCGGCTGAATAATTCACAGCCGGTGCTTATAGACGTCCGGCAGGCAAAAGACGTTATTAAAGAGATGGGTAAAAATACGCTCTACCACGCCGGGCCTCCGGTAAGATGGGAAGATATGTGCGGACCGATGAAAGGCGCCACGATGGGCGCCTGCATATACGAAGGATGGGCTGAAAACATAGACGAAGCAGAAAAACTCTGCGCCGCCGGTGAAATAGATTTTTCCCCCTGCCACCACCATGATGCGGTCGGCCCTATGGCCGGAATAATCTCTCCTTCCATGTATCTATGGGTGGTTGAAAATCAAACTTACGGAAATAGAGCGTATTGTTCCCTGAACGAAGGACTGGGCAAGGTCCTGAGATTCGGAGCATACAGCAACGAGGTTATTGAAAAACTAAAATGGATGGAAGAGGTGCTGGGGCCTAATCTTCAAAAAGCCCTGCAGGATTCCGATACAGGTATAAATATAGCCAATATTACTGCTCAGGCACTGCAGATGGGCGACGAGTGCCACAACAGAAACGTAGCCGCTACCGGTTTATTTCTTAAACAGATAGTAAAACTCTTTCTTCGGGTAATAGAAGACAGAGAACTTATACTCAAACTGGTTAACTTTATTTCCGGTAACGACCATTTTTACCTTAATATTTCCATGGCTGCCTGCAAAGCCACAACGGATTCTATCGGCGGCCTTAAAAATTCAACCATAGTATCGGCTATGGCCAGAAACGGGACTGAAATCGGCCTCCGTATAGCCGGTTGCGGCGAGAAATGGTTTACAGCCAAAGCAGGTATACCTAAGGGGCTTTTCTTTTCCGGTTTCACCCAACAAGACGCTAATCCCGATATAGGCGACTCTACTGTAAGCGAAGTGGCAGCAATAGGAGGTTTTGCCATGGCTGCGGCACCGGCCATAGTTAAATTTGTAGGAGGAACCCCGTCCGACGCAACAAAATATACAAAACAGATGGCCTCTATAACCTACGGCCCAAACCGGCGATTCCAGATACCCCAGTTAAACTTTATGGGGACCCCCACCGGACTGGATATACTGAAAGTACTGGATACCGGCATAGCCCCGTTTATAAATACCGGAATAGCTCATAAAGAACCCGGCATAGGCCAAATCGGCGCAGGAATGCTTCGGGCTCCGATGAGCTGTTTTAAAGATGCTTTAAATTATATGGAGATAAAATAAATATGGAACTAATTATAAAAAACGCCAAACTGCGCGATAAGCAGTATACCGTCGATATAGGTATTAAAGACGGTAAGATAGAAAAGATAACCCCTTCTTCTTTCGAAAAGGCCGCCAAGAAGGTTTCCGAAAAGGATATAGAGGCAAAAAAGATAATTAACGCTGCCGGCAGACTGGTTACTCCATCTTTTATCGATCCCCACCTCCATATGGATAAGGCTTTAATATCCGAAGAAGTCCGGGATAATAAAACCGGTACTCTCACCGAGGCCATTGAAATTATATGGGATAAGAAAAAAGATTATACCACCGAAGAAGTAATTAACCGCGCTTCCCGGGTAATTGAGATGGGGTTGGTAAACGGAACGACTAAATTCAGGACCCATGTCGATATTGACACCATCGTTGAGTTAAAAGCTCTTGAAGGCCTGGTGGAAACCAGAAAGAAGTATAAGGGAATTGCCGATATTCAGATAGTGGCTTTTCCTCAGGAAGGAATATATAAGGATCCGGGATCAGATAAACTTATGAAAAAAGCAATGAAAAAAGGCACAGACATTGTAGGCGGTATGCCTTACAACGAAAACACCCCCGGAGACAGCCGTAGGCATGTTGATTACTGCTTTAAGCTGGCAACTTCGTTTGACGCTGATATAGATATGCATGTAGATGAAACCGACGACCCTTCCGCCCGGAGCCTGGAATATATAGCGGCAATGGCCATAAAGGAAAACTACGGAAGCCGGGTTACCGCCGGACATACCTGCGCCCTTGCCGCTTACGATGATAACTACGCGCTTAAAGTTATAGGGATGGTAAAAGAAGCCGGAATGAATATGATAACCAATCCGGCAACTAACCTCATGCTTCAGGGACGCTTAGATAAAGAGCCCAGGCGCAGAGGCATTACCCGTGTCAACGAACTGCTTGAAGCCGGAGTTAATGTAGCTTACGGGCAGGACTGCATAAAGGATACTTTCTACCCCACCTGGGGACGCGAAGATATGCTGGAGGTGGGGCTTATAACCGCGCATGCGGCACAGTTTACCCAACCCGCACAGATTGAGACGCTCTTTGATATGCCTACAGTAAACAGCGCCGGGATTATGCATCTTAAAAATTACGGTATAAAGGAAGGAGCAAATGCGGATATAAATGTTTTGGACGCCGAAACTGTTCAGGAGGCGTTCAGAAAGAATGCCGACCGGCTTTTTGTTATTTCAAAAGGCCGTGTAATTACACAGACTAAAACAAAAAGTAGACTGGATACAGGAATTAAGAACCCAGATACCGGAATTAAGAAGAAGGAGAACTAATTATGAAAATGTATGATTTAACCCAGAGACTGAGTTTGCATACGCCACCGTGGCCGAGCTATATGCCTCTGGGAATACAGTATTTTAAGCGAATAGCCGGGGCCCATCAGGGCCAGGGAGCAAACGGGCAGATTATTACGACATCTAATCATGTCGGGACTCACATAGACGGAGAGATTCATTTTCACTCTTCAGGAAGATCTATCGGGGACACCCCTTTGGAATTTTTCTGCGGTGATGCGGCCGTTGCCGATATTTCCGAAGATGTATCCGACTACAGCCTCTACACTCCGGAGATGATAGAGGATAAAGTTGAAGTAAAAAAAGATGATATTCTTATAATCAACACCGGCTACCACCGTTACGCCTGGGACCAGCCCAAATCGGATGAACTTAGATATTTTGTAAAACATCCCGGGCCTGCGCCGGGATTTCATAACTGGGCGCTGGAAAAAGAGATTAAATGGATAGGTGTAGACTGCGGAAGCGCGGATCATCCCATGAACACGATACTGCGCGACTGGCATCCGGGCCTCTTTGAAAAAGCTCAGGAAAAACTCGGTAAACCCTGGGACGAAGTTTTTCCTCCCCAGGAGTACTACCAGGTAATGCACCTGAAACTTTTCCCCAAAGGGCTTATTCATGCTGAAAACCTCGGCGGGGAAATAGATAAAATTTCTAACAGTAGAATCTGGATTGGCTGTTTCCCGTGGAAAGCTATTGAACTTGAATCCTGCATATGCAGAATAGTTGCAATGGATTTTGACAAGTAAATATACTTATTCGGAAAAGAAAGGGGAAAAAAGGGAAAAAAGATGAACAAAGATGTTGAATATCACATAGGTCTTAAAAAAGGTGACATAGGCAAATACGTACTCCTGCCCGGAGACCCGGGACGGGTTAAAAAGATAGCGAACTATTTTGACGAAGCCGAAGAAATTGCTTACAACCGCGAATTCAGAACTTACAGAGGCACGGTAGACGGGATAAAGGTATCAGCCACCTCTACTGGTATAGGTTGCCCTTCTACCGCAATCTGCGTCGAAGAACTGGCCAAAGTAGGCGCGGAAGTATTTATCAGAATAGGAACAGCCGGTTCCCTGCAGAAAGAAGTGGACCTCGGAGACGTAGTAATATCTACCGGAGCGATTAGAGAAGAAGGAACAACCCGGCAGTACGTTCCCCTTTCATTTCCCGCAGTGGCAAATATCGAAGTCACAAATGCGCTAAATAAAGCGGCAGATAAACTGGGCATAACCTCCCATCCGGGCATCGTTCACTGCAAAGATGCTTTCTACACAGAAGGGAACAACAAACTTCCCCTGGCAAAATACAACGATGAGATGTGGGAAGCCTGGTATAAATCAAACGTGTTGGCTACTTCCATGGAAAGTTCCGCGCTCTTTATTATATCCCAAATTAAGAAAAAAAGAGCCGGTGAGATTCTGGCCATAATAGGTAAAACCTATGAGGAGAAACCTATCGAGAAAAAAGTTGGGGTGGACGAAGCAATTAAGGCCGCAATCGAAGCAGTAAAAATACTTGACAAGAAATAAAAATTTAAGTATCTTTTAATGTAGCAAATAAGTTGTTGGAACAATAATAGTTTACTTTGCTCGGACAACAAGTTGCTTACTTAACGAAGTTGCCTTATTTGAGTTGAAATTTTTAGTGCGGATTATAGCGCCGGTGTCACCCCCCGATACCGGCGCATTTTTTTATTCCGGCGGTTTCTTGAAATATTCTTTAAATTTTAACGGCCGGGCGTAGTAATGGTCCCCTTGCTTTTGAAGATTAACTTTCTTGCCGATTTTGAGCATCTCTTTATCCCTTGCGTAGGAAAGCAAATTTTCATCTTTTGTTTTTACCACGCATAGATAGAGCGGTTCACCAAATCCTTCCGGAGTAATATTAAGCACGGTATAGGTTAGTATAGTTCCTTTCATCAAACCGCCTCCAGTATGATTACCATATTATTCGTGGCCAGCCCGCCGATGGACTGGGTGAGCGCATATTTAAGTTCCCTTTCAATCTGCCGGTCTTCGGCTTCGCCTCTCAGTTGCCATACGGCCTCTACAACCTGGGCCAGGCCTGAAGCTCCGACCGGATGGCCCCTGGCTTTAAGCCCCCCTGAGGGATTTATGGGAATCCGGCCGGTTTTGGATGTTTCGCCTTCTTTTAAACCTATCCAACCCATACCCGGCTCAAAAAAACCTACGTCTTCGGAACCGATTATTTCAAAAGGAGTAAACGCGTCATGGATCTCGGCAAAAGAAATATCCTCCGGATATATTCCGGCCATTTTATATGCCCTTTCGGCAGCGATTTTAGTTGATTGAAAAGTAGTAAACTTTTTTCTCCTGGTAAGAGGCACATGCTCGGAACCCTGCCCCAGCCCGCGAAGCTTAACCCGGGATTTTTCAGAAGTAACTACCATACTGGCAGCCCCGTCCGATATCGGTGAGCAGTCATATAACTTCAGCGGGTCGGCTATAACTTTTGATCTTAATACATCTTTAACTGATATTAATTTGTTAAAATGAGCATAGGGGCTTCGAACGGCATTTTTATGGTTTTTAACCGCAACTTCGGCAAAATCTTTCTCTTTCATACCGTATTTATAGATATATCTTCTGATTATCATTGCTGCCAGCGCCGGCATAGTCGCTCCGTATTTACGTTCTTCAGGGGCAATAACCTCAGCCAGTATCTTTGAAACCCTATCCGTAGATACAGAGGTCATCTTTTCTCCGGCAATAGCCAGTACTGAGTTAAAATAACCGGATGCGGCCGCATAGATTGCTTCGTCAAAAGCCGCCGCTCCCGAAGATGACGCGGTCTCGATCCTGGTTGCCGGAACGGGAACTAATCCCAACCGGTCGGCAACGACAGAAGCTATATTTGATTCGGCGGCAAACTCCTCCGGATTCATGGTTCCCACATATAGAGCGTCAACTTTATCCTTCCCCGCGTCCTGAAGAGCTTTCCGCGCGGATTCAACCATTAAATCCACCAACGTCTCTTTTCTCTTGCCAAACTTGGTCATCCCTCCCCCGGAGATATAAACTTCCTGCATAATTTTAATATTCTCCTTTTTTGAAATCAGAAATAATCTTCCTGTGATCAAACGCAATCGTTTGCGGAAGGCCGTTTAATTTGAAAATATCAGCTGCACCGGCATCAGAACCGGCTTTTATTTTACCTGCACCATTTGCGGTAAAAACCACCGAAATTGTATGGAACCTTGGATCGCGTTTTGGATCAGAATAAGCGTGAAACTGTCTGATATTTTCTAAATCCAGCCCGGTCTCTTCTTTTATCTCTCTTCTTGCAGCCGCCTCAAGCGTCTCGTTCTTTTCGACAAAACCTCCCGGCAAAGCCCATCCTTTAGGCGGAAAAATTCTGTTAACCATAACTATACCGCCGTTAATACTGATTATTACATCAACAGTCAATACTGGTATTCCGGCTTTTTTTCTGTATTTGTAATTTACTTTAAAACTCATATATCTTATAGTCGTCCACGCTGTAGGCTTCATTCATATAATTAGAAGTAAGCTCCTCATAAATACCCACTGTATAATCGTTAAATATATTACTGCGGTATCTCATTATCCTTGAAAGCTCGGATTCATTTACAAATAAATGGGTAATCCCCCTCTCTTTTAAAATTGCGGCGGAATCCGCAGTATTTTCGCCGCTGCCTACCAACTCCGCAAATGGTGACTTTGACCACAGATCCGAAGTAATTGTTTTTCTGTCAATATAAAAGGTCCGTATTTCACCTATAAGTAAAACTTTGCTGTCGGGTGGAGTATTTTTGTTTATATATTCCATGGCTTTGTAACCTTCAATAGCATTATCTTTGAATTCCGAACGGGATATATAACCCAAAGCAAAATTTATCTTTTCATCAAGATTAAGCCAGGGCCATATAATATAAAGATTAACGGTCAGTGAAACTATAAATATCCCCATCACCGCCTGGTAAAAATATCTAAATTTACCGTATAAATTTATGATTATATACGCAGTTACAATCGCCAATATAGGCAGTAAGGTATAGATATAAGCCGCAGCCCGGCCGACTAAAATAAATACAGCAATATATATTCCGACAAAGGTCAACATAACTCTTATAGTTTTTCCCAGTCGGTCTATTAAAAAAACAGCGGGAAGAAAAAGAACATAAACCAGACCTGTTTTAAAAAAATCGGCAACTGACGGTCTGGCGGCAAAAGGAATATGCCATAAAGGCAGAAGATAACCGAAGAAACTTTTAGCGGCCCCGTAGGTCGCCGATACCGAGGCCTCTCTGCCTGCAAAAAACGGGTATACCGGATTCCCGGTTATAACCATATTTTTTATTCCCATAGGCAAAAGCCCTATCAGAAACGGTAATAAGAAATAAAGCAGCTCATTAGAGAAATGCTCATAGCCGCCATCTTGTTTTTTATCTAATATTTTATAAATAACCATTATAAGTATGACCATGGGGGTAAATAGGCCATAGTAGCCCCAACCAATTGAAAAAGCCGAAAACAATCCGGCAAGAATCAACCAGCCTTTTTTCTTTTTCAACCCCGCAGAGGACTGTCCCGACCAGCATATAAAACTATATAGGCTCATGAATGAAAAAAATATGCTGCCCGGAAGCGGATGATAAAAAAGATATAATTTAAATATAACAGGAGTGGTAATTATAATAGTTGTAGCAAAAAGCGCGATTTTACGGTGAAAAAACTTTCTGGTCATGGAATATACAGAAATTGCAATTAAAAAAATGAATAAAAATGCAATAAGACCGGCAGCCTTAAAACCGCTTACCAGCAATCCCAGCGTATAGAGCATGACCATACCCGGGGAAAATACCGAAGTATAGTTGTAGGGGATATCATATAATCTGCCTTCGTAAATGTAGTTTTTAGCCGCGGCCAGAGGAACTGACAGACTGTAGCTGCCAGTCGGAGGGGAAATTGAACTTAAAAAAGAAGATCCCAGCCCGGCTATTAAAATTATTAAAAATACTGTTCCTATGAAGGAAAATCGGTTCCCGGAATGTTCCTTCCATTTTTCGATACCCGTAGAAATCCACTTGTATATATCTTTCAGAGTAATTAAAACCAGCAAGGTAAGCATTATATAAACAGATAAAGGGGTTAAAAGCCCGGCTACTCCCATAATTATCATGACAGAGTACAGCAGCCCCAATCCCAGCCCCAGCGAGACGCTGATATCTTCCAGAAAAGTAACGGTATCCACTTTAAGCATATTTTTTGTCTTTGTTCCTACTCCCAGCGCCGCAAATACTATAAATACCCAGCCGGCGAAGGAAGCGACCATATACCCAAGAGGAAAAGGATTTTCTGCAAAATAGAAATATAATATTACCGCAACCCAAAGAAAGAAGATATAATACTTTAATTTCTTAAAGATGCCGGAAAAAGTTCCCATCTTTGCCTATCTTACCCGTGATCCGGCTGGTATCTCTTTATCCGGTTCTAAGAGTACAGGTTCGCCGCCTGAGTCGGCTGCAAGTATCATTCCCCTGCTTTCGGTCCCCATGATTTCTTTTGATTCTAAATTAACCACTACGGGAAGCTTTTTGCCTATTAACTCTTCCGGCTCGTAAATTCCGGCCAAACCGGCCACCAGCGTGCGGGTATCTTCGCCGGTATCAACAGTAAGTTTTAAAAGTTTGTCAGCCCCCTCAATGGGGACAGCTTCCTCTACCCTTCCTATTTTTATATCTAATTTCATAAAATCTTTAAATTCTGCTGTTTTCATAATTTCTCCTGTTAATCTTTTCTGTACTGAAGCGCTTCCGAAACATGAGCGGGCTCTATTTTTTCTTTTCCTGCTAAATCTGCTATGGTCTGTGATACTTTTATAATCTTATTATAACTCCTGACCGAAAGTCCGTATTTATCCAGCGCCCGGGTCATAAGATTTTTTGCCGCCGATTCCATTTTTACAAATTTAGAGATATCTTTAGACTTCATGTCAGAATTAGAAAAGAGTTTATCCGCATCTTTAAAACGCTCTGCCTGAAGACGACCGGCTGCCTCTACTCTTTCCCTTATAGTATCCGATTTTTCTCCTTTTTTAAAACTCTCCATATCTTTTTTCTTTACCATCGGAACTTTTATATGCATATCTATTCTATCCAATATCGGACCTGATATTTTATTATTATATTTAAGTACTTTGTTTGACGTGCAGCGGCATTCCTTGTGGGGAACGCCGTAATATCCACATGGACAGGGGTTCATGGCGGCAATCAGGGAAAAATTTGCCGGGTAGGTTACTGTATCGGCTGCCCGGGAAACAGTGATTTTGCCGTCTTCAAGAGGCTGTCTTAATACCTCTACTACCCCTCTTTTGAATTCAGGAAACTCGTCAAGGAAAAGTACTCCCCGATGGGCCAGAGATATTTCCCCGGGATGAGGAATACTTCCACCACCTACCAAAGCAACATCGCTTATCGTATGATGAGGAGTGCGAAAAGGCCTAATTGCGCTTATACCTTCCCCTCCCTCCATCGTACCGGCAACTGATTTTAACATAGTTACTTCTATTGCTTCTTCAACGGTTAGCCGGGGTAAAATGGTTACAAATCTTTTGGCAAGCATGGTCTTTCCCGATCCCGGCGGACCGACCATTAAAAGGTTATGAGCACCTGCCGCAGCAACTTCCAAAGCTCTTTTTGCAAAATACTGTCCTTTAATGTCAGTGAAATCTATATTGTATTCTGAATGGGCCCTGAATTCTTCTTCTACATTAATTGTGTAAGGTTCCAGCTCTTTTTTACCGTTTAGGTAATCAACCGCATGGCGGAGACTATGTACCGGCATAACTTTTATATCTTTAATAACCGCAGCTTCTTTTTTATTGCTTTCCGGGACCAATATTTCACTATACCCGCATTTTCTTAATTTCATGGCGATAGAAAGCACCCCGGAAACCCGCCGGAGATGTCCGTCAAGCGAAAGCTCTCCAATAGATATAATCTTTTTAATTCTTTCTTTATCTTTTATCTGTCCGGTAGCAACAAGTATTCCCAGAGCAATAGGGAAATCAAATGAGGAACCCTCTTTTTTTATATTGGCGGGAGCGAGATTTACAGTTATTTTTTTAACCGGAAAGTCAAAACCTGAGTTCTTTATAGCGGCGTTTATTCTGTTCTTGCTTTCTTTTACGGCTTTATCGGGCAGACCAACCGTTGAGTAGGAAGGAATCCCTTTTCTAATGTCTGCTTCAATAGTTATTGGCTTTGCGGATATTCCGGTAACGGAAAAACTTTTTCCTAAACTTACACTCATAATAATTTTTTACCATATATTTCCAAGTTATGTCAACGTATAATACTTTCTTTTATAAAAATAATTTTTTCAAGATAACTTTTTTGCCGTCTCATCTAAAAATTTTAAATTAATCTGTTTTTACAGTCAGGGTTCTGCCTCTTTCAAACCGTAACGGCTAATTAAGAAAAATCTCTAACTGAAAATCATTCTCCCCGGGTAACTTTATCTTTTTCCGGTGAACTTTTTTGGGAAATGGCGTTAATAAATAAAGATAGCAGTACGATAAAGATTATCCGCGAAAAAGTTGAGCCCCAGTCCGCGGAGGTCTCAAAGCCGTGCATTGCTTCAATAATAAATAATAAAGCTGACATTCCCAGGGCACAGAAAAAAGTTTTTAATCTGGTGAAATATACCGCGGTTACTATAGGAGTCAGCATTAAAAGAAACCATATCGGGGTGTAGGTCTCGATAAGATAATATACAAGGAAGATATTAACAATAATATTTATAGACATTCTTACAATTAAAAGAACCGGGGATTTTTTAACAAAATACGTAAATATTAAATTGTTAAGCACGGTTATCCCTACCAGCGGACCTATAATTTTAAGGGACACTTTTGCGTAAAGCAGCGCCTGAAAGAGAACTATAAATGCCAGCGGAGTAAGATAATAATTCACCACTGATATTTTTTTTGTCATAAGAGCTTGATTTTCCATAAGATTTTCTCCTCTAATCATATCTGCTAACATTAACTATATTAATATAACATAATTTACCGGTTTTGCAAGAGTTAGTTTTTTCCAACGCAAGATTACACTGAAAAAGCATTTTTGATAAGATTGATTTTTTCGGGGGTTATTTCTATAACATCAAACCTCATATCCGAATCCGCCAGTGAAGTATGCTCGGATATATATATTCGGGCAAGTTTTATTAACTGTTCTTTTTTATTTTTGTTTACTGCCTCGGCCGGGGTTCCGTGTGAGTAATTTGATCTGTATTTAACTTCTATAAAAGATATGTACCCGTCGGGGGCTTTTGCAATTATATCTATTTCTCCGAAACGGCAGCGCCAGTTAGTTTCTATGATTTTGTAACTTTGTTTTTCTAAATAAGCCCCGGCATCTTTTTCCGCCTGAGAGCCTTTCAGGGTGGTGGACTTTTTAATAGTCAGTCTTTTCCTTGATACGAGCGGCCTTGCCGTAACGCTGACGCATATAATAAAGTTTTGAACGCCTTACTTTTCCTTTACGCAGCACCTTTATAGACTTTATCAGCGGAGAGTGATAAGGGAATACTTTTTCCACCCCTGTCCCGAAAGAGTATTTTCTCACCGTAAAAGTCTTATTAATTCCCTCGCCGGATTTTGCGATAACCAGGCCCTCAAAGGCCTGTATCCTCTTTTTTTCTTTACCGACTTTAAATTCAACCCTGATATTATCCCCGGGGTTGAATTCGGGTAAATCATTTCTAATATGTTTATTTATTATTTCAATCACAATAATTCTCCTGGTTTTGCTTTCTGAAATTTTCTATTTTTTTGTGGTCTCCGGAAAGCAATACTTCCGGAACCGCCATATCCCTGAAACTTTGCGGCCGGGTATAGACCGGATAACCGCGGTCTTCCTGAAGTGACTTACAGTCTCCCAGCACTCCAGGGATTAACCTTACTGCCGCTTCTGTTATAATAAGAGCGGGAAGTTCTCCTCCTGACACAATATAATTACCTACTGAAAATACCTTATCAACGTACTTTCTTACCCGGTAATCGATGCCTGTATATCTTCCGCAGATAAGCGTAATATCCTTACCTGCTATAGCTTTTGCTTTTTCCTGGTTAAAATTCTCGCCGTTTGGGGCAAGAAGTATCTTTTCCCCCGGGCGTTTTAAACTTTCAATAGCCCGGATAACCGGAGGAGCTAACATAACCATTCCCGGGCCGCCACCGTAAGGTTCGTCGTCCACTTTGCGGTGCCTATTCTGGGAAAAATCCCTCATATCAACGACAGTATAGCGGACAATATCTTTTTCAGCTGCCTGGTTCAGCATCCCGATATTTAAAAAACTGCTTATCTGCTCGGGAAATATAGTAATAATATTTATCGTTACCATATTAATCGAGTCATGGCTTCTCTGTTAAAAAGCAATACTAAAATTATACAATTAAAGCCCCTTGCCCGGGTATTTCCGGAATAACTATCCGTGAATCCTGATAAGGGACCTTTATAAACTGTTTTTATTAAGCTTCCTGGCGGTCTTCGGGTTCTACAATTTCAACCGTGATTCTTTTCCCCTGTCTTACCGCAGCAGCGTTTACTATAGTCCTTATGGACTTAATAGTCCTGCCGCGTTTACCTATAACTTTCCCGATATCATCGGGATTAGTTTCTATTTCAATAACAGTAGTCTGTTCCCCCTCTACTGCGCGAGCATTTACTTCGTCCGGATTATCAACAAGATTCTTAACAATCTCAATAACTAAGTCTTTCATTTTTCCTGGTATATAAAAAAGAGTCTAATTATGACTACTTTAAATTATATACGTTTCCTC
>JAGXOG010000013.1 GCA_023660015.1 Elusimicrobia bacterium LH_S2 | reverse complement strand
GCCAAGAGATATGCTTTATAGAAGAAGATTACCGGGATTTTTTAAAAAAGGTGGCCGAAGAGGAAAAGTTCAATATAGACAAAAAACTTTTTAAGGCCGGTGATATGATTGATAGAGAGGGCAAAAAAATAGGAGGACACAACGGTATAGCTTTTTATACCATCGGTCAGCGAAAGGGGCTGGGTGCTCATAATCGTCCGGTCTATGTGATTTCCATAGACGCCGCAAAAAATAAAGTTGTTATAGGTGATGATGAGGAACTTTATTCCTCCCGCCTAAAAGTGGATAATATTAACTGGATAGACAGAGAAACACTTAAAGAACCGGCTGAATTTACGGTAAAGATAAGATACCGGCATAAAGGTGCGGAGGCCGAAATCTGGCCAACAGAAGGCGGCAGTGCGGAAATTCTCTTTAAGTCCCCGCAGCGTGCGGTCACCCCGGGTCAGGCCGCGGTATTCTACCGGGGAGATAAAGTCTCCGGCGGCGGATGGATACGGTAGATAAAAAATTCAGACGGTTCAAAGAGATTATTGCCGAATCCGGTTCGCTTGCCGTTGCTTACTCGGGTGGTGCCGACAGCAGTTTTCTTGTAAAGGCCGCCTCGGATATCCTCGGGAACAAAATTATCGCGGTAACGGCACGGTCGGAATCTTACCCGGAAGCCGAATTTAACAAGGCTCGCACGCGGGCAGAGAAATTAGGGGTAAAGCATATCGTTATTGAAAGCAGCGAGCTTAAGATAGATAAATTCAGCGATAACCCGCCGGAGAGATGTTATTACTGCAAAAGGGAACTTTTTAAAAAAATTTTGGCAGTTGCTGCCGACAATAATATAAACTATATCGCTAACGGAGCAAACTATGAGGATAAAGACGATTTTCGCCTGGGTATAAAAGCCGGTGGTGAGCTGGGTGTAAAGCATCCGCTTATGGAAGCAGGGCTTACCAAAGCAGATATCAGGAAGCTCTCAAAAAGAATTGGTCTTGACAGCTGGGACAAGCCCGCCGCGGCCTGTCTTGCCTCTCGGATTCCCTACGGCGAGAAAATAACCGCCCGCAAACTTAAAATGATAGAACGCGCAGAGAGATATATAAAAAAACTGGGGATAAAGCAGGTCAGAATAAGGCATCACAGAGACATTGCCAGGATTGAAGTTCCCCGGGATAAAATCACTATTCTGCTTTCCGGGATGAGTTAGACTATAGTATCTAACAACTACATTTACGAGATACTTACTAATAGTTGTTATGACTGCCGAGATTATGGAATCATAGATATCTTCCATAATGCTTTTTGACAAGGACGACAACCGGTAATCTCATCAACCCAGAGTTTAAGCCGGGAATACAGAGAGAAGCCTAATTTAAAAGTCGGCCAGTAGATAAGCAGGAAAGTTATAAACAGCCGCCGTCTGATAACCGTGCCTGATGTTTCCGGAGACAGAGATTATATCTATCCGGAACTTGCCCGTAAGGAGGGAATAGTTTCCATATTTGCCGTGCCCATGATGGTCAAGGAAAAGATAATCGGGGTTCTAAGCAGCAACACGGAAAAGTCCCACGAATTTACAAAAGAGGAGATAAAAGTCCTTCAGTCAATAGCCCACCAGGCGGCGGTGACTATTGAAAATACGCGCCTTAACGAAGAAATTTTAAGAGCAAAAGAAGATATAAAAACCAGAAAAATTTTTTCCCGAGCCAAAGGAATCCTATAAAAGAGATGAATATATCTGAATATGAAACTTTCAACCGTATAAGGAAGAAAACTATGGATTCAATAAAACCAATGAAAGAGATTGCGGAAGCAGTAATTCTTGCTTAGGATATAGAACAGTAAATATTGACAGATAATATTTTTTTTCTAAAATAAAATAATAAGTTCCAACAGGCAAAGTTTGCCTAAATAAATAATTATCGGAAATTATATGTATGTTAAGCATAAAATCCGGAATATCAAAATAAGGAGATTAAAGAAGATGGATTACAGTAGAATTTTTGAGAAATTTAACGAAAAGAACAAAGGCGAACTTGTATTTCAGCAGGCGGTAAAGGAAGTTCTTGACGACATCGAACCCGCCCTGGAAGACCATCCCCGGTATGTGCAGGATAAGATTGCAGAAAGAATTGTCCAGCCGGACAGGGTTATAATGTTTCGGGTCGCCTGGGTGGACGATAAAGGTGAGGTCCGGGTAAATAAAGGGTACCGGGTGCAGTTTAACAACGCCATTGGACCCTATAAGGGGGGATTGAGGTTTCATCCTTCGGTAAACTTGGGGATAATAAAGTTTCTTGGTTTTGAACAAATATTTAAAAACGCTCTCACAACTCTTCCTATGGGGGGAGGAAAAGGCGGCTCAGATTTTGACCCCAAAGGCAAATCCGACATGGAAGTCATGAAATTCTGCCATTCGTTTATGAGGGAACTTTACCGCCATATAGGCCCGGATATAGATGTCCCTGCCGGAGATATCGGGGTGGGGGCCAGAGAAATAGGTTACCTTTTTGGATATTATAAAAAAATAGTAAATGAACATACAGGGACTCTTACCGGAAAGGGCAGGGAGTACGGGGGAAGCCATATTCGCCCGGAAGCCACCGGTTACGGCCTTGTATATTTTGCCCGGGAGATGCTCTCAACTAAGGGACTTGACTTAAAAGGCAAAACGGTAGCTATTAGCGGAGCCGGAAACGTGGCCCAGTTTGCGGCGGAGAAAGTAATCCAGCTGGGAGGGCGGGTAATAACACTCTGCGATTCCCAGTCAACGGTCGTTGATAAAGAAGGGCTGGATAGGGAAAAACTCGAATATGTAATGGATTTAAAAAATAAACAGAGGGGTCGGATTAAGGAATATGCCGATAGATATAAGGCGGAATGTATCATGGGAAAAAATACCTGGGAGTCAATAAAGGAAGTAGGCATAAAAATAGATATCGCTCTTCCCTGCGCCACCCAGAATGAAATCGATTCCGAATGCGCCGAGGCACTGGTGAAAAACGGAGCTATCTGCGTGGCCGAAGGTGCGAATATGCCGTCTACCGAAGGAGCGGTAAAAGTATATCGGGAGAATAATATACTTTATGGGCCGGGTAAAGCTACCAACGCCGGCGGAGTTGCCGTCTCCGGGCTGGAGATGAGCCAGAACAGGCTGGGCGTGGTATGGGCCCGGGAAGAAGTAGACGAAAAACTTTACTTAATAATGAAGAACATACACGATACTGCACTGTTGGCGGCTAAACGCTACTCAAATGAGGGAGACTATCTTGCCGGAGCAAATATCGCCGGCTTTTTGAAAGTAGCCGAAGCTATGCATGCCCAGGGTATAGTTTAAGCAGTGAGGTTGCGCCCACTTATGCGGGCAGTATTAATGGCAGAAAGTATTTTACTTTACGGAATTAGGAGATAAAACTATGACAGCGAAAGAAAAACCAAACCGGAACGGGGTAGAGGATATTTACGGCAAAAATGTTTTCAGCATAAAGAATATGCAGAACTTTCTTTCGGAAAAAGCTTATAATTCGCTGATGGATACGGTCAGAGAAGGCAGGCCCATATCTGTAGAGATATCGGATGAAGTCGCCGATGCTATGAAAAACTGGGCAGTCTCCAACGGCGCTACTCATTTTACCCACTGGTTTCTGCCTCTTACCGGAACTACCGCCGAAAAACACGATTCTTTTATCTATCCCGATAAAGCCGGAAAGGTAATTATGAAGTTTTCAGGAAGCGAACTCATACAGGGGGAGCCGGATGCCTCCAGCCTGCCGTCGGGAGGTCTGAGGGCCACTTTTGAGGCCCGGGGTTATACCGCATGGGACCCGACGAGCCCGGCGTTTATAAAGAGGTCAAAAAACGGTGCGACGCTCTGTATTCCTACCGCATTTTATTCGTACAACGGCGAAGCCCTCGATAAAAAGACACCGCTTCTGAGGTCTATAAATGTTCTTTCCCGGCAGGTAAAGCGCCTGGCGGACATATTTAATATAGAAGGTGAGGGTAGGATCTATACAACCCTCGGCGCTGAGCAGGAATATTTCTTAATAGACAGAAAATATTTCGAAAAAAGAATAGACCTCCTCCAGACCAGCCGCACCCTTTTTGGGAGAGAACCGGCCAAACACCAGCAGATGAACGATCATTATTTTGGGGCGATAAAATCCCGGGTAGTGGATTTTATGGATGATTTGGATAAGGCGATGTGGGAGTTGGGAATACCGGCCAAGACCCGCCACAACGAAGTATGTCCTGGGCAGTTTGAAATTGCTCCGGTTTTTGAAGAACTTAATCTGGCAGTTGACCACAATATGCTGACTATGGAACTTCTCCATCAGGTTGCCGAGAGGCACGGGTTTAAATGTCTTCTCCATGAGAAACCTTTTGCTGGAGTAAACGGGTCGGGAAAACACAACAACTGGGCGCTGGTGGGACCAAATGGGAAGAATTGGCTTTCTCCGGGGAAAACTCCTCATGAGAATACCAAATTCTTAACTATAATTATTGCCCTGATATCGGGTATAGATAAATACGCCGGCTTGCTCCGCGCGGCAGTCGCTACCGCCGGAAATGATCACCGTCTCGGCGGATATGAAGCGCCGTTGGCGGTAATGTCCGTATTTTTAGGCGGCCAGCTCACCGATATAATTAATCAAATTGAAAACGGTTCACTTGAAAGTTCAACAGAAACCGGTATGTTCACTCCGGAAATTTATTCTATGCCTGAACTTATGAAAGATGTCACCGACCGCAACCGGACCTCGCCGTTTGCTTTTACCGGAGACAAATTTGAGTTCAGGACGGTAGGATCTAACCAGAATTGCGCCGACCCATGCACTGCTATTAATATGATTCTGGCCGATTCATTAAAAGAGATATGTGATGAAGTTATAGACCGTCTGGAAAAAAAAGACAAACTGGATGAGATTCTTATGGAAATTTTTCAGAAAAAAATTAAAAAGCACAAAAAAGTTCTTTTTAACGGAGATAACTATAGCGATGATTGGGAAAAAGAAGCTGAAAAACGCGGACTACCCAAATATAGCTCAACGCTGGAGGCGCTGGAGGTCTATAAAGACCCGGAAATAATAGAACTCTTTAAAATTACAGGGGTTCTTTCCCCCCGCGAGCTTGAGGCCCGTTACGAAATTTATAAGCAACAGTACCAGATGATAATTCAGATAGAAGCCGGAGTTATGCTTGATATGGCTCAGACCATAATACTTCCGGAAGTATTGAGATACCAAGATAATTTGGCTCGGACAGTAACTAATGTATCTAAAGAAGTTGGGAAAGCAGAAAATGTGCGTAAACTACTTGTGAAAATATCAGGTCTCTCAGAAAAGTTAAGTGAGAATATATCCAACCTTCAAAATTCTGTCGATAGTGGGCATGTTGACGATATAAAAGAAAAGATGAATAATCTCAGAGAACCTGCCGATGAATTAGAAGGGCTGCTGCCCAAAAGTGTATGGCCTTTGCCTTCTTATGCTGATATGCTGTTTAAAGTGTGATTTTTATAGTCATCGGGTTTCATTAATTGCTTTAATAAAGGTGTCAGTAATTTTAGGGTTAAACCGGGTTCCCCATCCGGATTTAAAATATCTTGCTTCTTTTTCGGAATACGCTTTGCGGCTATGAAGAAATGTAGCGGCAGAGCAAAGCTCTGCCAAAGAATGGAGATAGAGAAACGATAAAGATGGATAAAAATATGTTCACGATGATCTTGAAGAAAAAACTTTACAGAAACTTCACATAAAATTCGCATTAATTTTACAAATGTATGTTATAATTAATATAAGAAAGGGGATTTAGAGATTAGGAGATTTGTAAAATGAGTCAAAGACCGCATGTAAAGGGGCTTTATAGGTTTTACCTCTGCCCCTTTTCTTTAATGAACTCTTTTCTGTCAAGGCAATTTAGAAATGTCCGGTTCTTAGCAAAGTAGAAATGTCCGGTTTTCATCTGCTCAACTGCTTGAATAAAGCCCTGTTTTGTTGTCTCCATGGATGATTTTTTGCTGGTTTCCATGGTTGTTTTGGTTTATCCGGCACATTTGAATTCTGGGTTTTTTTGTTTTTTCTTAGGTTTTCAAGAGTATGCTTGGTAATCTCTTCAAACTCACGGAATCTTCCGTTAAAATATATCTTTACTTCGTCATTTAAATTTTCCAATACAGTAACTCTTCTTTTCTTGATAGCAATTGATTGTTTCTTAAGAAGAAAAAACCTGTTTCTCCATCGGATAGTAAAATCTTTGGTAACTATTCTTTTTTCTCTGAAAGCAAAGACCCTGCGAAGCGTTATGAAAGACAGTCTAAATGACTGTTTTTTAGCGAAGCACACTTGTTTCCAAGTTCATATCTGTTGGAACCTCTCTATGCAAATTCTTTGAATTGGCCGGAGGAACAGAAAATTTTTCACTGTATTTAGGAAGATAGATTTTTAGAAATTCATTGGCTTCATCAATATTAGAGATATTTTCAAGACGCATTTCTTTTATTAGACGATCTTTAAATGTTCTGAATAGACGTTCTATTCTGCCTTTGGCTTCAGCAGAGTAAGCATAAATCGGTTTTACATTAAGGATATCCATAACTTTTTTAAACTGAGTCTGAGGACTCTTGCCTTGGAGTTCTTCGTCTAAATTAGCCTTTCTTGTAGTTTTGTAGATACTGTTTCTGTCAAAGTACAGGCTTTGAGATATACCGTATTTTTCAGTATACTTTCTGAAGCTGTCCATCGCCGCCCTGGTATCTTCTGAAGGATAAAATCTTGCGAAAGGGATTCCGGTAGCGTCATCTATATAGGCCATCATTACGGCCTTAGGGCCTCTGTCTTCAAACCAGTTGCCAACAGAGCCGTCGGTCTGAACCATTTCTCCAAAGCATTCCTTTCTCTTTCTCCATGTATGAGCATTATCCTTATCTCTTGTTTTCCGAGGTGTCCAGATGCCTTCTTGAATCATCCAGTTCCTTAGAGTCTCTTTTGATACTTTAATGCGATCTAATTCCTCCAGTTTCTCTGTAGCAAGAGTAGGTCCGAAATCGTGATATTTTTTTTAATAATACCGATTGTCTTATTCCTGAACTCATCTGAATATTTTCTGTTTGACAGCCGTCCTCGATTGCCATGAACAATCGCTGTGTCACCGTAGGCAGACACTTTTTTTATCAGCCTTCTCAAATGTCTTGCTGAAAGAGAAATCCGCTGCGCAGCAACTTTTTGCTTGATTCTTTTATCCATTACTTTGTGGATTAATTCTAACCGTTTAAGTTCCCTTTTACTCATTTCGATAATTTCTTTTGGCATTTCCTTTACCTCCTTTACCATACATGATAGCAAAAAAGGTAAAACCGGACATTTCTACTTTGCTCAAAGGGGACATTATCATTTTGCCCTTACATTCCTTGACATGAGAATAAGTATTTGATATAAATAAGAATCAGTAAAAAAGTAAGGAGAATATTTATCGTAAAAGCAGATAAAAAGTTAAGAATAAACAGTGAAATAATGGCATCTAAAGTTCGTCTCATTAATGAGGCGGGTGAGAATCAGGGGGTGGTAGATTCTCGTGAAGCACTTAATTTTGCCCGCTCTAAAGAATTGGACTTGGTTGAGGTTGCGCCCGGAGCTAAAGTTCCCGTATGCAAGGTCATGAATTATAGCCGTTATTATTACAAACTAAAGAAAAAGAAAAAAGAAGAGAAAAAGAAATCAAAGTCTAAACAGCTTAAACAGATAAGACTCAGTCCCAATATCGGCAAAAATGATCTCAAGGTCAAGTTCAATCAAATTAAAAATTTCCTCGATAAGGGACATAGTGTAAAAGTTAATATGTTTTTTCGGGGCAGGCAGAGAGAGCATCTGGAGGTAGGCCGTAAGATTTTAACCGGGGTAGTTAAAGAACTTGAGGGAACGGCAGCATGCGAGAATGAGCCGAAATTTGAGGGACAGAGCATGTCTGTACTATTTAGACCGGAGAATAGAAATGGCAAATAAAAATAAGACACATTCAGGTACAAAGAAAAGATTTAAAGTAACCGCTAAAGGCAAGGTAAAAAGACATCATGCTGGGGCTGCTCATCTTAAGAGTAAAAAAAGTCCGAAACAGCTAAGGAAACTTCGCTCGTCGGTTGTTGTCACCGGTAAAAAAAAGAAGAATATCAAGAGATTGTTAGGTAAATAATTATGAGAGTTAAAAGAGGAACTGAGAAAAGAAGAAAACATAATAAGATTCGTAAAGAGGCCAAAGGGTATGCTCATACAAAAAGTAAGAGTTACCGTAATGCGAAAAATCAGGTAGAAAAGAGTAGGCAATATTCTACAAGGGACAGAAAAGTTAAAAAGAGAGAGATGCGCCGCCTCTGGATTACCCGGATAACGGCAGCCTGTAATAAGGAAGGGATAAGTTATTCTAAATTTATCCATGGACTTAAAAAAGAAAGTGTCGCTATAAATAGAAAAATTCTGCAGCAGGTAGCTCAAAAAGATAGTGACTCTTTTTCTCAAATAGCCGCAATTTCAAAAAAAGCCGTATAGACAATTCCAAACATTAAACCGGCCTACCTTTAGGGAGGAAAGAAACTTTCCGTTGATAGAAAACAAATCTTTACATAAGATTATCCCGGCAGTCAGCCGTGTTTTTCTTTATATTGTTTAACAGTCAAATTCATAATTTGCGCGCCACTGCATTTTAATGTTTTTTTTATTTGACAGAGGGCGGATGAATAATAATAATATGTATCAGGTTTTAAAGATTATTAATGATAAAATTTAGATTGTATATTCCCCGAAAGTTTAATCAGAAGGACCGTTGCCAAAGGCAGTTAATTGTATAGGAAATTCTTTTTTTTCTATACAATTGATTGGGAATGAGGGAGTGAACGCTGCTAAATGCAGATAGCGAATGAAATGAGCGACAGAGAGCGACCGAATCGTGAGTGAATGAAATGAGCGAGGGCAAAGGAGTGAACAAGTGTGCTCAACCTGAGGAACAACCATTCAGGTTATTCCTCCGAGACGGTTTCGCAGCAACTAAATGCAGAAAAGAGAGCGACCGAATCGTGAGTGAATGAAATGAGCGAGGGCAAAGGAGTGAACAAGTGTGCTCAACCTGAGGAACAACCATTCAGGTTATTCCTCCGAGACGGTTTCGCAGCAACTAAATGCAGAAAAGTGAGCGACCGAATCGTGAGCGAATGAAATGAGCGAGGGCAAAGGACTTGAATGCTGGTAAATCCAGGATGAGTGAAAGTCCGAACGGGAAAGAATTTGCTTTCCCCTATGGGGATGAGCGACTGAACGCTCCTAAATGGAGAAAAGCGCAGCATCAGTGAAGGAGTGAATGACTACAGCGAAGAAAATATCTAAATGGTATTTTCGTAGCGCCAGAGGGGCAATAGCCCCTATGGAAGTTATCCCGAAGGGATTAACTTGTTTAGAGGTAAATAAATATATAATGAATAAAGACGGAAACAGTAAAGTAGATGAGATGGTTGAAAAAGCAAAGTTTTATTTTATTAACAACAAATATCAGGATGCAATTAAAGAATATAAAAAAGCTTTGAAAATAGATAAGGAAAACACCGAAGTTTTATATAACCTGGGAGTGGCTTACGAATCTGCGAATCAGCTTGAGGTTGCGCGTGAGACTTACACGCTAACTCTTAAAATTGACCCAGGCCATAAGCTGGCCAAAGAACACATTGATAATATGATGGAAAAATGAGTTTAAACGAGAAATATGAAAAGATATCTGCGGCCTATTTGCAGGATATAAAAGAGGCCGGCACTCTTCAGGATGTGGAAGAAGTCCGGGTTAAATATATCGGAAGGTCGGGAGAGGTAAACAAAATCTTTAAAGAACTGGGAATACTTTCCCCAGAAGAAAGGCCGGCCTGGGGGAAAAAACTAAATATTTTAAAGTCGGATATAACTAAATCTGTAGAAGATAAAAAAGAACAATTTAGTCAGAAGGATGAAAAAGAAGATATATTTGATCCCACCATGCCAGGTAATTATTCCCGGTTCCCTTCTATTCATCCGGTTACCGGTATTTTAAGGGAGATAAAAGATATATTTTCTTCACTGGGATTCGGAGTTGCTTACGGCCCGGAGATAGAGTCCTCTTATCATAATTTTACTGCATTAAATATTCCCGAAGACCATGTGGCGCGGGAGATGCATGACACTTTTTATCTAAACCAAGAAGATAAACTTTTAAGGACACATACTTCTCCGGTGCAGGTAAGGGTTATGGAAAATAACGACCCGCCTTATAATATAATCGTTCCGGGTAAGTGCTACCGCCGGGATACAATTGACGCCTCCCATTCGCCTGTATTCCATCAGGTTGAAGGATTAATGGTAGATAAGAATATAAACTTTGCCGACCTCAAAGGCGTCCTGGCGGAATTTGCAAAGCTTTTTTTTAAGGGAAGCGATGTTAAAACAAGGTTCAGGCCTTCATATTTTCCTTTTACCGAACCTTCGGCTGAAATGGATATAAGCTGCCGTATATGCCAGGGTAAAGGCTGCAGTTCCTGTTCTCAGAAAGGCTGGCTTGAGATATTGGGTGCGGGTATGGTAGATCCTGAAGTATTTAAACACTGTAATGTTGACACTGAAAAATGGCAGGGGTTTGCATTTGGAATGGGGGTAGAGCGACTCGCTATGTTAAAGTACGGTATTAGCGATATGCGGTTTTTTTACTTAAACGATATAAGATTTCTGGAGCAGTTTTAAAATGAAAGTTCCTTTAAAATGGTTAAGTGAATATGTGGATATCTCAGGCATTGACCCGCTTGAGCTTTCCGATATGCTTACCATGCGGGGCCTGGAAGTAGACTCTGTTGAGGAGGTCGGTTTAGATACTGTAATAGATATCGAGCTTACTCCCAACAGGGGAGATTGCGCTTCTCTCATCGGAGTGGCCCGGGAAGTATCCGCCATACTGAATCGTGAGATTAAATTACCTGAAGTAAATATTGGTTCTAAAAAAACCGATATGGCAACAAAAATAGATGTTAAGTGCGCGGATAAATGCCCTGTCTATCATCTCCGAAATGTTAAGAATATAACTATCGGGCCTTCTTGGGAGTGGATGAAGGAAAGGCTCCGGGCCTGTTCTGTAAGACCTTTAAATAATATAATAGATATAACGAATTATGTAATGCTGGAAACCGGACAGCCCCTCCATGCATTTGACGCTGATAAAATTTCAGGAGATACGGTAATAGTCCGTGAGGCCCGCCCCGGTGAAACTTTGCTTATGCTGGATGGGGAGGAACGTACTTTTAACGGCGGGGAAGTTGTCATCGCAGATAAAAACGGACCTATTGCAGTAGGAGGGATAATAGGGGCAAAAGACTCTGCGGTAAGCGGTAAGACCACGGAAATTTTGGTGGAGTCCGCATATTTTGTTCCTCAAAGTATATCTATGGCGGAAAGAAATTTAAAGGTTAAGACAGAAGCTTCCTACAGGTTTGCCCGGGAGATTGATAAAGGCGGTATTTTATATGCCCTCAACCGGGCAATTAACCTGATGAAGGAGACAGCAGGTGCTACCCCGGTCAAAGGAAGGATTTCTCATGACAGCCTGAATTTTAAAGAAAACAAAATACGGGTAAATATAAATAAGTTGAACTCAATCCTGGGGACTTCGATAAGTAAGGATAATATTAAAAAAAATCTTTTGGATATAGATTTTGATATTGAATTCAGCGGAGAAAATTTTGAAGTAAGAGTTCCTTCTTACCGGAACGACGTCCGCCGGCCTGTAGATGTAATTGAAGAAGTAGCCCGTATTTACGGATATGACCGTATAGAGTCAAAACTCCCCGAATTAAAGGTTGGAATCGGCTATTTTGAGCCAATTGACCCGTTCTTGGAGGGGGAAAACAGTTTGAGGGCAAGAGGGTACTGGGAGTCGTTAACCCATACTCTTACCGATTCTGATAAAATTGTGGAGCTTTACGGGACGGGTTCGGAAGAAAAATTAATTCATTTAAAAAACCCGGTAAGCCTTGATATGGATATATTGAGGCCTACCATTCTTCCCGGTCTTTTGGAAGTGTCGAGTTATAACGCCAACAGGAAGAGCAGGTACCTTAAGTTTTTTGAAAGGGGCCCGGTCTTTATTGAAAAAGATGGGGAGTATTTTGAAGAACATAATATTGCCTATCTGTCAGCCGGCGGGGATTTCTTTGAGGCTAAAAACACCATGAAAACGATGCTGGAATCTCTTAACCAGAACTATGAGTTAGAGTATCCGGGAAGTTCAGCTTATTTTAAAGGAGGCCGGTGCGGCGTTTTAACTATAGAAGGAGAATTCAGCGGCGAGTTTGGTATTATTAAGGAAAATCTTTGTAAAAATTATAAGTTAGAAGATCCCTATACCGGCGGTTATTTAATTCTTGATAAAGTAGTCAAAGAGAAAATAAGAGAGAGGGTATTCAAAAATTGGAGCACTTATCCGGCTATATACAGAGATCTATCCTTGATAAGCCCGATTAAGTTGACACATAAAGATATTTATGGTATCATTAAATCAGAAGGTAAAAAAGAATTAAAAAACGTAGAAGTTGTGGACAGTTACAGGGGAGAAAATTTAGGTCCCGGCAGGAAGAGCATTACATATTCTCTTGAATTTAATTCTGACGAGGAAATGCTTTCTTCGGAATATGTTGATTCTGCAGTTAAGGATATTTTAAACGAGCTGGAAAATAAATTGGGCGTTACCCTGAGGCCAAAATAAACAGATGAAAGGTTTTAATGAGCTAAAGTTAAAAATTGAACAGCTCATGCGAAAATATGATATGTTGCAGCGGGACCATGAAGAATTTAAAGAAAAATATAGGCAGCTAAAGAAAGATTATGAATACCTCAGCAGTCAGAACCAGGATATGCCCGAGGTTATAAAAAAAACCAAGAAACTTAACGAACAGCGAAAAGAAGTAAAAACTAAGATAGATAAAATTCTTAGCAGGATGGATGAAATAAATATATAAATAAGACAATGACCGCCAACGGGGATAAAGAAAAAACACTGATAACAATCTGTAAAAGAGACTACAGAATAGAAAATAAAAAGTGGCAGCCGCTCTATCTGCAGAAACTTGTGGATATATTAGAAAAAAAATTACAGGAAATAGAGAAAAATGAAGGAATAGTTGACAGCTATTTTCTTCTTGTAAAGGCTTCACTTGAATTCATAGATGAAAAATTAAATCTTCAGGAGAAGAAAACAGACAGCAGTCAGTTAATTGAAAACGAGATTGACGAATTAATTTCTAAATTAGATAATACGATTTAACCCCTGCGGTGTTCGTGACAGCTTTGTCAAATTGAGCCTACAACCATAAAAATCGGGAATCCGGGTCCCCGAGCAACCGAGGTTGCCGGGGCAGGACAACCACTGTAGATAAGCAGCTCATAACGGCAAATGCGCGACGGCATTGCGGGGGTTTTTTATTATATTGACTCTGCGGCCGGTTCTTTTGTTGCTGCACGGAGTGTTTAATATATGAACAAGGATTTATTTGAAAATAAAGAGATGCTGAAAATGAGGCCGCTTGCCTACCGAATGAGGCCTCAAAGGTTAGATACTTTTGAAGGCCAGCACCATCTCCTTGGTCCCGGCAAAAAACTTCGAAGAATGATTGACTCCGGAAAACTATTTTCCGTTATATTCTGGGGCCCGCCGGGGTGCGGAAAGACTGTCCTGGCCGGAATAATATCCAGGCGTATGGGGGGCAGAGTTAAAAGAATAAATGCCGTAAATTCAAACGTTGCCCGAATACGGGATATAATTCAAAACGCAAAGATCTATATGGTCCAGGGGGAAAAGACCGTTCTTATCGTAGATGAAATTCACCGTTTCGCCAAAAACCAGCAGGAATCCCTCCTGCCTGACGTGGAAGAGGGGAATGTCACCCTCATAGGAATAACAACGGAGAATCCCAATTACTTTATTTCCGGTCCCTTACTTTCCAGGACAGTAGTTTATAAGTTCGGCCCGCTGGATAAATCCTCAATAGCTTCTATAGTTAAAAATGCCCTGCGCGATCCTAAAAAAGGATACGGTAATAGTGGTATTAAAATAAGAGATGAAGCAGTCCAATTAGTTTCTGCCGCCGCGGCCGGCGATGCCCGGTATGCTTTAAATATAATTGAACTTGCAGTCGAATCTGGAGATAGAGACGATAAAATAATTACCCCTGAAATCATAGAATCCTGTATAGGCCGGCAGCGTAAAGTCTATGACCACAGCGGTGACAGCCATTATGACAATATTTCCGCGCTAATTAAAAGCATGAGGGGGTCAGATCCTGACGCGGCGCTATACTATCTTGCTAATATGACCGCCGGAGGAGAGGATCCTCGGTTTATTGCCCGCAGGATAGTTATCGCCGCGGCTGAGGATATAGGCAACGCCGATCCCCGGGCGCTTTTTGTCGCTGACGCGGCTCTGTCTGCCGTTGAAAAAATTGGAATGCCAGAAGCAAGGATAATACTTGCTCAGGCGGTAATATATCTTTCCACCGCTCCTAAAAGTAACAGCTCCTGTGAGGCAATTAATAAGGCTGAAAAATTCTGCCGGGAGAGAAGCTGCGCTGTTCCCCGTCAATTAACAAAGGCCGGCCGAAATGATTATAAATACCCGCATAATTACAAGTACGGCTACGTTAACCAGGAATACTACAGCGGTAAAGAATCATTTTATAACCCCACCGGCAGAGGCCATGAAAAATATATAAAAAAGTATATGGAATTTATAGAAAACTTAAAAGAGAATTAGATGGATAGAAAAAAGGAAATCAGGGGAATTTATATTAAAAAACGCGCTGATATCTCTACAGAGCTTAAAAAGAACGAACAGCAGGCTATCTTTAAAAAAATTAAGAGGGTCACTGATATTAAAAAATCGGAAAATATAATGATTTACTATTCGATGCCGTCAGAAGTAGATACTCGAAAGCTCATAAAATATTTGTTAGATAAAAAAAAGAAAGTATGGATTCCGGTCATAACCGGAAAAACAATTCGTCCCGCCCGGCTTCGAGACTCTGAAAAAATCAAAGAAGGTAAATTCGGGATACCCGTTCCCGCCGGGTCAGAGCTGGAATTTATAGACCCGATTAAATTAGATATAATTATTGTTCCGGGTGTCTCTTTCACTGCCAGCGGTACGAGAATAGGCCGCGGCGGCGGATATTATGACAGGTTTTTAAGCAGGTTAAAAGGCAGGGTGAAAACAATAGGGATTTGTTATTGTAAGCAGGTAGCTAAAAGTTTACCTGCCGGCAAAAACGATATTAAAGTAGACAAATTAATTACTTCAATTAAAGTTGGCAAAAGGAGGAAAATAAGATGACAATCATATATACCGTAGCGGCATTTGCTGCCGGCGCCGCAGTTGGAATCTTGAGCAGAGTAATTTTAAAGAAAAAAGATCGAGCAACCGAAGAAATTGAATACGATAAAAAAATTAAAGAATTAAACGAGGAACATGAAAGAAAGCTGAAAGAAAAAGAAGACGAGGTAAAAAGGGAGAAAAAACAGATGAAAGTTGAGTTTGAAAAAGAAACCGCACAGACCCGGCAGGAGATTCAACTCAATAAAGAGGAAAACCACCAGAGAGCAAAAAAGATAGAACAGAAAGCCGATATTATTGAACATAAACAAGAGAAACTAAACAGTCGCCGTCAGCAGATGAAGGATATGAAAAAGAAATATAACGAAAAAGAAGCCGAATTAAAAACAAAGAGGGAGAAAGAACAATCCATACTGCAGAAAATTTCCGGGCTGACACCGAAGCAGGCCCGGGAAAAATTAATGAATGATATCAAAGAGGAAGGAGCCAAAGATGCCCAGATAAATTATAATAAGATAGTTGAAAATGCAAAGCGCGATGCCCAGAGGGAAGCCAAAGAGATAATTACCCGGGCAATCCAGAGGGTGGCTTCTGAGGTTACCCAGGATATTACCGTCTCTGCTGTTAATCTGCCGGATGACGATATGAAAGGAAGGATAATAGGCAGGGAAGGCAGAAATATCCGGGCTTTCGAGTCCGTTACGGGGGTTAACGTTATAATCGACGACACACCTAGTATTGTAATTTTATCATGTTTTGACGGCATGAGAAGAGAAATTGCTAAAAGATCTCTGGAAAAACTTATAAAGGACGGACGTATACAGCCCACAAAAATCGAAGAAGTTGTAGAAGAGACCTCATCCGGGGTAAACGAGCTTATAATTGAAAGCGGGGAGGGAGCAGCCATGGCGGCGGGGGTTACCGGACTGCATAATGAAGAGATCAGACTGCTGGGTAAGATGATGTACAGGACTTCCTACGGACAGAACGTTTTAGAACATTCTATAGAGGTAGCAAAACTTGCCGCGGGGATGGCTGAGGAGCTTGATCTGGATATTGAATTTGCCAGGCGGGCAGGCCTGCTTCATGATTTGGGTAAGTCAGTAGACCGGGAAATAGAAGGTAACCATGCCGTTATAGGCGGTTCACTTGTAAAAAAATACGGTGAGAGCGACCGTCTCCAGAATGCGGTCATCAGCCACCATGGCGATGTTGACCCGGAGACCGCCGAAGCCGTCTTAATAGAGGCAGCCGATGCGGTGTCGGCCTCCCGGCCCGGAGCGCGGAAAGAACATCTTAAAAATTACATAAAACGGATGAAAGATATTGAATTAATTGCCAAAGAGCATAAAGGTGTAGTTAAGGCCTACTGTGTTTCGGCGGGAAGAGAAATAAGAATTATTGTGGCTCCGGAAAAGGTTAGCGACCTGGGAGCGGCTAATCTATCAAAAGAAGTCGCCGCAAAAATAGAGCAAAACATAGATTTTCCGGGTGAGATAAAAGTCACTGTTATAAGAAGCGCCCGAACAACGGAAATAGCGAAATAAAAAAAAAGGGACGGTTCTATTAAAGGAGAAATTATAAATTGAAGATTTTATTTTTAGGTGATATAGTCGGACGGCCGGGAAGAAAAATTGTTCGCAGACTCTTGTCGCAGATAAAGGCCGAGTCCAATATAGAATTTGTCATTGCCAACGGCGAAAACTCAGCCGGCGGGCTGGGCATAACTCCCAAGATATTAGATACTTTCATTGAATGGGGAGTAGATGCAGTAACTTCGGGTAATCACGTCTGGAAGAGGAAAGAGATATTTGAAATTATTGACAGCACTAAACTGCTTGTCCGTCCGGCAAATTATCCGTCTGCTGCTCCAGGCCACGGATATAATATCTATAAGGCAAAAAAGATAAATGTAGTTGTGGTAAATATCCAGGGGCGTGTCTTCCTTGATATGATAGATTGCCCGTTTGCAGCCATGGATAAAATTCTGGCGGAGCTTTCCGGGCAAAACGCCGGAAAGAATATTATAATTGTTGACATGCACGCCGAAGCTACTTCAGAAAAAATAGCCATGGGCTGGTATTTGGACGGAAAAGTAAGTGCAGTAATCGGAACTCATACTCACGTACAGACTTCCGATGCCGCTGTGCTTC
This sequence comes from Elusimicrobia bacterium LH_S2, assembly GCA_023660015.1. GTDB lineage: Bacteria > CG03 > SLGR01 > SLGR01 > JAGXOG01 > JAGXOG01. The sequence continues at coordinate 10,292 of JAGXOG010000013.1, read as the reverse complement.
CCGACGGCACGGCCTATATAACCGATGCGGGGATGACCGGCTCAAAGGCGGGGGTTATCGGGATTCGGAAAGAAGAGATTATTAAAAAATTTCTTACCGGACTACCTTTTAGCTTTAAAATAGCCAAAGACGAGATTTACATGGAAGGGGTAATAGTTGATATAGACGACGAGTCATTGAAGGCAAAATCTATTAAGACTATAAGAGAAAGTTTAAACTAAAAGGTTTCTGCAGAAATTACAGGAGGAATATAAAGTGGGCAAGGTAATATACGGCAAAAAAGAGGCGTTAAAAATAAGGAAAAATATACGGGATAAGATAGAAAAGATGTCAGCTTCCCGCCCCCCCGGGCTGGAGGTCTTAATAGCGGGCGAAGACCCGGCTAGCGTATATTACGCCGGTTTAATAAAAAGAGCTGGCACCAAGGAAGGTATATCGGTTAATATAAAGCAGTTTAAAGAACTGGGAACTGAAGAGTTTATTACCTATATCAGGGCCCTTAACCGTGATGATAAAGTAGACGGTATCCTCATCCAGCTCCCTCTGCCTGAAAATATAGACGGCGAAGATATCTTTGATATACTTTCACCACAAAAAGATGTTGACGGACAGACCCCCTTGAACCAGGGCAGGTTGATAACAGGAAGGAAAGGAATATTTCCGCCCACGGCATTGGGGGTTATTAAATTACTTGAATCCAACGGCATAACTATTGAAGGCAGAAACGCCGTTGTTGTCGGTCGTTCGGCTACGGCGGGAATACCGGCGGCTAAGATGCTCTTAGACAGAAATGCCACTGTTACGGTATGTCATTCAAAATCCCGTCCGCTTGAACCCTATACAGCTGCGGCCGATATCCTTGTTGTCGCCGCCGGGCGGCCTGAGATGGTGGGGCCCGCTCATGTTAAAAAAGGTGCCGTTGTAATCGATGTGGGGACCAACGAGGTAGACGGCAATATGGTCGGAGACGTAGAAATAGAAAGGGTACTGGAAAAAGCCAGCGTTTCTCCCGTTATAGGCGGGGTGGGGGCACTGACATTGGCTTGCCTTTTCGAGAATATTTTTGAAATATACAAAAAACATATTAACAGTATCTCAGCTTAATAATCTTTCCTCAAAAATTTTGGAGAGGGAATTCGGTGCGGTAGCCGTATCCGGTGAAATATCAAATTTCACCCATCACAGTTCCGGACATATGTATTTTACACTGAAAGATGACAAAGCAGCTATAGACGCAGTTATGTTTAAAGGATATAACCGCAGATTAAATTTTAAACCTCAGCGCGGCGACGAGGTTACCGCAGACGGCACAGTAAGCATTTTTGAGCCCCAGGGCCGGTATCAGCTGATAGTAAAAAGTATGGCCAAAAGCGGTCTGGGCCGGCTGGAAAAAAAATTTCTCAAGCTGAAAGGTAAACTTAAAGAGGAAGGTCTCTTTGACAAAAAATATAAAAGACCTCTTCCGGCTATTCCTAAAAAAATAGGTGTGGTGACTTCTCCGACGGGAGCGGCCATAAGAGATATAATAAATGTAATTACCCGTCGGGCGGGAACTGTTGAAGTTATTCTTTTTCCTTCCCGGGTTCAGGGTAAAGCCGCCGCGGGGGAGATAGCGGCAGCCATTGATTTTTTAAACGGTAATTACCCGGAAATAGAAGTTCTCATAGTGGGGCGTGGCGGCGGTTCCCTGGAGGATTTATGGCCGTTTAACGAAGAAGAGGTTGCCCGGGCTATATTTAATTCCTCTATTCCGATAATTTCCGCGGTCGGCCACGAAACGGATTTTACCATAGCGGATTTTACTGCGGACTTAAGGGCACCCACTCCGTCTGCGGCAGCGGAACTGGTAATAAAAGACCGGAGAAATCTTAGAGAGCGGATAGATAAAGCGTCCGATATAATAAAAAAATCAATAATTCAGAAGCTGAATGCCTCACTGCAAAGGTACAATGCTCTTATAAGAACAACGGAAATGCGATATCCGATGAGAATATTACAGCAGCGTATGCAGAATCTTGACTATATGGCAGAGCGCATTGTGAAATCCGCAGACCGGGTCCTTGAAAATTTTACCGCCAGGGTCGGAAATGTTTCCGACCGGTTAGAATCTCTATCACCGTCAGCTACCTTAAAAAGAGGGTATAGTATTACCTGCCTAAAAGATTCCGACAAAGTGCTTAAAAAATCCGGCGGACTTAATGAGGGAGATATATTAAAGAGCATTTTTTTCAGCGGGGAGGCGTTAAGCAGAGTGGAAAATATAAAATCAGGAGATGAAGATGGATAAAAAAATAAATTTTGAAGATGCTATAAAAGAGCTTGAAGATATAACTTCCCAGCTTTCAAAAGGTAATCTTTCTCTGGATAGGTCAATAGAGCTTTTTGAAAGAGGAATGGAACTTAAAAAGATATGCTCCGAAGATCTGGGAAAAGCCCGGGCAAAGATAAAAAAGCTTGTCCAAAAAGATGGAGATTACTCGGAAGAAGAGATAGAAGAGATAAGCAGTGAATAATTTCAAGTCATTCTTAAAAAAAGAAAAGGCGGATATAGACAAGATGATAGAAAATGAGTTGGTGGGGCTGAAAAAAAATATATATCCTTCTTTGTTCCGGGCAATGGAATACGCTCTTTTTTCAGGCGGAAAGAGAGTTCGTCCGATAATAGTTAAATGGTTTGTCCAAATAGGAAATCCGGATGAAGGAATTCTTTCTAAAGCGGCGGCGGCCATAGAGTTTATCCACACTTATTCTCTTATACACGATGATTTGCCCTCAATGGACGACGATGATACCCGCCGCGGCAAACCTTCGCTCCATGTTAAATTTTCCGAGGGAGAGGCAATCCTTGCGGGGGACGCTCTACTTACCGAAGCTTTTTTTCTGCTTTCCCAAACCGGGTTGAGTCGCCTTTCCCTGATTTTGTCCGAAGCGGCCGGAGCTTCCGGCATGGTAGGCGGGCAGGCGACAGATATCGACAATAATCCTGACCGGGATATGGGCTATATAAATAATTTAAAGACCGCAAAGCTTTTTGAGGCTGCCGCAATGATGGGTGCTCTAATTGCCGGATTTACTAAAGAAGAGATTGAAAAAGCAGCTGATTACGGTATAAACCTGGGCCGGGCTTTTCAACTGAGGGATGACCTTTTAGATGAGGAGTCAGAGGATATATCTCAAACCCGCAAAAAAGCTTTAGTATTTGTAGATAGAGCTAAAAAAACTATAATAGATATTAAAGGCACCTCAAAGTTAGTTGAAATTGCCGATTATGTTATAAAAAGAAAAAAATAAGGATGAGTAAAACTTCCCGAAAAAAATTTAAAATAGAAAGAGCCGGCACTATTAATCTCCGGATTAAGGAATGTTCCGTTCCGGATTGCTTCTTACGCAAGAACGGTCTAAAGGATATTGCGAAGTGAAATTAGAAGATATAAAAAGCCCCCGAGATATTAAAGGATTATCGTTAGAAGAGTTAGAAGAGCTGGCTGTTTCTGTAAGAGAAAAGATAATCCAGACCACATCCGTCTGCGGCGGTCATATTGCTCCCAGTTTGGGGGTAGTAGAACTTACCATAGCCCTTCATTATGTCATGAACGCTCCGCGTGATAAAATTATCTGGGATGTGGGGCATCAGGCATATACCCATAAGTTATTGACCGGTCGTGCTGATAAATTTGATAAACTAAGGTGCCGCCAGGGGATAAGCGGTTTTCCCAAAAGGTCGGAAAGCAAATATGACGCTTTCGGAGTAGGGCATGCTTCTACCTCAATTTCTGCTGCTCTGGGATTTGCAGCGGCCCGTGATTTTAATGGAGAGGACTATGATATCGCAGCTGTTATAGGCGACGGCGCGCTTACCGGCGGGCTGGCATACGAAGGTTTGAACAATACAGGGCACCTTAAAAAAGATATGACCGTCGTTTTAAATGACAACAAGATGTTTATATCCAAAAAAGTCGGGGCGATGGGGGAATATCTTACCCGGATTCTTACCTCAAAATCATTAAGTAAATTCGAATCAAAAGTAACTAAAACCCTCCAACGCCACCCAAGTTGGGGCGAGGAGATAATAAAATTTGCCAAAAGGTCGAAAGCTATACTTACTCCGGGAATGCTTTTTCAAGAGTTGGGATTCAGCTATTTCGGGCCTATAGACGGTCATAATATAGAAAGCCTCATAGATAATCTGGAAAGGCTAAAAGAGATAGACGGGCCTAAGATTTTGCATGTAATTACCAGGAAAGGAAAAGGATATAAACCGGCCGAAGAAGCCCCGGAAGTTTTTCACGGCACCGGCGTTTTTGATGTGGCAACAGGCAAATCCCCGGAATCGTCAACTGAAAAATACCAGGATATATTTGGTGATGCTTTATGCGAACTTGCCGATAAGAATATGAAAATATGCGCTATTACCGCGGCGATGGAATCCGGGACGGGGTTGAATAAATTCGCCGACAAATTTCCAGAGAGGTTTTTTGACGTAGGAATAGCAGAACAGCATGCATTTACTTTTGCCGCCGCGCTTTCCTGCGAAGGAATAATACCGGTATGCGCTATATATTCAACTTTTATACAGAGAGCTTATGACCAGATTATACATGATATAGCCCTGCAGGATTTGCCTGTGATTATGGCTCTGGATAGGGCGGGGATTGTAGGCAAAGACGGCCCCACCCATCACGGCAATTTCGATATATCTTTTCTCACCTGTATCCCGAATCTTACGGTCATGGCCCCTTCAAACAAAAAAGAGATGAGAGATATGCTTTATTCGGCTACAATATATAATAAGCCCACGGCTATAAGGTATCCCCGCGGAGCTGCGGATATTACCGAAAGTAAGACTGAATTTGAAATGATTGAGAGGGGGAAAGGTGTTGAAGCTGCCGAAGGCAGGGATTTAACGGTAATGGCTTTAGGTAATATGGTGGGCCCTTCTCTTGCGGCTGCAAAGATTTTAAAAGAAGAAGGCATAGATATAGGGGTAATTAACCTGAGGTTTGCAAAACCGCTGGATAAAGAACTTATCGTAAAAAAGGCGCAAGAGACAAAAAAAGTTTTAACTGTTGAGGAAAATGTAATTATCGGGGGGATCGGAGAACAGATTGGCGGTATTCTGGCCGGAGAGTTAATACCGGCGGATATATCTAATCTCGGTCTGCCCGATGAATTCATTACTTACGGAGAGGCGGATAGTTTAAGAAAAGAGTATGGACTAAGCGCCGAAGGTATAGCATCCCGGGTCCGCAAGCTGATAAAAAATAGACCGGAAAGTTGAGCGGCAGAGAGAATAAAGGATATGTTTCCAGGGCTGCCCTTAAATTAAAGGGGCTTCTTGAACATATAGGCCTTGATTTTAACGGCAGATGCGTCATGGACGTGGGGTCTTCCCACGGGGGCTTTGTGCAGGTTGAACTTTTAGAGGGGGCTAAAAAAGTATATGCGGTGGATGTGGGCAAGGGCATACTTAACTGGAAATTGAGAAATCTTCAGGAGGTTGAAGTTATGGAAGGTGTGAATGCCAAAGACCTCCGCCCGGAGATCTTTGAATCTCAGCCGGATATAGCAGTTGTGGACGTATCATTTATATCGCTTAAAAGAGTTTTGCCTGTAATCTTTAATATAGCGAAGGAAAAAGTTCTCGCCTTGGTAAAACCCCAGTTTGAAGCCACATACCGGGAGAGTTCAAAAAAAGGCGGCCTCATAGATGACATCACTATTGAAAAGAGGGTAATCGAAGAAGTAAAAGATGCTGTCCGAAATGGTAGTTGGGAATTTGTGGCTGCATATAATTCGCCTCTTAAGGGAAGGAAAGGAAACAGAGAATATTTTATCTACTATGAAAAAATTAGAACACAATAAAATAGAAAAAAAATGGCAGAAAATTTGGGAGGAGGCCGGAGCCTTTAAAGTATCCAATGAAGAAAGCAGCCAGAAAGATAAATTTTATCTTCTGGAGATGTTCCCTTATCCTTCGGGTAAACTTCATATGGGACACGTTAGAAATTATGCCATTGGCGATACTCTGGCCAGGTTTATGAGACGTAAGGGCTTGGACGTACTTTACCCTATGGGGTATGACGCAATGGGGCTGCCGGCCGAAAACGCGGCGATAAAGGGCAATACGGCTCCCGCCGAATGGACAAAGAAATGTATAGACGATATGGTCAAACAGCAAAAAAGGCTGGGGTTGAGCTATGACTGGAACCGGCTGATAAATACGTCTTCCCCGGATTATTACAGGTGGAACCAGTGGATATTTTTAAAATTATTAGAAAGAGGACTGGCTTACCGTAAAAAAGCCGCTATAAACTGGTGTCCCCGGTGCAAGACTACCCTGGCTAACGAACAGGTCGTCTCCGGCAAATGCTGGCGCTGCGGAAGTAAAATTAAAGTTAAGATAAAAAAACAGTGGTATTTTAAGATAACTGATTACGCCGATGATTTACTCGCCGGGCTCGATGAACTTGAAGGCTGGCCGGATGCGGTAAAGATACAGCAGAGAAACTGGATAGGCCGTTCGGAAGGAGCGGTAATAGATTTTAAGATTAAAAGTTCCAAGAGAACCATTCCGGTTTTTACCACCCGCCCGGATACTCTCTGTGGTTCAACTTTTCTCCTTATAGCCCCCACTCATCCTGATATATTTGATATTGCCCGGGGGAATAAAGAAAAGATAGAGGATTTCATAAATGAGGCTGTCTCTTCTTCGATAGCTGAAAAAGATATTAAGGAAAAAAAGGGCATATATCTGGGGGTAGACGCCATAAACCCCTTAAACGGCAAAGAGGTGCCGGTTTATACAGCTAATTTTGTTTTTATGGAATACGGTACGGGGGCTATTATGTCGGTTCCCGCTCATGACCAGCGGGATTACGAGTTTGCACGGAAGTACGGACTTGATATTATAGAAGTTATCCGGCCCGAAGAAGGCGGTTATGATGGGAAAAAAGCTTACGAAGGACCGGGAAAACTGGTTAATTCAGGTGAGTTTAACGGATTCAGCTCTAAAGAAGCAATTAAAAAAATTTCCAGATACCTTTCTTCTGCCGGCACGGGAAGAAAATCCGTACAGTATAAATTGCGGGACTGGCTTATATCCCGGCAGAGATTCTGGGGAACGCCCATCCCCGTTATCTATTGCGAAGATTGCGGTATTGTGCCTGTAAACGAAGATGATCTGCCGGTAAAACTTCCCGAAGATGTTGATTTCAGCGACGAGGGGAATCCTTTAAAGACCAGCGTGAAATTTAACAGAGTTACTTGCCCGAAATGCGGTAAGCCCGCAAAAAGAGAGACAGATACCATGGATACGTTTGTCGATTCCTCATGGTATTTTTTAAGGTACGTAAATCCAAAAGAAAAGGAAAAGCCTTTTGTGCCTGAAGATGTTAATCGGTGGCTCCCGGTTAACCAGTATATAGGAGGAATAGAACACGCTGTTTTACACCTGCTGTATTCACGGTTTTTTACCCGGGCTCTAAAGGATATGGGGTTTGTAAACTTCAACGAGCCTTTTGAGAACCTTCTCTGCCAAGGTATGGTCTTAAAAGACGGAGCCAAGATGAGTAAGTCAAAGGGCAATATAGTAGACCCCGGTGATATCATCAAAGAATACGGAGCTGACGTTGCCCGGCTTTTTATCCTTTTTGCATCACCGCCGGCAAAAGACCTAAAATGGTCGGATGACGGCGTTAAAGGCTGCTACCGGTTTATAAATAAATTGTGGAAGCTTGCGGATGAGAAGTCCACCGCGAGTGAACTTATCCAAAAAGAGGATAAGGATTTTGAGCTTTTTCTCAACCGGACAATAAAAGGGGTAACAGAAGATATCAGTGAAGATTTGCAGTTTAATACCGCCATAGCTAAAATCATGGAACTGGTAAACAGAATTAAAAAACTGCCGGCGGGAACGGAGATTAAAAGAAGAGGGGTAAAGGTGGCAGTCAGCCTGCTTTCACCTTTTGCTCCCCATACCGCAGGCGAGATATGGGAGTCGTTGGCTAAAAATACCCGCCTGGATAAGGAGAGCTGGCCGGAATATGATATGTCGTTAATTAAAGAAGGAAAATCTATCTTTGAACTTCCGGTAACAGTAAACGGTAAATTGAGAGCAAAAATAACCGTCAGTGATACGGAAAGTAAAGAAAATCTGCTGGATAAGGCTGCATCTAATGAAAAAGTTGAAAAGTTTATAAAGGACTCGGAAATTATAAAAAAAATATATATCCCTGGAAAAATTATAAATTTTGTTATAAAATAAGATAGTCAACAGTAGTAAATATCAAGGAGTTATCATGAAAAAAGCTAAAAGAGGGAAAATTCAATTTTATATATTGTCACTGGCAGCGGTCTTTATTGCCGGCTGCGGCGTTTACGAGCCAATTAATATTGTTCCCGATGAGATACAGAATATAAGAATCGAACAGTTTGAAAATAAAACCGGGCAGATAGATATCGCATCAGACCTTACCGATGAAGTAATTGATAATTTTATTAAAGACGGGCGGCTTACCGTTGTAAGTTCATCTGATGCCGACTCGCGGCTTAAGGGAACTGTGATAGAATACAAAAAAATTCCTGTCTCATACGATGCTAACTTTATAGTTACCGAGTATGGTTTAGTTCTAATAGTTAATTTAAGCTACTGCGACATGATAAATGAACTTAAACTTTGGGAGGAAACCAGGGAAGATTTTGCTTCCGGTTCAGGGGGCATTGAAACAAGGGTAAAGTATTATGTGGATGACGACAGCGGGGTTTCGGAAACAGAGTTAGAGGCCCGGGAAAGGTTGCTGAAAGACGCAGCCGATAAGATCAGCCGGAGAACTATTTACGGATGGGAGTAGCTGCTTCTCTTAAAAGAGGCCTGCAAAATTCAAAGATAGAACCGGTATATATATTTACCGGAAACGACGCTTACACAAAAAAAGAGTATGAAACTAAAATATTCAAAGCTCTGACTTCGATATACGAGAACTGCGAAAAACATATTTTTCGCGGCGGTGAAGTTCAGCCGGGCGAAGTAATAGACGAGGTAGCCGGCAGTTCTCTCTTTGCCTCTTATAAACTGGTCATAGTTAAGGATGTGGGAATTTTATTTAAAGATAAATCTTTTAAGAATTTCGTAGAGGAATTTTCCGGAAAAGATAATACGCAGTGTACTCTGGTGGCAGAATACGAAAATACAGATTATCCCAAAGGAGGCATAAAAGGGCTTTCTAAAAAGATACAGCATAACTTTATGCTGCCCTACGAGAACCAGCTTCCCGGCTGGGTTAAAGGAAAATTCAGGGATATGGGCAAGAGCATAACCTCTGAGGGAGCAAATTTTCTTATCTTCTGTTGTTCAAACAATCTCTTCAATATAACCCGGGAGATGGATAAACTGATTACCGCTTATCCGGATATAAAGCAATACGGCTTAAAAGAAGTGCGCAGTATATCGGCCGACCATAAGAAAGATAATATTTTCGGGTATCTTGACGCTTTGACTCTCGGTAAAGAAAAGAAAGCGTTGATGTTTTTAGATGACCTTATAAAATACGGGAGTGATCCCATATACATAATTGGAATGCTGAGATGGAAATTCCAGCAACTTATAACGGTTAAAAAGCTCATGATGGAAACGGATTTATCTGAAAGCGGAATATTAAAAAAAGCAGGTTTAAATCTATTTGTAAACAGAGGGCTCTGCAGTATTCTGAAAGGGTATTCCCTTAAAAGACTGATAAAAGCCTATGACAGGCTCTTTAAGACAGATATAAGTATGAAAAGTTCGGGTGTGGACAATCGTATATTAATAGAAGAGTACAGTATCTGGTTTATGTCAGGGAATTAATTTTTTTAGTCAGCCGGCTTTTAAGGCGCCCGGCTTTATTTTTGTGGATGATATTTTTTGTTACAGCTTTATCGATGAACATTTTAGCTTCGTCAAGAACTTTCAGCGCTTCGTCTTTTTTCCCGTCTTCAATTAGAGTATTTATTTTCTTTAATTCTGTGTTTACACGAGAGAGGAAACTCTTATTTCTCATCCGTTTTTTTTCATTTTGCCGCGCGGCTTTCATGGCCTGTGTATGTCGGCCCGTAGGTAATTTAGTCATTTATACTGTCTCCTTTTTAATCTAATATTTAACTAAACAATATAATACATAAAAAAGGTGATTTGTCAAAATGACGCATTGCCTCACCAAAAATCTAAATGAAATACTATCGTTGCCTCATTTAAAAATCTAAATGAAATGATTCTATCTAATATATACAAAATTTTCTTCACTTTGTGAAATTATTCC
>JAGXOG010000130.1 GCA_023660015.1 Elusimicrobia bacterium LH_S2 | reverse complement strand
TTTCGGCGGCGATGGCTTCTTTTACTCCCAAAGATTTGCCGGCCGGTGATTCAGCTGTAATAATTTTATCTTTAACTATTTTCACAGCTTTTTTTACTCCCTCTCTAATTTTGTTTATCTTAAGATAAAATTCTCTGCCAACAGTACCGTATTTTTTCCCTTTATCTATAAGCCGCCTATGTGCATTGTCTTCTCTGAGCATAAGCCGATATTCCGCCCGGGAAGTAAACATCCTGTAGGGCTCAGCTGTTCCCTTAGTTACCAAGTCATCTATAAGCACGCCTATGTAAGCTTCATGACGTTTTAAAATTAAAGGTTTTAAACCTTTAATTGCTGCCGCGGCGTTTATGCCCGCTATCAGCCCCTGGGCCGCGGCTTCTTCGTAACCGGTGGTACCGTTTATCTGTCCGGCCGGATAAAGATTTTTTATTTTTTTTGTCTCCAGCGTAGGCTTTAACTCCAGGGGGGAGACGATATCATGTTCTATGCCGTAGCCGTATCTTACTATCACAGCTTCTTCCAGGCCGGCTATAGAATGGATAAATCTTTCCTGGACCTTTTCAGGGAGGCTTGTGGAAACTCCGTTGGGGTAATATAAGTCTTTCTTCAGACTTTCCGGCTCCAAAACGACTCTGTGGTGCTCTATGGAAGAAAATTTAATAAGTTTATCTTCTATAGAGGGACAATATCTTACGCTGGTACCCGTAATTTTTCCGGTTACAAGCGGAGATTCTTTAAATCCTTCTCTTATAATTTTATGGGTCTTTTTATTTGTATAGGTAATAAAACATTTAACCTTGTTTGTAAGCCTTTTCTCCGTCCTCATTGAGAACGACTCTGGTTTTTTATCCCCCTGCGATACAGACATACGCTTAAAATTTATTGTGTCTCCATCAAGGCGGGGGCAGGTGCCGGTCTTAAATCTCATCATTTCCAGCCCCAAACCAAGTAAATCTTCGGCAAGTTTAGATGAACTTTTTTCTCCGATACGGCCGCCCGGAA
>JAGXOG010000012.1 GCA_023660015.1 Elusimicrobia bacterium LH_S2 | reverse complement strand
GGGGTCTATCGGATATATTTTTCAGCAGGTATTTAAAAATGAATTTAACAGAAGAAATATAGACCGTGGGGCGGTAACTGTTATCACAAGAGCGCTTGTTGACAAAAAAGACCCGGCTTTTGAAAATCCGTCTAAGCCGATAGGTTCGTTTATGGAGAAAATAGAAGCAGACAGAAGGATAGCGGAAGACGACTGGAATATTGTAGAGGATGCCGGCCGCGGTTTCAGGAGGGTTGTTCCTTCCCCCAAGCCTAAAGAGATAATAGAAAGAAAAGCAATAGAAATCTTAGCAAAAAATGGTCATACGGTTATTGCCGTAGGGGGAGGCGGTATACCGGTTTATAAGAAAGGAGATGGTATTATTAAGGGGCTTGAGGCGGTTATAGACAAAGATGCCGCTTCTTCGTTGCTGGCGACAAATATCGGAGCAGACCTGTTTATGGTATCAACGGCAGTTGATAAGGTAAGTCTTAACTTCGGTAAACCCGGCCAGAAAGATATTGATTCTATGGATGTAGCTACGGCAAAAAAATATATTTCAGAAGGTCACTTTGCTGCCGGAAGCATGCTTCCTAAAATAGAATCAGCCATACGTTATCTGGAAAAGGGCGGAAAGAAAGCCATAATTACTTCTCCTTCGGCTATTACCGATAGCCTTGAAGGTAAAAACGGCACCGTAATAACTCCGTAAAAGAATTTTTAATGTCTAATTTTCTCACCGGGTTTAAATGCCTATCTTGCTACAAGGAGTATGAAAAAGATTATGCCGCATATATATGCGATAGCTGTGGAAACAATATTGACGCGGTATATAATTATAAAGCAATAAGAAACGTTTTTTCGATAGAATCACTTAAGAAAAATCCCCATAAAAATGTTTGGAGATATAAACCACTCTTTCCGTTTAGCGATATGAAGTACGCACCTCCCCTTGATATCTCTCTTACCCCTCTTTACCGGTTTAAAAAACTTGAAAAAGATTCTGGTATTAGCGAGGTATATGTTAAAGACGACACACGGCTGCCTTCGGGGTCATTTAAAGACCGAGCCAGCTCGGTGGTGATGGCCGTTGCCCGGGAAAAAGGGTTTAAAGAAGTGTCGGCTGCCTCTACGGGGAATGCCGGATGTTCCTGGGCATGCATGGGAGCGGCTTCGGATATAGATGTTATAATATATGTTCCTAAAAGCGCCCCTCGGGCAAAGATAGCCCAGCTTAAAGTATACGGCGCCGAGGTAAAGATTATTGACGGTAATTATGATAAAGCTTATGACCTCTGCGTAAAAAATTCTCGCCGGACCGGTTGTTTTAACAGAAATACCGGTTTTAATCCTTTTACAAGAGAAGGTAAAAAATCCGTATCTTTTGAGATATGGGAACAACTGGGGTTTAAAGTTCCCGGCTCGGTATTTGTCCCTGTCGGAGACGGGAATATCATAAGCGGGGTATGGAAAGGGTTCAGGGACCTTAAGGAGCTGGGTTTCATTGAAAAGATGCCCATGCTCATAGCTGTTCAGAGCTCTAAATCAGATGCGGTAACTCGGACTGTTGAAAAGATTGGGGATAAAGATATTAATCCTGAAGATATTGAAATTGAATCCATATCCGCAACCACGGTCGCAGATTCAATATCCGTTGACCTTCCCCGGGACGGTGTCGCCGCGGTCAGGTCTATTTTAGAAACCGGCGGCCGGGTAGTTCGGGTTGAAGACAGCGATATAATAAATAACATTAAATATGTAGCGGCTTCTACAGGCGTATTTGCCGAACCGGCCGGAGTTGCCAGCATAGCCGGTTTAAGAGAACTTGCCTCTTTCGGTGGTCTTCAAAATATAAGAACCCCGGCGGTCTGTCTTTTAACGGGTAACGGTTTAAAAGATGTGGACGCAGTATTAAAAGAGAAAAGTTAAATTTATGATAAAACATTTTTTAGATTTAAGGGATTATAATAAAGAAGAACTGGTTGGTCTGGTGAAAAGAGCCATAGAACTTAAAAAGGGCAAAAAACCTAAAATTAAACCCGGCAAGATTCTTGCCATGATATTTACTAAACCGTCTACCCGTACAAATGTCTCTTTTTATATGGCTATGCGCAAGCTTAAAGGTGATGCTCTTTATCTGGGAAGTGAAGCTCTTCAACTTTCCCGCGGTGAAACTATGGGAGATACGGCCCGAACTCTCTCCAGATATGTAGATGCAATAATGATAAGGACTTTTTCTCACCGGGATGTTTTAGACCTGGCGGCCTCGGCGGAAGTCCCTGTTATTAACGGACTTACCGATTTGCTCCATCCCTGCCAGGGGTTCGGGGACGTAATGACTATAACCGAGCAGAAAGGGTACGATTACGAAAATTTAAAAGTAGCATTTATCGGAGACGGGAACAATGTCTGTAATTCAATAATCAACGCAGCCGGCATATTTGGATTTAAACTTACCGTGGCATCGCCGGAAGGGTTTGAGCCCCAAGCAAGCATAGTTAAGCCTATGGCCGAAAAAAATAAAGATATAAACATTACTAACGATCTGGCTCAAGCAGCATTAGATGCAGATGTGATATATACCGATGTCTGGGTAAGCATGGGGGACGAAGAGGAAGAAGATAAAAGAATAGAAAAATTCGGCCGGTTTCAGGTTAATTCAAAGTTACTTACAAAAGCAAAAAATAACGTTATAGTTATGCACTGTCTTCCGGCTAACCGGGGAGAAGAGATAACTGACGAAGTAATGGACGGGCTTAATTCGGCCGTATTTGACCAGGCTGAAAACAGACTTTACAGCCAGGAAGCGGTATTGGAAGAGCTTTTAAATATTAAATGAATAAAAAGCTTACAGTGTTTTTGGTCTTTATGGCTGCGGCAACTGCGGCCGGTGCGGGATGGGAAGATTGGGAACTGGGGGGAGAACTGGGGTTCGGTCTCGGTGCAGGGTCTGAAAAAGGAAAGATAATGAGCCCTGCCCTTACGGCAACCGCTACCAGGGAGTATGGCCCCCGGATGCTTGAGCTTGGCGTTGGAGTGATGTTCGGCACCGACCAGGTAATAAATTTTACAGAGGACGAACGCGGCGAATATAGAACTCCTTCAGAGTATCGGTCGGGCGAGACAGTTGATTCCAAACTTACCATAATGCCGTTTACTGTTAATTTCATATATAGAATATATGAAAATTTCTATGTAGGCGGCGGAATAGGGTTATATAATGTATTTTACAAGGAAGTCCCGTTTGGGGACTACCGTGTAAATCCCGACAGCAAAAAAGGCGCGGAAGTAAAATCCCCATCCTCTTCCGTACTTGGATTTCAGCAATTGGCGGGAGTTGAGATTTTCCCCTTGAGTGAAAACTGGAACTGGTTTGTAGGCATAAAGAGTTTTTTAACTACTTTCGCGCCGCAGGTTGGCAGTATTATCGGAATTACAATAGGCGGAAAAGTAAAATATTCCTGGTAGCGTTTAGTTAAGTTAATTTATTGCCATATAAAAGGCCCAAAATAATATATTCTAAAAGATATGAAGTTGATATAGGCAACCATCCTTTCCCCACTTCAAAATACCGGTTAATTAAAGATTATCTTTTAGAGAGTGGTATTATCAGCCCAGCTGATATAAAATATCCCGCAATGCCGGATAAAGAGCTGTTAACATCAGTACATACCGAAGAATATGTAAAAAATATTCGTAATGGCACTCTTAGTTTTGCCGACGAAATCAAACTTGAACTGCCTTATTCTAAAGAACTATCCATAGCGTCTGCGCTGACCTGCGAGGGTTCCCGTGTGGCTGCCGAACTTGCGCTTAAAGACGGGGGCTCAATTCATCTTGGGGGTGGATTCCATCACGCCTATCCCGACCACGGGGAGGGATTTTGTGTTTTTAATGATGTGGCGGTGGCGGCAAAAAAGATTACTCAGAAAAACAAAAGAGTTTTAATCGCAGATTGCGACCTGCACCAGGGCAACGGAACAGCGGTTGCTTTAAAAGATAACAGTAAAACATATACTTTCTCTATGCACCAGGATAATAATTACCCTCTGATAAAAGAAAAGTCGGACAGGGATGTCCCCCTGCCGGATTCAATCTCCGGTATGGAATATAACCGGCTGCTTAAGAAGAACCTGCGTGAAATTAAAGAGGAATTTTCACCCGACATAGTAATATATGTTGCAGGAAGCGATCTATATGAAAAAGACAAACTGGGGGGGCTTTCGTTAAGCAAGGAAGATATAAATAGAAGAGACAGAATAATTAAGAAAGAATTTTATGATTGCGAAATACCGGTAGCTATCGTGCTTGCCGGCGGGTATGCCATGAATATGAAAGATACCGTAGGGATACATTCCGACACCGCCCGCATATTTCTAAATGATTAAAACATTAAAAGATAATTTAAGGATAACCCAACCTGTTTATAATTATAAAAGAAGAGGCAAACCGGCCCCCGAAATATCAGACAGCATTAAACATTATAGTGCAATAAGCCCCGATGAAATAAAAAAAGCTTTAGCGGAGAATAAAATAATTACAGACAAGGGTTTTAAGGATATTTACCGACACGGTTGTAATATAGTCACTGCAGATTTTTTATGCCGTTCCCCTTTTTCGGGGTATAATTACTATATGGCAAAAAATTATATAACCTGGCTTATCCAGGGACTGCAATTTCTTTCCCGGGCATTGGGTGTCCACAGGACAGAAGTTATAGTTCCGGCCGAACAAAGTGAAATAGTTTCCGCGTATTCCGGGCAAATAAAGAAATTACCGAATATTTATCTCCGTTCGGTAAAAGACAGGTATCCGCTATATGATGAAAAAATTTTACGGAAAAAACTTTATAATTATAAATATAATACGCTGGAGGAGAAAAGTCTTTGCAATGGGGGTATTTTTATAATTGACCCCTTTGGGCTTTTACGGATATTTTATTCTGTGATTTCTCCTAACCGGCTGGATTATATCGATACGGTGGTAGTTTTAAAAAATAAAGGGTATGTTACTAATTTCTCCCGGCAAGAATCTGTTTCCTTATTACTGGAAAAATTAAATATCTCTGCAGAAGGAATTATAATAAGGAATAGCCGCTTAAATGGCCGTGCCGTTGCCCGTCTGCAGAGCGAAAAGATAGGGGATACCAGGGTCTTTTTTGTTGTCAAAGACAGCGAAATAAGTTTAGGTAAATGTATAGGCTGCGGGAATTGCGTGAGGGTTTGCCCGGCCGGCCTGGACAGAACTTTTTCAAGATATATTCTGAGCGGAAAAAACAGCAAAGGGCTTGTAAATTTTAAGGAAATTCCCGGCTGTGACGGATGCGGCTTGTGTGGATATTTTTGCCCCGGGTTTAAGAGTTGAAGTAATATGCTGAAAGTTTCCCGTCCACCTTTTAAACATGCAAAATCAGGAAACTTGTATTTATGGCGGCGTTTATTTTTTAGTTTGGTCTCTGTCTTAATCCTCCATATATTATACTATCCGGAAAAACTAAAATTAACAATTGCCGTGTTCTTATTTTTTATCGTCGCTGCGGTGGTTAAATATTATATTGCCAAAAGCTGTAAAGTCAGAAATACATTATACAGATACGGTATATGGGCGGTTTATATAATTTTTCTTTCTCGCATAGGTCAGGGAATACCGGCAATTCTTGCCGCCGCATTTGCTGCTTTATTAATTTATGAGGCCGTCTTTTCCTCCCCCGGAAGGTTCTTATTTACGCCTTTTATTATAACCTGGTTATTGATGAATATTTTTAACGGCGCTCCGGAAATGATAAAATTAAAGTTAGCGACATCTTTGCTAATTTATATGGTCTTATTTTTGTTTATTGTAAAAAAGTGGCAATCTTTAAAAGATATATTATGGTACCTGCTTCCTGCTTTTATTATATACCTGGGCACCAAAACGCCGCTTGATTTATTGGCCGTAAATCTCTCTGCTGTAATACTGTTTTTGTTATATCCGGGTATATTGCCTGTGGGGAGATTTTTAAGGCCAGTTTTTATTGTTCTGTCCGTAGCTGCTTATTTTACGGCTGGCATAATTGGAATAGCGGGGGTTTTAATCTTTGCCCCGGCAACTGAAAGAATATGAAAAATATCTTTGTTATAGTTATCACAATGGCTCTTGCCGGAGTACTTACATTATTCGCCGGTGCCGGCAGAGAATATACCGGGCAAAAAAAGAAATATCTGTCCAGCCCTAAAGAAAAATTTTCCGCAGGCAGCTATATAGGTACGGGGAAGGGGTTTGCAGGAAAGATAAAGGTGAAAGTTATTTTTTCTAAAAAGAGTTCTACCGAGCCGGTAATTATGACGGGAATAGAGGTAGTTCAAAACAGTGAAATTAAAAATTACTGGTCAAAAGTAGAAAAAAAAGTTCTGCCGTATATAGTTGAAAAAGGAACCAGTCAAATAGATGCAAAAACCGGAGCAACTAAATCGGTCAGAGGTTTAATAGAGGCAATAGAAGATGCAAAAAGACAATCTTACAGAGGGAATAAAAGCAGTACTTATTGAAGGCGGGGCGGTATTTATATTACTTGCGATAAGCGTGTGCCCGAATCCGTTTTTACTGGCGGGCCTGACCGCTGCGGCCTCCGCTATTGTCCTGGCGGCAGTTATGCTTTTAGGGGAGAAGTTCTTAAATACCGGATTCTTTCTTCTTTCAGTTGCTATATCGGGAACTGTCTTTGGAATTATATCCAACTTAATTAATTACCGCACCGGCGATTTTGTATTTATTATATCCGCTCTTTCATTTGTATATTTAATTTCTCTATTATCCGGGAAATTTACACGAAAGGTTGAATGCGGCCATAGCATTGGCGCTTTAGCAGCTTTGTCTTTGTCCGGGCTGGGTATATCGTCTATAACCGTAAATGTTAATGTCAGTGCATCCGGAGGAATGTTAATTACAGCTGCAGTTATAATATTTCTCAGATTTTTATTTATAAGGTTAATAAGATGAATTATCCGATATTGACCGGTGCCGTAATAGTATATTTTCTGGGTATAGAGACAATAATTTGTATTGCGCGAAAAGAGTCTGTCCACAGTAGTTTTCCGGTTAAAGAATTTCTCTCGGTATCGGCAGCCGTTTTAATCGCAGTAACGATAAATTATTTTGCCCGAAAGAGTTATCGAGGCGAATTAATCTTTGCGGCTATTCCCCTTATCTCCGTAGCCTCTTTGGTAATTTCGGTGAAAGTAATAGGTAAAACAAATATAAATCGTCTTGTTTTATATCTCTGCCTTTTGCCTGCGGGAGTGGCAGTTCTTTCCGCGGAGTACGCGGCAAATTATCCGGAGGTACTTTTATACTCGTTTAAAAGCATAGTCGAGTTATTTGTAGTTAGTTTTCTAACTTTAAAAATATACAGTAGAGTAAAAAACGGGATTCCGGATATTTTCAAAGGACTGCCCGCGATTTTAATTTTAATAGCCTTAATTACTATGATTTTAACCCCCTTACTGCAATAAAAGATGGAATTCACCAAAAAACTTCAATGCTTAAGGGCATTGCCCGGCCCGAGGGGTCAGCAAACTGGTTTAAGAAGGAGCCGGTAAAATGGTCTGGGTGTTTCTATCAGCAATTACAGTGCTTTATTTTGCCAATATTAGATTTCCGGTAAAGGAAAAATCTTCCAGGGATCATAAAACACCGGTAATTTTATGTACCGGAAAGGGGATAAAGAAATTTAATTACAGCAATATTAATGACTGCCGTTCTGCTTTTAACGAATTTGGGCCCAACAGTATCTGCGAGCAGGGATGCATAGGATTAAAAAGCTGTGTCCGCGCCTGTCCTAAAGGTGCAATAGGAGAGGACTTAAAAATTAATCATGAACTTTGCGACGGCTGCGGCATTTGCGTAGATGCCTGTCCTTTGGAACTGATAAAGATGACGGAAAATAATCAAAAATTGTATACGGCATGTTTGACTAAACTGGGCCCGGAGCAGGCAGATGAAAATTGTGTGAAATCCTGTATCAAATGTTATCTCTGCCTTGACACCTGTACCCGGAGCGCAATATATATAGATGAACGGGGAATACCCAGAATTGATTTTAAAAAGTGCGATAACTGCCTGGACTGTCTTAAAAAATGTCCTACCGGGGTAATTATGCGTAAATATGACTAAAAGAGATATAGTTATAATATCAACGTTGCTGTTTGCTGCCCTGGCGACGGGATTATTTAATTATTTTTCCGCCCCCGGCGCCAAAGATTATTTAACTATAATTTATAAAGAAGAAAAATTACATAAAATTAAACTTCCGGTAAATAGAAAGATAGAAATAAACGCCGGAGGCGGGTACTGGTTAGTAGAGATAAAAGGATTTAAAGCCCGTATAGCGGATGCTGACTGTCCGGGACATGACTGTGTAAAACAGGGTTGGATAAACAAAAAAGGGGAAGCGTTAATATGCGTTCCTCAGAATTTTATAGCCCGGTTTGAGGGCGAAGGCAATATAGATGCCCTCACGCAATAGTGATTTAATATATATAGCTTTATTTATCGCTTCGGCATCAGTCCTGCAGATAACCGAGTGGATGTTTCCTAACCCCTTGCCCGGGGTTAAACTTGGGCTGGCAAATATGGTTACTTTGGTAGCTCTTATATTATACGGGGTTAAGTTTGCGATATGGGTAGCTGTCGGAAGAACTATATTAAGTTCAATTATTATCGGCACATTTTTTTCGCCAACTTTTGTACTGAGTTTTTCCGGTGCGGTAACCGCGGCGCTGGTTATGGGGCTATTATACCGGCCATTGGGTAAATTAAGCCCTATTGGTGTAAGTATTTCCGGGGCGGTTATTCATAACCTTATTCAGATTTTAATCGTTTATCTGATATTTGTTAAGCACCCGGGCATAATGTTTATTTTTCCTTTGCTGTTAGCGGCGGCGGTAATTACAGGCGGGCTTAACGGGTATCTGGCGAAAAAAATAGTACCCCGTATAGCAGAATTTTCTCCAAGGCGCATATATCTTGCTTCATCTTCACCACGCCGCCGCAAGATACTAAAAAGAGCCGGTCTGCCAGTAATAATTATTCCGCCGGGAGAAGTAGAAGAAATTCCCCGGCAGGGTGAAGCCCCGAAAGAGTATGCCATGCGTCAGGCAGAAAACAAGCTTCGGTTGGTTGCCGGGAAATTTAAAGTATCCGGAAGCGTTATAACCGGAGATACCGTGGTTGTCTGCGGTGGGAATATATTTTTGAAACCCGGCAGCAGTGAAAAAGCGGTCAAAATGCTGTCCCGTCTTAATGGAAAAGAGCAAGTGGTAATTACGGCAGTAATTTTAAAAGACCTTTCTAACGGGCGAAAGTATAGAAGAACTGTCACTACGAATCTTAAAATGAAAGAATTATCACGGGAAGATATCTTAAAGTTCAGTCGCGAGCACTATGACAAAGCGGGAGGATATGCAATCCAGGGCATGAAAGACAGGTATATAGAATATATAAAAGGCAGTTATTCAAATGTAGTGGGGTTCCCGAAAGGGCAGGTCCGACAGCTGCTTAAAAAAGTACGGTTATAGCAGACCAATTATGCATTAGAAATAATTAAATCGTGCGAACTTTTGCAATGGTTTTTTAGGATATAATTGTTAAAGTAAATTATCGCAGTCCCGCCAATTTAGGATTGACTTTAAGTTTCATATTCCGCCTTAAATCCGTCATCCACTGTCGGTAAATAGCCATCCTTTTTTCTTTTATTATAGAGTTTTTAAGTTCCTCTTTATTGTTTTCGTAACCCTCAAGCGATCCGTTCTTTCTCTTGTATGTTAGCTGAAGTTCCGGCTCGGTAACCTCGGCCGTGGAAAGTATAATTCTTTCAATTTTTTTTGTGTATATATCTTTCCGTATGAGTTTTTCAAATTCAGCCGGGTTCATATTCATAGAGTATCGTATGGCTTGTTTATAGAGCCGGTTGTTAAATTGCTCGTCTTGCTGGAACTGGGGTAGGTTTCTTATGGTTGCGGCCACTTCCTGGTCGGTAACAGTCAAGCCCATTTTTTTAGCCTCATAATAAAGGGTCTCAGTATTTACCATGGAGCTTAAGACCTGCTGTTTTACCTCGGTTATCTGATCTTCAGAAAGTTCGCTTTCTACTTCTTTTCTTTTATTCCTCAGTGCACGGTTTAATTTCTCCTTGTATTCAGAGACCTCTATCTTAAAGTCTTTGGATTCAACTACGGCCTTTGTATTTGTACCACCTGAGCCGTACCAGAAGAATATCCCGCCAATAAAAATTGCCGCGATAAACCACATTATCTTGTCGGTATGTTTTCTTATATTATCTAACATAACTATGTTATTGTAAATAAAACTAATTGAAATATCAAATTATATCTGATATAAAATAGAGGTATTTATAAATAGAAAAATAAAAATGATAGTTATAGTCGATTATAAATTAGGGAATATAAGAAGTGTTGAGAATGCTTTCATAAAAGCCGGTGCAAAAGTTTCTGTGTCGTCTTCTGAATCTGATATTTTAAAATCCGACGGTCTAATAGTCCCCGGTGTGGGGGCGTTTAAAAAAGCCACGGACAATCTCAAAGAGTTAAATATATACGATACTGTAATTAAAAGTATAGAAGACAAAAAACCGTATCTGGGAATATGCCTGGGGTTTCAGATGCTTTTCACCGAGAGCATTGAGCACGGAACAAATCCGGGTTTTGATATATTTTCAGGAAAAGTAAAAAGATTTAAAGAGAGTGTTAAGATACCCCATATGGGGTGGAACAGCGTTTATTATTTAAAAGATTCACCCATCTTTAAGGATATACCGGAAAAAAGTTATTTTTATTTTGACCATTCCTATTATGTCAGTCCCGCTGAAGACAAAATTGTAGCCGGAAAGACTGGCTACGGAAAGGAATTTGTCAGCGCAGTCTGCGAAGGAAATATTTGGGCAACTCAGTTTCACCCGGAAAAAAGCGCCGGTATAGGATTAAAAATTATAAGGAATTTTATAGATTATGTTGGCTAAAAGAATAATACCCTGCATGGATATAAAAGACGGCAGGATAGTAAAAGGCATTGAATTTAAAAACTTAAAAGATGCCGGGGACCCGGTAGAAACCGCAAAAAGATATTCAGAAGAAGGAGCCGACGAACTTGTTTTTTTAGATATTACCGCCTCTTCCGATAGAAGAAAGACTCAGATAGAACTGGTACGCAGAACCTCGGAGGAAATCTTTATACCTTATACAGTCGGTGGTGGGATAACAACTGTAGAAGATATTAAAGACTTGCTTCGGGCCGGGGCAGATAAAATATCGGTAAATACCGCGGCAGTTCAAAATCCCGATCTTATAAGCAGAGGAGCAAATGAATTTGGCAGCCAGTGTATAGTTTGCGCTATAGACGCTAAAAAAAATTCCGGTGCAAGCAGCTGGCAGGTATTTATATACGGCGGTCGCGAACCGGTCGATATTGATGCGCTAAAGTGGGCGCAAAGAGCGGAAAAACTCGGAGCCGGAGAGATATTACTTACCAGCATGGATGCCGACGGTTCCAAAGACGGATATGATATTGAATTAACCCGGGCGGTATCAGAGGCAACAAATATTCCCGTAATTGCTTCCGGTGGCGCAGGAAGTCTCCAACATCTTGCTCAAGCCCTGCAGGTAGGCAAAGCTGATGCCGTACTTGCAGCCAGCATATTCCATTACGGTACCCATTCCATAAAAGAGGCGAAAGAATATTTAAAAAAGAAAGGCATTCAGGTCAGGCTGTAAAGTAAAAGTATTTCCGGTCTATTTTATATGTCGGAAATAAACCTTTTGAGTCGTGTTATACCTTCTGTGATATTATCCATTTTGGTAGCATATGACATCCTGAAATACCCGTCCGCGCCAAACCCGTTTCCGGGAACTACCGCCACCAACTTTTTTTCCAGAAGCAATTGGGCAAAGTTTTGACTGCTTCTTATTTGTTCATTAAAGAGCTTTTGTACTGACAGGAATATATAAAAAGCTCCCCGGAGTTTAATTACTTCCACGTTTTCAATAGAAGAAAGTTCCTGATAAATATAATCCTTGCGTTTTTTAAATTTAGAGACCATTTTAGTTATCGCCTCAGGGCTTTTATCGGAAAAAAGTACCTCCACCGCACCGGCCTGGGCAAATAAGGTGGGGTTGGAAGTAGAGTGTAACTGAAGTTTGGCGCATCCGGCGATAATTTCGGCATTTCCTGCGCCGTAGCCTATCCTCCATCCGGTCATGGCATAAGTTTTTGAAACACCGTTTACAACTACAGTCTTTTTTTTAAGCTCGGGCGCTACCTGCGCTATGGAAACAAAACTTCCGTCATAGACGAGATGTTCGTATATTTCGTCGGATATCACAGTAAGATTATATCTTAATACAACTTCTCCCAACGCTTCCAGCTCTTCTTTATTATATATCGCTCCGGTGGGATTAGAAGGCGAATTTAAAATAAGTAATTTTGAATCAGAGCTTACGGTATCTTCAAGTATTTCAGAAGTAAGTTTAAATGCCGTCTCCGGTCCGGTCTTGGCTATAACCGGTTTTGCGCCCGAAGCAATCACCATCTGGGGATAAGAAATCCAGTATGAAGACGGAACAATAACTTCATCGCCTTCTCCGGCCAGGCACATTATAAGATTAAAGAGAGTGAGTTTTTCCCCGCAGTTTACCATTATCCGGTCCAGTGAATAGTCAAGGAAGTTTTTTCTTCTTAATTTTTCAATAATAGCAGTTTTTAACTCTTTTGTGCCCGTTGCCGGGGTATATTTTGTCTGTCCGGTTTTGATAGCTGTTATAGCGGCCTCCTTAATAAAATCCGGGGTATCGAAATCCGGCTCACCGTCCCCAAAACTTATAACGTCTTTTCCTTCCGCTTTTAATTCCTTTGCCTTGGCCGATATTGCAAGAGTAGGTGAAAAGCTTATATTCTGTGCAAGTTTTGATAACATCTTTTATGTCTCCTTTAATTTGCTATATTATTGTTGATATTGTAAAAAATTAGATAATTATAAATTTTATTAAAGAGTCAAAATATGTCATTAATTATTATGATATAATAAAATAATAAGAAATGGCAAAGATAAAAGACAGAATCAGATTTTTTAAAATACAATAAACAACCATCTGCTTATTTTTTTGTTATCTGTTGCTGTACTTGTTCGGCTGGTGGCAGTAATATATTCAAAAGGATATTTAGCTCATGATGATCATTTCTGCGTTATACAAATTGCCAGTAATTTTATAAAAACAGGGTCTTTGAGATTTTTGGGCGATAACCCTCATCGTTCATTTTTTTATCCCGGCTTTCATTATTTAATATTCAAGGCATTCAATGCGGTAAATATATATCGTCCTGAAATAATGATGTTTTTTGTAAGACTGGTGCATGCTTTTTTTTCTTTATTTACGGTTTTTTTCGGATATAAACTGACTCGTCGAATAGCGGGTAAAGACGCCGCTTTTGCTGCCGGTCTGTTGCTCTCCTTTTATTTTATCATGCCTTTTCTTGCGGTGAGGCAGTTAATAGAGCATGTGACTTCGGTTTTTCTCGTTTCCGGCATATATTTTGGACATTTATATAGGACAAAAAAGAGTAATAAACTTATTTTTTTAAGCGGCCTTCTGCTGGCTATAGCAGCTGTAGTACGATATCAGTCCGCTATTTTTTTTCTGGTAGTTTTAGTTTATATATTTTTAAAGGAAGATAAGAAAGGTGCTGGGATCTTTGCCCTGGCCGGTATAATAATGATGCTTATGCAGGGTTTTTTGGATTTAGCTCTTTTTAACAAATTTCTGATTACTCCTGTAAATTATATTAAATTTAATCTTGAGAACGCTACTTCTTATGTAACCGGCCCTTGGTATAATTATATTCTTCTTATAGTTGCAGCATTTGTCCCACCATTTTCATTTTACATGATATGGGGATTTGTTAAAAGCCATAAGCTTTCTAAAATAGCTTTTTACCCGACCGCAATTTTTTTTATAATGCATTCAGCGTTTCCGGGAAAACAGGAAAGATTTATTTTTCCCATAATTCCTTTTATCATCATATTAGGTATTTCCGGACTGTGGTACTGGAAAAATTCTCCGGGAAATGATTTTTTAAAGAAAAAAGCTTTTAAGTGGAGTTGGATATTCTTCTGGATATTAAATATAGTTGTTCTCGTTCCCACGACATTAAATTATTCCCAAAAAGCCAGGATAGTCTCCTTGTTGTATCTTAATAAGAAACAGGCGGTTACTTCGATTATTATTGATAAAACAGAAGTAAGCCCGATGTTGCCGTATTTTTATCTGACAAAAAATCCGGAGATTTTTTCAGTAAAAAAAGAAGAAAATTTTCCCGAGGTATTTAATGAAATAAAATCTAATCATGAAAAAGGTAAAAAACATTTCATAATAATATTTACAAGCAATAAACTGGAAAAACATTTAGATATGCTTAAAAATTATATACCGGCCGCAACTTTTAAAAGAGATAAACTGATATCACCATCCCTGGTGGACTATATACTACATAAGATGAATCCTCGTTTTAATCGGGCAAAGGTTTCCTGGATATATAAGATGGGAATAGATTAAAAATATTTGATATATTTTCATTTTACCCGATATTAATTTGCAAAGACCACCTTTTTTTATTAAAATTACTTAAATTAAACGGATATTTTATATCTACCCTCGTAGCTCAATTGGATAGAGCAACGGCCTTCTAAGCCGTAGGTTGGGCGTTCGAGTCGCCCCGAGGGTGCCACTTTTTAACGCTCCTAAATGGAGAAAAGTGAGCTTAAGCGAGCGGCAGTTAAAAAGTGGCAGAAACAGTTTTTAACGCTCCTAAATGGAGAAAAGTGAGCTTAAGCGAGCGGCAGTTAAAAAGTGTAGCACCTTAATTTTTAACGCTTTTGACAGAAAGAATTTATTAAATGTAGGAAAAGTTTGCCAGCATAGTATAATATGGGCCGCTAGCTCAACCCGGGAGAGCAACTGACTCTTAATCAGTAGGTTCGGGGTTCGATTCCCCGGCGGCTCACCATTATGTCGCGGTGGCGGAATTGGCAGACGCGCCAGGTTTAGGACCTGGTTCCTTATGGAGTGCGAGTTCAACTCTCGCCCGCGACACCACAAAAAGTTATTATAAATATAAAATAGAAAGGTAAAAAAAATGACTGAATTAAATTTAGATTATACGATAAAGTCCAAGCCCAAGTGCGTAGTCCAGGTTGATGTTGATATCCCATGGAAAGAAATAGAAGTTAAGCTGAAAAATATATTTAAAGATATTCGGAAAGAAGTTCGTATGGACGGTTTCAGAAAAGGAAACGTCCCCATGGGTATAATAAAAGAGAGATATACTCCTGATGCTCGGGCGGAACTTATCAGGCGGAATGTACCGGATATATTAGAGGATATCTTTAAAAAAGAAGATATTAATCCAGTAACTACCCCCCAGATAGAAAGTTATGATTTTAAGGAAGGTAAAAAACTCGCACTATTAGTAAAAGCAGAGGTTTCTCCTGAATTTAAACTTAAAAAATATACTAAACTTAAAGTATATAAAACAGAGAGTAAGTTTACCGAAAAAGACATCAATGATACCATAGAGAACTTAAGAGACCGTAACGCAGCTCTGGAAGTCAAAGAAGGAGCTGCTCAAAAAGGGGATTTTGCGTTAACCCGCATGCAGGTATTTATGGAAGGAAACGAAGTTAAACTTGGATTTCCTCGGGAGCGGCTTATAGAAATAGGAGAAGATGGTTTTTTGCCCGGTCTCGGAGATAAAATAAAGGGTATGAAAGGGGGCGATACTAAAGAATTTACTTATAAGTTCCCCGATGATTATTACAAAGACGAGCTTAAAGGTAAAGAAGCCGACTTTAAAGTAGAAGTAAAGGAAGTTAAAGTTAAAAAACTTCCGGATAGTGAGGATATTGCTAAGAGCATGGGGCTTGAAAGCGTAGATAAACTTAAAGAAAATATCCGTAAAAATATCAAGGCTCAACAGGAAAATAGACAGAATGCGGAGGTAGAAAATCAGATAATAGATGAACTTATTGAACGGCATGATTTTGAAGTACCCGAGGGGCTTGTAGATGAAAAATTTAAAGCCAAGAAAAAACAGATGGAGTCTTACATACAGACCCAGGGCGGTGATCCTTCAATAATTGAAGAAGATAAAATTCGTGTTCAGGCAAGAAAAGATGTCAAGGCGGGGATAATACTCTCTAAAATAGCAGAAGAAGAAGAAGAGATTAAGGTAGCCGATGAAGACCGCAAAAAAGAAGAAGATAACCTGGCAAAGATGCATAATATAAAAGACCGAAGCAAGATTAAAAAAAATATAAACGATAATAAGATTTTAACGGATAAAATTTTTGATTTTTTAAAGGAAAAAGCTAAAATTAAAACAAAAGAGGCAAAGTAAAAACAGGAGGAAAAATGAATAAAAAAGAAATAAAAGAAGAGATGATGCAGTTAGTCCCTATGGTTGTTGAAAAGTCACAACGGGGAGAAAGAGCTTATGATATATTTTCGAGGCTTTTAAAAGACAGAATAATATTTGTAGGTACCGCTATGAATGATACAATGTCCAATCTTATTATAGCCCAGCTACTTTTTTTAGAAGCCGATGATCCGGATAAAGAAGTATCGCTTTATGTCAATTCACCCGGCGGAGCAGTAACTTCCGGTCTTGCTGTTTACGATACTATTCAGTATATAAACCCTAAGGTTTCTACAATATGTATGGGGCAGGCCGCTTCCATGGCTGCACTGCTTTTAGCTTGTGGCACAAAAGGGAAAAGATTTGCTCTTCCCAATTCACGGATTATGCTTCACCAGCCTCTTGGAGGGGTTCAGGGGCAGGCTACCGATATAGGAATACAGGCAAAAGAAATTATGAGAGTAAAAAAAAGACTAAACGAGATACTTGCCGAACATACCGGGCAGTCAATTAAAAAGATTGAAAAAGATACCGAACGGGATTTTTTCATGACTGCAGAGGAGGCTAAAAAATATGGTATAGTGGATGAAGTAATATCTAACAGGAGTGAGATTTAATATAATTTATGTCAGAATACAAAGACGACAATCACGGTGATAAATTCTGTGCGTTTTGCGGTAAGTCCCCGGACGAAGCTTTTAAGCTTGTCGGGGGAAGGGGAGTTTATATTTGCGCGGAATGCATAGAAAAGTCTCATGGTATACTTAATGAGATAATAGATAAAGAAGAGAAGAAAAGGCCTAAAAAACTAATCCCTAAACCAAGTGTGATTAAGGGAAGTCTGGATAAATATATTGTAGGGCAGGAAGAAGCTAAAAAGCTTATCTCCGTCGCTGTTTATAATCACTATAAACGGGCGGCCTTAAAAGAAAAAGGCCCATTTTTTATTCCAAAAGAGAGTTCGAAGGATATAAAAATAGACAAAAAAATTCAACTTGAAAAAACTAATGTCCTTCTTGTGGGTCCGACTGGTACAGGTAAAACTTTAATGGCCAGAACATTAGCGGAACTTTTAGATCTTCCTTTTGCCATTACTGATGCTACAACTCTTACCGAAGCGGGATATGTCGGAGAAGATGTGGAAAATATTTTGCTCAGACTGCTTCAGAGCGCTTCTTTTGATAAAGAGCTAACCGAGTGGGGTATAATATATGTCGATGAAATAGATAAAGTGGCCCGTAAGTCCGAGTCTCCGTCCATAACTCGGGACGTCTCCGGGGAAGGAGTCCAGCAGGCTTTGCTAAAAATCCTGGAAGGTACCGAAGCAAACGTGTCGCCACATGGCGGGAGAAAACATCCGAACCAGAAATTTATTAAGATAGACACGACCAATATTCTCTTTATCTGTGGTGGAGCGTTCAACGGACTGGAGGATATTGTATCTGCAAGATTAAGCGAGAAACATATGGGATTTGGTTCAGAGCTAATCAGGGATAAAGATAAAGATGTAGGAGAAATAATAAAACATGCTGAACCGGAAGATCTTATTAAGTTCGGATTAATTCCGGAACTTATGGGGCGTATGCCCGTGATTGCGCCTTTTCATAACTTAAACCACGAGGACCTGGTAAGGATAATGTCTGAACCGAAAAATGCTGTAGTTAAACAGTACCAAACCTTATTTGCCATGGAGGGGATTAAGCTTACTATTACAGATGGCGCTCTGGATATAATTTCGACTATGACTGAGACTGAGAAAAAATTAAGTGGTGCTCGGGGTTTGCGTACTATAATCGAGAAAGTTATGCTTGACATCATGTATGATATACCTGACAAAAAGGGTGTAAAAGAATGTATCATAAATCGAAAGGTTGTAGAAAACAATTCTGAACCGGAGCTAAAAATAGCTTAGATGACAAATCCAAAAAAAGAACAAAAGTTTCCGCTTTTACCCGTACGGGATATCGTGATATTCCCTTATATGATGATTCCACTTGCCGTGGGCAGGGAAAGTTCTCTGAAAGCCCTGGATGCCGTAAAAAAATCAAAAGAGCAAAAGCTGGTAATAATTGCCCAAAAAGACATATACGAAGAAAGTCCTTCCCGGGAAGATCTCTACAGCGTAGGCGTGGTTGCTGATATAATACAGACTCTCGATATGCCCGACGGCAGTTCAAAGTTGCTTATAGAGGCTAAAGAAAGGGTTTTAATTAAAAATATAGCTAAAAAATCAGGGTATATTCAAGCTTTGGTGAAATCTAAAAAAGTCCTGCCTCACTCCGCCAAAAACATAAAATTTAAAGCCAAACTGAGGAATTTAACGGATCAATTTGAGGAATATGTAAAATTTAACCCCAGGATTGATCTTGATACTTATTCGGTTATAGAAGAAATAAATGATCCGGGCAAGATAGCCGATATTGTAGTCGGGCA
Organism: Elusimicrobia bacterium LH_S2; assembly: GCA_023660015.1. Lineage (GTDB taxonomy): Bacteria > CG03 > SLGR01 > SLGR01 > JAGXOG01 > JAGXOG01. The sequence goes on along the minus strand of JAGXOG010000012.1, from coordinate 11,279 downwards.
TATGAGACTTAAAAAACCCGTTGCCCAAGAGATACTGAAAGAGTTTGATATAGAAAAAAGAATAGATAAATTAACCGGACGGCTTCGGGAAGAGATAAAGATACTCAAGGTTAAAAATGAAATAAATGGCAAGGTTCGCACGAATATAAAAAAAGCACAAAAAAAATCAGTTCTTTCCGAACAGATGAAAGTTATTAAGAAGGAACTTCTGGGACAGGAAGATAAAGATAACGAAAATTCCGAATACGAACAGAAAATTAAAAATTCTGGTATGAGCTACGAAGCAAAAAAGCTCTCGCTGAAGGAGTTAGGCCGGCTTAAAAAAATGAGGCCTTTTTCTCCAGAGGCGACAGTGGTGAGAACGTATATTGACTGGCTATTAAAACTTCCCTGGAAGAAAGAGCCCCCGGACAATATTGACCTTAATAATGCCAGAAAGATACTGGAATCGGAACATTACGGTTTAGATGAGGCAAAGGATCTGATATTGGAACATCTTGCTGTTTCCAGCCTGGCGGAGGAATTTAAATCTTCTATTCTCTGTTTTGTCGGGCCGCCCGGTACCGGAAAAACTTCATTCGGCAGATCGATAGCCCATGCCATGGGCAGAAAATTTACCAGAGTTTCGCTAGGGGGGATAAGAGATGAAGCCGAAATCAGGGGGCATCGCCGCACATATATCGGAGCAATGCCGGGAAGGTTAATACAGTCTATCCAGAAGGCAGGTACCCGCAACCCGGTCTTTTTACTTGATGAAGTTGATAAAATGGGTAAAGATTTCCGCGGCGATCCATCATCTGCTCTGCTTGAGGCTCTTGACCCGGAACAGAATATCAACTTCAGCGACCATTATCTCGAAGTTGATTTTGACTTATCTGATGTTATGTTTATAACTACTGCAAATACAACGGCTACTATTCCGCCATCGCTTAATGACCGTATGGAAATTGTAAAATTTCCCGGCTATACTATAGACGAAAAGATAAAAATAGCCCAAAAATTTCTGGTACCTAAACAGATAAAAGCCAATGGTCTGAATTCTTACAGAATATCGTTTTCAGACCGGGGCATACGGCATATAATTGATAACTATACCCGCGAAGCCGGAGTGAGAAATATTGAAAGAGAAATAGCCAAGGTCCTTAGAAAAATTGCCCGTGAAATAACCGAAGGGAAAAGAAAGTCAGCAAAATTGACGGAAAATAATATAAAGGATTTTCTGGGTGTGCCCAAAGTGCCCCAGAACATAAAGGCAATAAACGATGTGGGAATAGCGACCGGTCTTTCCTGGACGGAACACGGGGGGGCTACCATTTCTATTGAAATATCGGTTATTCCTGGAGAAGGCAAGCTGAAACTTACCGGAAAACTCGGGGATATTATGAAAGAATCCGCCCAGGCTGCGTTAAGTTATGTCCGGGCTAATACTGACGTGTTTGACATAGAAAAAGATTTTTATAAAAATTATGATATACATCTACATGTTCCGGCAGGAGCTGTACCCAAAGAAGGCCCATCGGCGGGAATAACAATTTGCACAGCATTGATCTCTGCGCTGCTGAAAAAGCCGGTAAAAAAAGATATCGTAATGACAGGTGAAATTACTCTGAGCGGGAAAGTTTTGGAAATCGGGGGATTCAAGGAAAAAATTTTAGCGGCACATCGTGACGGTTTCAAGAAAGTTATATTTCCCGAACAGAATAAGAAAAATATAGAAGAGTTGCCGGAGAAAATTATTAAGAGTATGGAGCTTATCCATGTAAAAGACTACGGGGAGGTATTTAAACATGCAATCAGCTAAAGTCCTTATTACCGATAAACTTGCGCCGGAAGGGGTAAAGATATTAAAGGAAGCAGGTTTTGAGGTTACCGAAGATAATTCTCTTAACGGGAATTCTCTTAAAGAAAAGATAGCCGGGTATGACGCTTTAATCGTAAGAAGCGGTACCCAGGCAACAGGAGATATAATTCAGGAAACTTCTAATCTTAAGATAATAGGCAGAGCGGGAACAGGTGTAGATAATATCGATATTACCGCTGCCACCAAAAAAGGGATAATTGTATGTAATGTTCCGGCGGGAAATACCATATCTGCATGCGAGCATACACTGGGACTGATATTAAGCCTGGCCAGAAATATTCCCCAGTCACATAATTCCCTTAAAGAGGGCCGTTGGGAGAGGAAAAAATATAAGGGTAAGGAACTTTACGGCAAGACTTTGGGGGTAGTGGGTATGGGTAAGATAGGTACCGAAGTAGTCCTGAGGGCGCTGGCCTTTAAGATGGATGTTATTGTATCGGACCCGTATATAACAGATGAGCGCGCAGAAGAAATCGGGGTTAAGAAAGTTTCATTTGAGAAACTACTTAAAGTCACCGATATTATAACCGTACACGTGCCTGTAAATGATAAGACCCGGGGGCTGTTTAATAAAGAAACAATCTCAAAAATGAAAAAGGATTCCTATCTTATAAATTGCGCGAGGGGAGCTATTATCGATGAAGAAGCACTGGCCGCAGCGGTTAAAAATGGTGATATTGCAGGTGCAGCGGTAGATGTTTTCACAAAAAAACCGGCGACAGATTCAAATCTTATCAATGTGGAAGGAATTATTCATACGCCACACCTGGGGGCCTCTACCGCCGAAGCCCAAAAGAGAGTGGCTATAGCTACGGCAGAGCAGGTTAAGGATTATATTCTCGATAAAAAGATAGTAAATGCGGTAAATATGATAGGCGGCAAGATAGATAAAGAATTAAAAGAACTGGGATTCAGGATAGGGTTTCTTGCTGCTTCCGTTGCAAAGAATTTGACAGATGAAGTTATAATAAGTTATATAGAGGAAATAAAAGACAAGGAAGAATCTCTGACCAGAGCGGTATTTGAAGGGTTTCTATCTCAGTTTACGGAAGGCGTAAATTTTATTAACGCCGGTATAATAGCCCGGGAAAAAGGCATAGAATATACCGTGAAATTTAAATCCTCAGTTTCCGTGCCCGGAGATATTATTATAAATACGGGAGGAACACAAATTAGAGGAAGTATCATAGGCGGCAAACCCCGCATTACAGGGTATAACGGCTACATAGTTGATGTTCCCCTGGCCGGTAATTTAATTATAATTGATAACGATGACGTTCCCGGAGTAATAGGTAAAATCGGTACGGTAATTGGCCGCAATAAATTAAATATAGGTTCAATGGAAGTCGGCCGGGATAAAGAATTGTGTTCAGCAGTTACAATTATTGAAATTGACGGGGCTATACCAGATAGTATAAGAGGACAGTTATTAAAAGAAAAAGCCGTTAAAGGCGTTAAAATAATTAAGGTGGGCCCGTAGCTCAGATGGCAGAGCAACGCCCTTTTAAGGCGTGGGTCGAAGGTTCGAAACCTTCCGGGCTCACCAATAAATAAATAACAGAGTTGAGGATTTTAAATGGAAACTAAAAAACGGTCAATAGTAAAATCAATTACATGGCGTGTGACCGGTATAGTTATACTCCTGCTGATAGCTTATCTTATAACCGGAAATATGAAGGAGACCGGTATTATAACCGTTATATTTCACATAATAATGGTCACTCTTTATTATTTACATGAAAGGATATGGATTAAGATTAATTGGGGTAAAGAGGAGCATCCCTTGGCAGATATAGATATATCAAAAAAGTTAAGCAGTAAGGAAATAGAAGAAATTGAAGAAAAGCTTCGTGAAATGGGGCATATTAAGGTTGACAGCTCCGGTAATAATTAGTAGATTTTAATATTATGAAAAAAGATATACATCCAAAGACACATAAAGCAAAAGTAACTTGTGCTTGCGGGGCGGAGTTCGAGATAAGTTCAACTAAAGAAAAAATAAGAGTTGAATTATGTTCGCAGTGCCACCCGTTTTATACCGGCGAGCAGAAACTTGTCGACGCCGCAGGAAGAGTAGAGAAATTCGAACGCAAGTACGGCAAATCAAAAAAATCTAAATAGCCGGGTTAACATTAAAAGCACCGCAAGACGGGTAAATTACCCGGAAACGGTGTTTTTTTATTATGTTTGAAAAATTTAAAGAATATAAAAAAGAATATAAAGAGCTGGAAAAAAAGTTAACCCTGCCCAAAGTTATAAATAACCATAATAAACTTAAAAAGTATGCTCGCCGCCACGGAAAACTTAAAGATATTCTTAAAGATTACGACCGGTATTTAAAGCTAAAAGAAGAGTTAAAACAGTCCCAAAAACTCTATGAACAGGAAAGCGGGCAGATGAAAGAATTAGCCGAAAAAGAGGTAAACATTCTTAAGGGCAAAATTACGAAATTAGAGAAAAAACTTAAATCTTACCTTCTTCCCCGCGATCCAGACGCAGAAAAAGATGTTATAGTGGAAATAAGGGCCGGCACCGGGGGTGAGGAATCCGCGCTTTTTTGTGCTACTTTATACAGAATGTATGTAAAATTTGCCGATTCAAAAGGATGGAAAACAGAAGTTTACAGTTCAAACCAGACCGGGTTGGGAGGATTTAAAGAGATTATCTTTTCAGTTGAGGGTAACGATCTGTTTAGTTATCTCAAATCCGAGAGCGGAGTCCACCGTGTACAGAGAGTGCCCGAAACAGAAACCGGGGGCAGAATTCATACTTCAGCTTGCAGCGTAGTCGTATTGCCTCAAGCTGGGGAAGCGGAGTTTAAGTTAAATAAAGTTGATTTAAGAATTGATACCTATAGAGCTTCCGGTAAAGGCGGCCAGCATGTAAATGTTACCGATTCGGCAGTGAGGATAACTCATCTGCCTACCGGGGTAGTAGCTCAGTGCCAGGACGAAAGGTCACAGTCCCAAAACAAGACAAAAGCCATGAATATGCTCCGGGCAAGGTTAAAAGAAAAGATTAACAGGAACAGAGCGGAAAAAAAGGATAAAAAACGTCGTAAACATATCGGTTCCGGCGACAGAAGCCAGAAAATAAGGACATATAATTTTCCCCAGAATCGGATAACCGACCACCGCGTAAATTTAAAAGTTTATAACCTTGAAAAGATAATAGAAGGGAACTTATCTGGTTTTCTTGAGGAACTAAAGAAAAAAATGAGAGAAAAAGAACTAAGTGAGCTCTAATATCGCAGAAATATTAACCTGGGGAACTAACCGGCTGGCCGGGGCCGGGGTTGATAATCCCCGCCATGAAGCCGAGTATATTTTAGCCGGCGTAAAAAGGACCGGCCGTACCCAGGTCCTTGCCGGATTGGAGCTTTCTGTAGATTCAGCCGTAGAGGAGCTCTTTCGCGGGAACATCGAAAAAAGAAGCCGTCGGATTCCGTTTAACTATATATTTAAAACCGCAAATTTTATGGGATATAATTTAACTGTAACCGCCGACACCCTTATACCCCGCCCGGAGACGGAAATTTTAGTCGAAGAAGCAGTAAAATACCTGAAAGATAAAACCGGCAGTTTAAAGGTCCTGGATATAGGTACCGGCAGCGGTAATATAGCGATAGCCATGGCAAAATTAACCGGTGCGCAAATAACTGCCGTAGATATTTCTTCTCCTGCCTTGAAGGTTGCCGCAGAAAACGTAAAAAAGCATAATGTCGATAGCTGTATAGAACTTATAAAAAGTGATATATATAAAAATTTAAATGATGATTTTTTTAATAGTTTTGACCTTATAATATCCAACCCCCCCTATGTAAATTCAGAAGAATATGTTAAGATAGAGCCGGAAGTTAAAAAAGAGCCTAAGAACGCTCTTGCAGCCACAGGCTATGGTCTTGATATCATTAAAGAAATATTAACCGGAGCCGGTAAATTTATTAAAAATAACGGAGTTGTATTTGTAGAAATAGGATATAACCAGAGGAAGGAATTAGAGAAATTTATATCCGGCAAAATAAAATTTTCCAAAATTAGATTCGTAAAAGATTACGGAAAGATAGACCGAATATTAAAATTAATTATATGAGAGATACTTCAAAAAACAAGATAATCATAAACGGCCCTGCAAAACTCAATGGCAGGGTAAATATAGCAGGCTCGAAAAATGCCGTGCTTCCTATTCTCGCGGCCACATTGATATCCGATAAGAGATCTATTATAGAAAATGTGCCGGTTTTAAGTGACATATCAAATATGATATCCGTTTTAAAAGAGCTGGGCAAAGAAGTCTTTCGTGACGGCGATACGGTAGTTGTCAAACCTGCCAAAGAGTTAAAAAGCAGTGCATCGTATGAGCTTATTAAAAAGATGAGAGCATCGGTTCTGGTTATGGGAGGATTAACGGGAAGAAAGAAAAATATAAAAGTAGCTCTTCCCGGAGGATGCGCCATTGGGGTCAGGCCGATAGATATGCACATTAAGGGATTTAAAAAGCTTGGGATGGAAGTAGGTGTTTCGGAAGGGTTTGTCGAACTTAAAGAAAAAAAGCTTAAAGGTACAAGAATATATCTGGATTCTCCGTCTGTGGGCGCTACCGAAAATCTTATTATGGCAGCCTGCCGCGCAAGTGGGGAGACCCGGATAGAGAATGCATCTGTAGAACCCGAGGTTCTGGAACTGGTAAACTTTTTAAAAGCAATGGGAATTAGTATTAAAATCGAGGGCTGTATAATAAAAGTAAAAGGCAGAAAGAAGTTTAAGAAAGTTAAATATAAGGTTATGGACGACAGGATACAGGCCGGCACATACCTTATAGCCGGCTGTCTTCCGGGTTCTGAAATTAAGATTAAATTTTCCCATCCCGGAGTACTTAAAACAGTTATAGATAAGCTTCAAAGCAGCGGTGCTTCAATTAAAGTAGACAGAAAGTATATAAATGTAAAAGCTCCTGAAAAATTAAGAAGCATGGATATAACTACAGCACCTTATCCGGGGTTTCCCACCGATCTACAGGCTCCGTTCACTGTTTTAATGGCCCTTGCCGACGGGGTAAGTCTTATAAATGAAGATATATTTGAAAACAGGTTTATGCACTGCCCGGAACTTTTAAGGATGGGGGCAAAAATTGAAGTAAAAGGAGAGTCGGCAATAATTACCGGGACCGGCAAATTATCTGGCGCGCCTGTTTCCGCATCCGATTTAAGAGGGGGGGCGGCGCTGGTGCTGGCCGGGCTTGCCGCAAAGGGCCGCACGGAAGTATACGAAATAAGCCATATATTGAGGGGGTATGATAATATTGATATGAAATTCAGAGATTTAGGAGCGGATATATGGATGGAGTAGATAAGATAATACAAAAAGTTAAAGAAAGCGGCGATGCCGCTTTAATAGAACTTACTGAAAAATATGACGGCGTTGAAATAAAAAATTTAGAAGTAAGCGCAGGTGAAATTCGTAAAGCTCTGAGACGGGCGGACACAAAGATAATAAGTAATTTAAGAAAAGCAGCGAAAAATATAAAAGCGTATGCAGGAAATTTTATGCCGCAGATTAATGCTAAATATCAAAATCCGGGAGTCACAATTGATGACCGGCTTATACCGGTTGAATCTGTCGGGGTTTACGTTCCCGGAGGTAAATATTCGTACCCTTCAACTGTTTTAATGACCGCAATCCCGGCCCGGGTGGCGGGAGTAAAAAAGATTTACATGGTGACTCCTCCCGGCAAACTTTCCGATGCGGTACTGGCGGCGGCGTCGATAGCTGGAGTGGATAAAGTATTTCGTATCGGCGGAGCCCAGGCCGTAGCCGCCTTGGCATATGGTACTAAGGCGGTACCTAAAGCAGATATGGTAGTGGGACCGGGAAACAGTTATGTTCAGGCGGCAAAACGGAAACTGTCAAATTCCGGACATATTGGAATCGATATGCTCGCCGGGCCCAGCGAAGTAGTTATTATCGCCGACAAGACCCAATCACCCGTTATAGTCGGTATTGACCTTATGGCCCAGGCCGAGCATGCAGAAGATGCTAAAGCGACTCTTTTGACCGACAGCCGGGAACTTCTTGAAGAGACAAAAAAAACTATTGAAAAAAAATACAGGCCTCGGATAGAACTTATTTATACTGAAAAGTTGAACGATGCGGTAAAGATATCAAATAATCTGGCGCCGGAGCATCTGCAGGTTATCTGCTGTAAAGAAAACCAAGATAAAATTCTGGGCAAAATAAGAAATGCCGGAGCCGTGTTTGTGGGGAAATATACCCCGGTCGCAATCGGGGATTACTGGGCCGGACCGTCCCATACCCTACCTACAGGGATGACTGCAAAGTTCAGCGAGGGTCTCAATGTAAGGAATTTTTTAAAAAAAGTTTCGTTTATAAAATGCACGAAAGAAGGGCTGGCCGGGATTTCCGGTTCTATAGAAGCTCTTGCAAACGAGGAAGGTATGAAATATCACGCTCAATCGGTTTCAAAGAGAGAAACGAAATAAACAGGTAAGAATTTGGAATTCACAAAAGAAGATAAAAATATAATTTATAAAGCGTTCGAATAATGGATTTTATAAATAAACGCATTAAGAAACTCAAGGCTTATGCAGTTCCGCAGGTATCGGAAGGGGAGATAAAGCTTGACGCCCAGGAAAATCCTTATCCCCTGCCTCAAGAGATTCGGGGAAAATTTTCTAAAATACTCAGTAAAGTAGAACTTAACCGTTACCCGGATCCGTCCTACAAGCGTTTAAAAAAACTTATAGGCCAATACTGCGGGCTTTCCGGGGATAATATCTTGATAGGTAACGGTTCCGACGAATTAATACTTATGCTTTATCTTGCCGCCGGCGGCCCTGGGAAAACAGTGAGTTGTCCCGAACCCGCCTTTTCTATGTACAGAATACTTTCAAAGATAACGGGAACTTACTACACGGCTGTAAAACTTGATAAAGATTTTAAATTACCGGCGGGAAAAATACTGGCTATAAAACCTGATATTATATTTATCACTTATCCGAATAATCCCACCGGGAATTGTTTTGAAAAAGATAAGATAGAAAAAATCATTTCCCGAAGCTCCGCCCTAATAGTTATTGATGAAGCCTATTATGAATTCTCCGGCCAGACAATGATGGACTACATTAAGAAGTATGACAATTTAGTAATACTAAGAACTTTTTCAAAAGCTTTTTCTCTGGCTGGGTTAAGGGCGGGATATATAGCGGGGAATAAGGAGATTATTAAAGAGCTGCGAAAAGTTCAGCTTCCTTACAATGTAAGCATAGTTAACCAGGAACTCCTTGAAGCAGTTATCAAAGACAGGAAAGTCCTTTTAAAGACAGTAAAGAAACTTAATGCGGCCCGGGATAAATTATTTAAAAATTTAAAAAAGATAAAAGGGGTAAAACCTTATCCTTCCAGAGCAAATTATATTCTCATAAAGCTTGAGAATATAGAAAGGGTGGCCAATTCGCTAAAAAAGAATAATATCAAAGTCAGACATTTCGAATCTGCCGATTTAAAGAATTATTTAAGGGTCACCGTAGGGACGGATAAAGAAAATAGAAATTTTTTAGAAGCATTAAAAAGAGCAGTTTAACAAATTAATATAGGTTAATCGGAGGAGATTATGAGAATAGCAAAAGTAAAAAGAGAGACAGCTGAAACTTCTGTGGAAGCTGAAGTTAATTTAGAAGGTATGGGTATCTGCAGTGTGGAAGTCCCCTCGGGATTTTTAAAGCATATGCTGGAACTTTTTTCAAAACATTCGGGTATAGATTTGACAGCTAAGATAACCGGTGATACCGAGGTAGATATGCATCATACGACAGAGGATACGGCCATAGTGCTGGGGCAGGCAATAAAAAAAGCCCTGGGAAATAGCAGGGGAATAGAAAGATACGGTTGGGCTATGCTCGTCATGGATGAAGCCCGCTGCGACGTGGCGATTGATTTAAGCGGCCGGGCTAATATTGTGTATAATGTTGAATATCCAGGTAAGTGGAAAGGTGACCGCGCTTTTGATTACGACCTTATAAAAGAGTTTGTAAAAGCGCTTGCGAATAATTTAAAAGCAACGATACATATAAACAGGGTATACGGAAAGAATAATCATCATATTGCCGAAGCCATTTTTAAAGGTATAGCAAAATCATTTAAGATGGCTGTGGAAATAACCGGCAAAGATATCCCCTCCACGAAAGGAAACATATAATATGCTGGTAATCCCGGCCATAGATCTTAGAAATGGAAATTGTGTCCGGCTGTTTCAGGGTAAATTTAATAAGGAAACAATTTACTCAAGAAAGCCGGTTACCGTTGCGCAACTCTGGAAGCAGCAGGGTGCGGCCAGGATACATATTGTTGATCTGGACGGCGCATTTTCGGGCACTATGAAAAATAGAAGTATAATATATAATATTGCTGAAATGGTTGATATACCAATTCAGGTTGGTGGCGGAATAAGGAATTACAAAACGGTTAAGGAGTTAATAGAAAACGGCGTTTCCCGGGTTATAATAGGGAGCTCGGCAATTAACGATAGAGAGCTTTTAGAAAAAATAATCTTAAAATGGCCGGGCAGAATTATTGTAGGAATAGATTCATCTTCGGGTAAAGTAGCCATAGGCGGATGGAAGGATATAACCGACAAACCGGCCGCCGAATTGGCCGGGGAGGCCGAAGAAATGGGGGTAAAAGAAATTATAGTTACTGATATTGAAAAAGACGGAACTTTAAAAGGGCCTAATTTTAAATGGATTAAAAAAATTGCCCGTGCTGTTAGTATATCCGTTATAGCTTCCGGGGGGGTATCTTCCCTGGAGGAGATTAAAAAATTTAAAAATATGAATTTAGATAACCTGTTTGGAGTTATAGTGGGAAAAGCCTTATATAGTAGAGATATTAAACTCTCAGATGCAATCGCGGCAGCTCAGTAAGTTTAAAAGGCAAGAAAAAGGAGTCTAAAATATGGGTATTGATAATTTAAAATTTAACGACAAAGGGCTTATTCCCTGCGTGGCGCAGGATTACGGCGACGGTCGGGTCTTAATGGTAGCTTATATGAACCGGGAATCGCTTCAAATAACTTTAAACGAAGGAAATGCCTGTTATTTTTCGCGATCCAGAAAGAAGCTATGGAGAAAAGGAGAGGAATCCGGTAACGTCCAGAAAGTAAAGGGAATTTATACTGACTGCGATAAAGATACCATACTTATAAAAGTTGAACAAATCGGCGGTTGCGCCTGTCATCACGGATACCGTTCCTGTTTTTACAGCAAGTACGATCAGGTCAGGGAAACTTGGGATATAATAGATAAAAAAGTAAAAGACCCGGACAGTATGTATGATAAGAAGTAGTATTTGGCAGCCGGCATATCTTATGAAATAATATATGAAAAGGACCTTATATATAATAC
>JAGXOG010000129.1 GCA_023660015.1 Elusimicrobia bacterium LH_S2 | reverse complement strand
AAAATTTTTAGGCGGTGTTTATCTTGGGTGGGGGGTCGGAGCAAACGATACTGCCCTTGCCGGCGCTGCCGGGATATATTATATAATATTAAGCGTACGGGAAATAACCGGCAATAGGTATATATCCGTTTTTGCGGGGTTAATTACAGCGTTTACTTATATAAACTGGCTGTTGGCTGTGGTAGCTGAGATGTATTCACTGAGTTTCTTTTTCGGTGCCTTACTATTTTTTCTCATGATTAAAAGGAAGTATTCTCTTTTCAGTTTTTTCTTTGGACTTTCTCTGGGTAATCATCTATCCATACTCTTTGCAGTTATTCCCATGGCCGCGGCCCTTTATTTTTTTATGCCGGCTTTTAAAAAAGTTCCTTTTAAAAGTATCTCTTTATATTTTGTTTTAGGCCTTGCGATCTATGTCTATTTGCCCGTCCGGGCAAGTAGCGGTTCATTTATCAACTGGGGCAATCCGTCTAATATAGAAAGATTCTGGGCGGTCGTATCAAGAAGCGCCTACGGACATACGCTTGATCTTGTCTCCCGGGAGGTTACCCTTACCCAGGTATATATGCCCCAGTTAAGAAGGTTTTTTGCGGCTATCTTAAGAGATATTACTTTTCCGGGAATAATATTCTCTCTTTTAGGTATTTACTACGGTTTTAAAGAGAGGCGTTTTAAAAAAATAAGCTTTGTTCTGGCCGCCATTTTCATGCTTACCGGACCGTATTTTTTGTATCTTGCCCGTATGCCGATAAATCCCCATGCCAATGCAATCATAGAGGTCGGATATATCTTTCCGGAAATGGTCCTGGCTATATTTGCTGCTTTCGGATTATTCTTCATAGCTGGAAAAATAAAAATTAAAAATTTATGGTTATTTGGGGCATCTTTTCTTATTATAATATATGCTGTTTTTAATATATACCCCAAAGCCGACAAGAGAAATAAATATTTTGCCGATGATTACACAGAGAAAGTCCAAAGAAAAAACTGAAAAGAGAATACT
>JAGXOG010000128.1 GCA_023660015.1 Elusimicrobia bacterium LH_S2 | reverse complement strand
CTGTAAGAACTACGGATTTAGATTTTTTAGTTCCATCCGGCCATAAAATTAAAAAGGAAAAAAATCTACATGAACTGTTGGAACGATTAAACTAGAAACCCTTATTTAATTATTCAAACGGTCTGGTAAAATAAGAACATCCGGAGTTGGAAGTTGAATTTTTAACTCCTATGTTGGGAAAGTACAGAAGGGAGCCCTATGAAATTAAAAAACTGCATATAAATGCACAGGGTTTAAGATTTTTAAATTTTCTTCAATATTATACTATAAAGATAAAAGATGATAATATAGAAGTTACTGTACCGGAACCGTCGGTATTTGTATTGCATAAATTTATAATAAGCCAGCGAAGGAAAAAGAGGGCGAAAGCTGAAAGGGACATAGACGCTGCAAGAATTCTGGGTGAATTCTTACTTGATATAAATAGTCAAAAAGAAAAGATGGAAAATATATTTAAGGATATTCCTAAAAAGTGGCAGAAAAAAGTTTTAAAGGGGGTAAAAGGAAATTCGGAAAAACTATATGATTTTTTGGTGTAATTATAGAACAATGAGGCCGGCGAGCCGTCTGAGCCGGCCGATAGGTTAAAGAGATCAGAAGAAAAACGTGACGAAAAAGAGAGGGGAAAATATCTGTCTGAAACCGCTGCCATTCAGATATTTTGGGAAGGCAAATAAAAGCAGGTCGCCGAAGCCGTAGAATATGGCGAAAGCGGGCGAGCGTTTCGGGTTACCGGACGATAAGCAGGAACCATTCGCGGAGCAAGCAATTCAGTTTCATATTGGTTTTTAGCCGAGTTTTTATAGCTCTGCGGAAACAAAATATATTAAAATGTAATATAACTGTTAATAGATATAAAATAGGACAGGAAAGAGTTGGTACTTGAAAAGTGTTCATTTATATGTTATGTTCATTATGGATGAACGTATAAATATAATGAACAATATATACTTTTATTATGACAAATAATGAAAAAAACATGCTTAATAATGCTGTTAATAGGC
>JAGXOG010000127.1 GCA_023660015.1 Elusimicrobia bacterium LH_S2 | reverse complement strand
CCTGAGGAACAACCATTTAGGTTATTCCTCCGAGACGGTTTCGCAGCTCCTAAATAGAGATAGTGACCGAAGAGAACGGCAATAAGCGACTATGAAGGAGTGAACGACTGAACGCTGCTAAATGCAGAAAAGGGTTTTGCTATCAATATTGATATCTTTAACTTTGAGAGCCGCCATTTCGCTTACTCTAAGGGCGAACAAGTGTGCTCCGCTAAAAAACATCCATTTAGGATGTTTTTCTTAACGCTTCGCACCAGTAAAGAATTGATAAGATTAATTCATCCCTTGTGTAGCGTTAAGAAAAACAGTCTAAATAACTGTTTTTTAGCGAAGCACACTTGTTTGGAGATATCCGGGTTATTTATTATCCGGGATAGTTCTTTTTTTGTGTTCCATTCTTTTGAGTATTTCATTTCCCTTCAATGATTTGCTCTATTATTTTATCAGGATCATAAATTTTAATCTTTGAGTTTTCTTTCATTCTATCAGGAAATATAGCAAGATTATATCGGCTCTGTAATTTAGCTGAAGGATACCGAATGCCTTCGAATCTACCAGATTCATAAATTAGCCGGCCTAAAGTCTGAGTATATGATTCTTTCTTTCCAGGATACCGCCAGGGCTCAAGTAATCTTTCTGTATCAATTTCTAATTTCTTAATATTGCTCTTATCTTTAAAATCCAATATCGTTTGAACATTTACATCAATGGTAATAATTATTTTTAGTGGGAGTCTGAAATTATATGATTTTGCTGTCTCGGTTATTGCTGTTTTAGTATCGGGAGCCATGTATAAAACTTCAAATGCGTCTTTAAGATTATAACGGCCTCCGTTTAAAGAACCAACAGAGCTTAGCAAATCATTTATGTATTCTATTCCAACAAATCTATAATAAGATTTATCAATAGTAATTCCTTGTAAAGATTTTAAGATTCTTTTTATTTCTTTACGCGGTTTCAATTAAGTAAGAGCGCCTTTTTTAATATCCATTAAATAATCAATAAC
>JAGXOG010000126.1 GCA_023660015.1 Elusimicrobia bacterium LH_S2 | reverse complement strand
GCTTAAAGCTGAGACGGCCGTCGCCAGGGCCAGACTGAAAGACAAAAAATCGTTAAAACTTCTTGAGAGATTTATCCGCGTCTCCAATCCCGTTTATCGCAGAAAAGCCGCCCGGGCCATGAGTTTTTTAAACGATTACAGGCCTCTGGAATACCTTCTGCAGGCCATAAAAAAAGAAACTGATTACAATGTTAAAAAAATCATGGCAGAATCGTTCGGGCGGATTGCGGCCAATCTTGACAAACAAGAGTTTAAAAAGGCTGAAAAATCAGTTTATCCGGCTTATAAAAAGCTGCCGGATTCATTAAACCATAATATTTTACCGGCCCTGGGTCGGCTTGAAGGCAGTAAATTTTATAAAATACTCACCCGGGCAGTAAGAAAAGGGAATGAACGTCAGAAATTCGCCGCCTTAACCGGTCTGGGCAGGCAATGTGCGAAAGCAGGTATTGAAATTCTAAAATATTCTTACCGGGAGGGCTCCGCCCCGGTACGCACAAGAGCTATAGAGTCCCTGGGGCATTTAAAGGGCCCCGGTACGCTTGAATTTTTAAGGCAGGCTTTAAAAGACAGGGATAAACCGGTCCGCGGGGCGGCATCGGCCGCTGTTTTGAAAATAATCCGGGATGATAGAGGTTGAACCTTACTCATGCAGCCGGATAAAGCCAAACTTATAACCGGGCTGATATTTACCCCGGATATTAATTTAAGTAAATTGGAAAATATGCTTGAACGAAAATTTTCCACTATAGATTACAGAAGTAATATACTTGATTTTAGTTATACCGATTATTATGCACGTGAGTTGGGCGGTAATTTAAAGCGGAGATTTTTAAGTTTTACCAAGCTCATAGACCCGGTTAAACTGACGGATATTAAAAATAAGACAATTAAGATGGAAGAAAAATTCAAGATAAGCGGCAGCCGGAAAGTAAATATAGATCCGGGATATATTCTGCCTTCTAAACTTGTGCTGGCGTCTACAAAAAACTTCTATCACCGCATATATAC
>JAGXOG010000125.1 GCA_023660015.1 Elusimicrobia bacterium LH_S2 | reverse complement strand
ACTATATGCTGGTAACTTCATCAGATAGTGATAGTAACAGTAAAATTGATGTGCAAAGATGGGACGGGTCAAGCTGGGGAGATTTGACTAATATGGAAAATCTAGGTGGACAATACGAAGGATTTTCTGTATCTTATTGTAAGATTCCGGACTTAGTTGACCCTGCGGCGATATCCGACTTAACTGCTTTAACCGGGAGCTCTGAAGAAGAAGGAGAGATAGATTTAAAATGGACCGCACCCGGAGATGACGGTACCGAAGGCGGAAATGTTACGGACTATTTGATAAAGTTTTCAACTAATTATATAGGAACCGATGATTTTTACGCTTCTTGGACAGATACTTATACTTTTTCCGGAACGCCGGTGGCACCGGAATCGGAAGATACCCAAACCGTAACCGGCTTGATGCCGGGGGATACTTACTGGTTTGCTATTAAGGCAGTAGATGACCAGAATAACTACGGAAGCTGGACTTCGTCCGGAACAGTTGCTTCGGTTAATACTGATAATTACGCCATAGCTTATGATACAGATCCGGCTATTCCCACAGGTCTGGATGCAGTATCGATAGATACTGAAACGATTTCTGTCAGCTGGGATGCAAACAGTGAAGATGATTTTGACCAGTATAGGTTACAAGCTTCAAGTTATTCTCAGACAGATGGGTTCGGCAATGACCTGAATGTAGCTATTTCAGATATAGCGACACTGAGTTATACCCATGAAAATCTTGAAACCGGCAATACATATTATTACAAAATAAGAGCAGAGGATAGTAACGGTAATTTCAGTGCCTGGTCTTCAACGGTCAGTGCTTATCCGGAGTTAGTTGTTCCCTCAACTCCGACGGCATTCAGCGGTCTTGCGCTTTCCAGCAATACTATAAAGTGGACCTGGAATGATGTGGATTTAGAAACGGGTTATAGGATTAAATACGCCACTGATACTGCAACCATAATAAAAAAACTTTCGGCTAATACCACTAAATGGTCAGAAACGAGTTTATTAATAAATACTTCTTATTACCGGGTTGTAT
>JAGXOG010000124.1 GCA_023660015.1 Elusimicrobia bacterium LH_S2 | reverse complement strand
ATTAAACTTTACGGATGCCGCCAGTTTAATTTAAAAAATATAGATGTTTGGTTTCAGGTAGGGCTTTTTAATTGTGTAACCGGAGTTTCCGGCAGCGGAAAATCCACACTGGTGGAAGAAATTTTGTATAAAGCGGTAAAAAATACTACTCGGGGGACAAAACCTGTCAGAACAGGGGAATTTAAACGCATGGAAGGGGCAGAAGATATCAGCAGGGTTATTAATATTGACCAGACCCCGATAGGGAGGACACCGAGGTCTAATCCGGCCACCTATACTAAGGTTCTTACCCCGATAAGAGAGATTTTTGCCGGTATGCCTCAAAGTCGTGCCCGCGGATATAAGAAGGGAAGGTTCTCTTTTAATGTAAAAGAAGGTAGATGCAATAAATGCTCAGGGCAGGGTGAGATTAAGCTTGAGATGCATTTTCTTCCGGATATTTATGTGAAATGCGACGCCTGCCACGGCAAGAAATTTACCGACGCTACTTTGGAAATACAGTATAAGGGAAAAAATATTTATGAAGTTTTAGAAATGACGGTAGAGGAGGCGTACGGTTTTTTTAAAAGAATACCCAAGATTAAAAAGATATTAAAAACTTTAAATGATGTGGGGCTGGGGTATATTAAACTCGGTCAGTCTTCAATAACCCTTTCCGGGGGTGAAGCCCAGAGGATAAAACTGGCCCGGGAACTTGCCAAAAAAAGTTCCGGCCAAACCCTCTATATACTTGACGAGCCCACAACCGGCTTACATCCACACGATATAAAATATCTGCTCAAGGTCTTACACTCTCTGGTAGAGAGGGGAAATACGGTAGTAATTATTGAACACAATATGGATGTAATAAAAAATGCTGACTGGATAATAGATTTAGGTCCCGAAGGTGGGGAAAACGGAGGGGAAGTATTAGTTTGCGAAAAACCTCTATTGCTCTCTGCGGAGTACCCGAATAGAGAAGAGACTTCCCATAGTAAAGTTTTGCTTTGTCAGCATATATTCCCATAGGGTACTTTTGTATATATTCCTTAAATGAACCGGCCGCCACTTTGTAC
>JAGXOG010000123.1 GCA_023660015.1 Elusimicrobia bacterium LH_S2 | reverse complement strand
CTTGCCCCCCTCTAATATTTTAAGGACTTCTCCGGTCTTCCCTTTATCCTTGCCGGTTTTTACAATTATTTTATCATTCTTTTTAATTTTATACATTTTTACAGCACCTCCGGAGCAAGCGATATTATTTTGGTAAAACCTTTATCCCTTATTTCACCTGCGATAGGCCCAAAAATTCTTGTAGCTACCGGCTGCATCTTATCATCAATAATAACTACTCCATTATTGTCAAAACGAAGTACTGTGCCGTCTGACCTCTGTATGGCATACTTAGACCTGACTACTACGGCGCGGACTATCTCTCCCCGGGATATCTCTCCGTGGGGAACAGCCACTTTAACAGTTCCGGCTATAATATCGCCGACTGAGGCGTATCTTCTTCTGGAACCGCCGAGAACTTTTATACATAAAAGCTTTCTTGCGCCGGAATTATCTACAATCTGTAATAGGCTCTCTGATTGTATCATTCTTTATTCTTGACTTCTACTACCCGCCATCTCTTTAATTTACTCATAGGCCGGGCCCTTTCTATTATAACCCGGTCACCTTTTTTTGATCTTTCCTGCTCGTCGTGAGCATAAAATTTTTTATGTGTTTTAATAACTTTTTTATAGAGCGGATCGCGAAAGCGTTTTTCGGACTCAACAACCCTCGTCTTATCCATTTTATCACTTATTACTACACCGTTTATTTTTTTTCTGGATATAGTCTTATATTCTTTATCCATTTTCCTTCTCGCGTATTACCGTTAACAATCTTGCAATATCTCTCTTCATATGCCTCACTCGGACCGGATTTTTAAGAGTTCCGGTTGCATGCTGAAATCTTAACTCTAAAAATTCATTTCTTAAATCCTTAAGCTTGGTTTCCAGTTCCTGAGGAGTCTCTTTTCTTATTTCTTTAGCTTTTAAAACCATTATTCGTATTTACCTCTTTCCACAAATTTGCCTTTAATCGGTATTTTTGCCTCTGCTCTTTTCATCGCAATTTTTGCATTATCATAATCGAGGCCCGCAAGTTCCAAAATAATCCGTCCCGGCTTAACTCTTGCCACATAC
>JAGXOG010000122.1 GCA_023660015.1 Elusimicrobia bacterium LH_S2 | reverse complement strand
GTTATAAACGGTCCGGTAATAACCGAGAAGTCAACCGGCGAGCGGATGAATTACAATAAGTATTCATTTTTTGTTAATCCGCAGGCTTCAAAAGGTAAGATAAAAGAAGCAGTCAGCGAAGTTTTCGGAGTCAAGGTAAAGAAAGTTCATACTTTAGCTGTTTTACCTAAGCTTAAAAGAATGGGGCGTTATGAAGGTTTTACCCCGAAAAGAAAGAAAGCAATAGTAACTCTTGAGCAGGGTGAACGAATTAAATTAATGGAAGGGCCCTAAAGATGGCTATCAAAAATTACAGGCCGCTAAATCCGGCAAAGAGAGGAAAGACCCGGGTAGATAAAATTGAGATAACCAAGAAAAAACCGGAAAAATCTCTTACTATGCCTAAAAAGAAAACCGGAGGAAGAAATTCTCAAGGCAGAATTACTATAAGGCATCGGGGCGGGGGGAGCAAACAGAAATACAGAATTATTGATTATAAACGTATCCGTCCGGGGGAAGCAGAAGTGCTGGCAATAGAATATGACCCGAATCGTTCGGCCAATATTGCTTTAATTAAATATGAGGATAGCAAGAAAGCTTATATACTTCATCCTAAGGGGTTGAAAGTGGGGGATGTTGTTCAGAGCGGTCCGGAAGCGGAACTGAATGTGGGAAATGCAAGAAAACTTAAAAATTTTCCAGACGGTACATTTGTGCATAATGTCGAGCTTAAACCGGGGCGCGGCGGAATCCTGGTTAGAAGTGCCGGCGCCAATGCGGTACTTATGGCTAAAGAAGGTGATTATGCCCAAATTAAGATGCCTTCCGGGGAAGTAAGGTTGGTAAACAAGAATTGTATGGGTACTATAGGTACTCTTGGTAATTCCGATCATTATAAAGTTAAGCTCGGTTCGGCCGGTTCTACCCATCATCGGGGAAGAAGGCAGAAGGTCAGGGGTACGGCAATGAATGCCGTAGCTCATCCACACGGTGGAGGCCGGGGAAAAAGTAAGGGGGATAATCTTCCGTCTAATCCGTGGGGTAAAAAATGCAAAGGTGTTAAGACCCGCAAGAAGAATAAACC
>JAGXOG010000121.1 GCA_023660015.1 Elusimicrobia bacterium LH_S2 | reverse complement strand
TGATTATCTTGAGAGTAAATTTCGGGGTTCCAATGCGAAAAACAACATTGACAGAACCCTTTACGCCGATTTGACAGGTTATCTTCCCGAGGATTTGCTCGTCAAAATGGATGTTGCGACAATGGCTCATTCCCTTGAGGCGAGGTCTCCCCTGCTTGACCATAAATTTGTGGAATTTGCGGCGACGCTTCCGCCGGAATGGAAATTGAAGGGGTTAAAAAGCAAATACATATTGAAAGAAACGTTCAAAGATTTTCTCCCTCGCGGAATTTTAACGAGGAGAAAGCAGGGCTTCGGCATTCCTCTCGGGAAATGGTTTGCAGGTGCGTGGCTCGGGTATCTGAAAGAGGTTCTCCTTTCCGAAAAAGCATCTAAAAGGGGCTATTTCAAGATGAAAAATATTTCACGCCTCATTAACGACCATGCCGAAGGAAAAGCCGACTACGGCTATTGCTTGTGGACGCTTTTAATGCTGGAGTTGTGGCACAGGGTTTTTATTGACGGCGAAACCAGTACTATGGTAAAATGAACAATGAAAGTTTTATTAGTTAAGCCGGGCAACAAATTCAGCGATCATATTCAACCGCCGTTAGGTCTTGCGTATATTTAGCACGGATTGGGATACCCGATAGGCAAGGGGCTTGTCATGGCTAAAAAAGCAGCGCAGTTTTCAAATATTATTGTTTCTTCATTCTCTTTTATAATGTATATAACCGGGTTTTTTGAAGAATGGGAAAAAGAAAGACTATCCGGATTTTATAATGCCATAAGGAAACAGGGGGTAAGCGGCTTTATCAAAGATAGAATAGCGGCATTGGGTACCATAGAAAAAAGGTTAAGGACATAATATTTTGAAATGTAAACACGAAACCAAACGCTTATTGTTTCAAATTGTTATTGGGTCGTTGTGACCCAGAAGGTATAGATTATATGTGCGGAATATGCGGAATAATTAATTATAAAGAAAAACCTGTTTCAAGAGACTTGCTTGAAAAGATGAATAATTCCCTCATTCACCGGGGTCCGGACGACGACGGTTATTATTTCAGTAATACAGGCCGGCGTGTTAAGGTAGGAC
>JAGXOG010000120.1 GCA_023660015.1 Elusimicrobia bacterium LH_S2 | reverse complement strand
GGTTATAGAACTCTTATTTTTTTTAATGGACTGTTTGATGATTTTAAAATCGGATACAGCATAATTTATCATAAACAGGCCGGCAAGCAAATATTTAACGATTTTTGTCTTATCTACGCTCTTAAGCAGATAATAAATTAAAAAAAAGAATACCGGAAGCATATATCTTTCCGAGTGGTTTACCCAGAAAAGATGCAAAGTTAAGTATAAAAGTATATATAAAGGCACAAAACCAAGATATTTCGGTATATTTTTACCGCGCAATCTCACCGCGAGGTATACGGCAAATGATAGAAAAATTATTAATGCTAATTGAGAACTATAAAAAAATAATGCTGAGGGGACGTTGAAGAAACCAAAAACCAGTATAGTATAAACCGATTCAACGTAAAATTTAAGGTTTCCCATAAACAACTCTGAAATGCTTGCAAAAGAATATTTTGTGCCTATCTCGCCGGCATATTTACCTATAAACGCACTGCCGGAAGACGAGGTGAACTGGGGCATCAGAAATAAAAGATAAAAAAAAGTACTGTATAAGACCGTTTTATATTTCTTATTATATAACAGCCAAAACGCCACGGCAACAAATAAAGTAAGTCCCTGGGGCCGCAGATAGAAAATTACCGCAGTAATAAAGGCAACCGGCAGAGATAAGAAAATCGGGTGTCCTGGTTTGTTTCCTGTTAAATTACAATATTTTTTAAGCCATAGGATAAGAATAAAGGTAAAAAACAGAAACGGCACCTCGGAGAGCACAAACCCGCTCATTCTAACAATATTGGGATTTAAAGCTAAAAGAGCAATATAGAGCAAAAGTGTATCTTTACAGTCAAATATATCCTGTAGAAGATAATAGATAAAAAACGGCAGGGAAAACACCATTAAAAATGATATAACTTTAAATACAGTTTTGCGGTCCTGCGGAAATAACTTTGCAAACGGGGAGAGCATCAGAGGGTAACCTATAGGACAGCTGAATTCAAAATCTTTCGGTACTTTTTCAATGCCTGCAAAATACCGTGCAGTATAGACATACCAGGCATCATCGTTAAAAAAACCTACATAAGCATAGTCGCGCGCCAGATAATATAC
>JAGXOG010000011.1 GCA_023660015.1 Elusimicrobia bacterium LH_S2 | reverse complement strand
TCCTTAACCCTGATAATGAAGATATCTAAAAATCTTACAGATATTTTAAATGCTGGCCGGGATATTTTTAATACTTATTCCTACTGTTTTTGAAACGGCTCTCAACCCTATTTCAACTATAACTACGATTCTGCTCTCTGTTTCCGGCGGGTTTCTTTTTGGGGGCAGTATCTTTCTGGTAAGGAATATTTACATTGACAGTTATCCTGATAAGTCCCTTAATCTTGTTCCGGAATTTACGGCAGCAGCAGCAGCGGCGCTTATTGCCATTCTTATCATCCCCGTTACGGGAATTATAGATATATTACCGGCGGTCGGAATTTTAGGACTGGGATGCCTTATAATTCTCAATGCTTAACCTAAATTCTCTGGGTTTAATAATTTGCTATACTTTCTTTAATTCTGTTTGCTTCCCTGTTTAGTATTTCTTCTTCAATCCCGGCATTTTGAGAAATATCTTTTATCCTTTCTGCGTTATTTAACTTTTTTTTGACTTCATCGAGTGAAAGGTAGGAACTTTCGGATATTATAAGAATCTTTATTATCTCATCATCGCTGTATCCACCAGCCTTAAATTCTTTGACCTCCTTAACCTCTACCCCCAGTTGAGCGGCAATCAGGCCGGGCCCGGTATCTAAATTCTTTTTAGGAACCGACATACATGCTGAGAATAAAATTACTAAACTAACTATTATAAGATATTGTTTTTTCATATTTACTCCTCACTAAACTAATCTGCTTTGCTACTTTATTTTATCTAAACTTAATATATCTGTCCAGCGATATATCTTTTATCCATAAGTACTCCGAAGAGATATATTTTTTATCGCCATGGACTAACCGGGCGGTTACCATATACCTTCCCAGATGTTTCCCGGAGGAACCTTCTACCCGGGACTTAAAATCTACTTTATATTCTTCTCTGGATTCAATACTTTCTATTGCTTTCTCCCCGAAAGAAAGCCCCATATCTTTTGACGCATGAAGTGAAAGTTTAAGATTCATCAACTTCTTGTCGGTTTGATTTTTTATTTTGACAGTTCCTGATACCTCTTTTTTTGAATTTGCCGCAGACGGCAAAAGCAGCGAGAGGGTTATATCTTTCGTTCCTGCATCAAGCCGGTTAAAACCTTCGGCGGCCGCCATAAGCCACTCTTGTGTTGAATACGGCCCTTTTCTTCCTCGGATAGCACGCGAAAAATCATGTATAAATAATCCTTTAAGGTTGCCCGTGGGATTTAAGTAATCCACAGATTTTACCAGCCGCCGTTGAAATTCTTCAGGCCCCGACGGCAGAACCGAATACTGGTGAAGAGGCCAGTCAAACTGATTACCGGGCACTATATTGAGGTTTCTTCCCCGGGTATATTTCTTCCATTCATTGATGGTATAATTAAACTGAACAGCATCGGCCTGATACATCATAACAGCTATTAAATCCGCTCCTGCATCCTGAAACATAACCGGATCCTGTCCGTGCTGGTGCCCCAGTTCCCAGCTTAAGATAAAAACCCATAAGGGCTTTTTCAATTTAACTTCATCCCGAATATAGCTTATAATTTTAGATATACGGTGCGCTCGCCACCAGTTCCACTTATTTATTATGGGAATATCCCTGTTCTTAGGGCGGGTAACGATTTTTCCCAACCACGTCATCTTTTCTTCGCGGACATAATTTTCCCAGCCTTCCGGTACATCTACATTCATGGCTTTTATGAAATCTTCAACCAGTTCAAGCCCCCCGCCGGCAGGCCTTATATAATCCAGGCCTATATAATCAATATTTTCTTCTTCATTGAAACGTTTAACCAGTTTTATTATATCGTTAATCCGACGGGGGTCAGTTATAGATATTCCGTCGGTTTGTATTAATTTTTCTTTGTGTCGGTCATATTGATAACTGTAACTGTACCAGTCGGGCTTAAGGGAACTTTTTCCGAAAGCCATAAAACAACTCACCCAGGCCCCGAATTTAATTTTCCTGGCTGAAGCTCTCTTTGAAAATTCTTTTATACTTTCCAGATTACTCCTTACCCAAGGCATATCCTTACTCAGATAATCTTTTCGATAGGAAGCAGTCTGCCCTCCCATATACCAAAGGGTATTGCCCCCTATGTAATCCAACCAATTAAAGATGCCTTCATATCCTTTAGTTTCTCCGGATGGGGTCTTAATCCTGAGCTTATCTAATCTTTTTGTGCTTTCCATGGTCAGAACTTTAAGGGGGCCTTTTAAATTTGGCTGCGGTCGGCGGGATGATATAAGAAAGGAAGAATCCCAGCCCAACTGACGGGCGTCTTTATATGCTTTTGCTATATAATGTCCGTCTTCGGCTGAGAAGGGCACAGGAAAATCCCCTTCAAAAAATTTCCCGTTATCAGTTAAATTCATCTTAACAGCCGACTCGCCTGTTATTCCCTTTATCGTACGGCCGTCCTTAAAAATTTTTACTTTAATCTTATCCGCATCTTCCTGATATTTTTTAGGCAGTCTTAATTTAAACTTCACAATATTATAATGAAGATAACTCAGCCGGTCAGTACTTAGATTTGTCCCGGGAAAAAATATAATCTGTACGATAGATAGAACCACTATAGCAATAAGTAAATAATAGAATATATTATTCCCGGATTTGTATTCTCCAAATAAATTTATTTTCAACTTTCTATTATAAATGTAACCGGCCCGTCATTTTCCAGCCTTACAGACATATGCCGTCCGTAAAAACCAACCATTGTTTTTACCCCTTCTTTTTTTAAATTTTTAACAAAATAATTAAAAATTCTTTCCCCGTCGGAATAAGGGGCACAGAGGTCAAAACTAGGTCGCCGGCCGGACGAACAGTCTCCGTAAAGTGTAAACTGGGGAACAGCCAGAATTTCACCGCCGGTATCCTTAACCGACAGGTTCATCTTTCCTGCGTCATCTTTAAATATTCTTAATTTATCTACTTTTCCTGCAAGATAGCGGGCGTCTTTTTCGCTGTCGCCTTTTTTTATAGATACCAGAGCCAAAATACCGTCTCCGATTTTATTTATCTTGGTTGCGCAGGCAGCGGAAGCTTTTGCGACTCTCTGAATAACTGTTTTCAAGATTCCCTTATTAAATTTATTGCTTCCCGAACAGATTCGGCATCTTCGATACCCGGCACTTCTTCCCAAGTATAGAGCCCTATAACTCTTTTTCCCAGCGCTTTGGCATGAGCGATTTCAGATAAGGTACCGTAGCGGCCGTCTATAGCTACTAATATATCGGCTGTGCGAGCAATAATGGCGTTACGGGCATGACTCATGGAAGTAACTATGGGAATAGATACATATCTGTTTGCGGAACTCTTCCGGTTTCCGGGAAGAATCCCAACTGTCAATCCCCCGGCTTTGCCGGCTCCCCTGCAAGCAGCCAACATTACGCCTCCCAGGCCGCCGCAGACCAGGGTATAACCTTCTTCGGCTATCTTTTTGCCAAGCTCTTCTGCTATATCCATAATCTGCCTGTCGGCACGGGCTCCGCCGATTACCCCCACCATCTTCCGGGATTTACTTCTTTCATGCATATCTTTCATTTCAAATTCCATATTTTCTTTGTATTTACTCATCATTTATTACCATAGTTGTTTTTAACTGGCTCCGGCCATGACAAAAAATTTAATGTTGCACGCGCCTTCCCGGCGCCTTTTAATTCGAATCCATCATAATAAACATAGCGCAAATTGGCGCGCCCGGTAGGATTCCTTTTCAGGCGCCTTCCCGGCACCTTTAAAGCCGGGATTTTTTCTTCCGCCCTTCGGGCTCTTCTCCATTTAGGAGCGAAAAAAAACAAGTGTGCTCCGCTAAAAAACAGTCATTTAGACTGTTTTTCTTAACGCTCCGCATCCTTCGAATCCATCATAATAAAGATGACGCACAAAATGGCGCGCCCGGTAGGATTCCTTTTCAGGCGCCTTTCCGGCGCCTTTAAAGCCGGGATTTTTTCTTCCGCCCTTCGGGCTCTTCTCCATTTAGGAGCGAAAAAATCCTTCGAATCCATCATAATAAACATAGCGCAAAATGGCGCGCCCGGTAGGATTCGAACCCACGGCTTTCGGCTCCGGAAGCCGACGCTCTATCCGGCTGAGCTACGGGCGCTTTATTTACCTTTACTTTTTAAAATTTCTCTAATTTTTTCTATGGCCTCATCAAGGTCTTCAACTTTAGTCCCCCCCCCTCGGGCCATATCTTTTCTTCCCCCTCCACCGCCGCCGACTATAGCGCTTGCTTTTTTAATCATCCCGTCAGCATTTAAAATATCTGTAAGATTTTTAGATATCTTCATTATCAGGGTTAAGGAATTTTCCTTTTTTCCGGTAGCCAGCGCACAGACAAAATCTTCCGTTGATACTGAATCAAGCCAGCTTCTCATAATACCCTCTCCGGAAACCCCAAAATCTTTTTTAATGAACTTTATATTACCTATATTTTCAGGTTTGTCTATCTCGGTCCCAGATAAAAGTTTATTTTCCAGGCTGTTTATTTTATTATCTTTATCTTTTAGTTCTTCCTTGAGTTTATTAATTTTTATCTCTATCTTTGACACCGGGGAATTTAAACTTTCTGCCGCAGACCTGATAATATTTTCTTGCCTTTTTAAATATTTAATTGCACCTCTGCCGGTAACTGCTTCTATCCTTCTTATCCCGGCGGCAATTCCCGTTTCCGATACTACTTTTAAAAGTCCTATTTCTCCGGTATTTTTTACGTGAGTGCCTCCGCAAAACTCCCTGCTTAATATATTTTGATCTTCATCCTTAATGGTTATTACCCTTACCTTTTCCCCGTACTTGTCGCCGAAAAAGGCGAGCGCCCCCGACTCCCGGGCCTCTTCCAGAGACATAACTTGGGAAGAGACCTCAGAGGCACTCATTATTATTTTGTTGGCATCTTCCTGTATTATTTCCAACTCTTCAGCTGTAAGAGAAGCAGGATGGGTAAAATCAAACCTCAGCCGGTCCCCAGAAACTGCGGAACCGTTTTGCCGGACATGTTGGCCAAGTTCTTTGCGTAAAACCTTCTGCAATATATGAGTTGCGGTATGGTTCCTTTCAGTAGATTTACGTAAACTGTAATTAACAGCTGCCTTGACTTCTTCGGCTGCGGTGATTTCTCCGTTTAAATCGCCTTTATGTATATATCTGCCGTTTGATAAAACTGTATCGGTTACTTTAAATTTTCCTTTTTCTCCTATAATTTTGCCCTTATCCCCTGCCTGTCCGCCGGATTCGGCGTAAAAAGGGGTATGATCGAGAATTATAGCTTTTCCCCCATCTAAAACTTTAATTACTTTTGCCGAATCTTTATATTTGCCGTACCCGGTAAAATCAGTTTCCGGCAAGCCGGCAAGTTCTTTACCTATATTACCGCTGTCTTCCTGTCGCCACTCGGACTCACCGGCTCTAATCTCCATGAGTTCACTAAATTTATCTTCGTCGACACCATACCCCTTTTCTTTAAGTATTTCGCGGGTAATTTCCAGTGGCATGCCATAAGTATCGTACAACTTAAATGCTTTCTCCCCGGATAGTTCTTTTGATGTGCCGCTAACGGCGGCAGTTTCCAACTCATCAATGTAACCCAGTAAAATTTTAGCGCTTTTTTTAAGTGTATCCAGAAAACTCTCTTCTTCTTTTTTGCATACTAAAGATATATGATTGGCCCGTTCCCGTAAGAGAGGATAATAATCTCCCATCATATCGATTACAAGCGACGTATATTTAAAAAGCCGGGGGCCATGCCAACCAAGCCGGCGACCCTCGCGAAGAGCTCTTCTTATTAGCCTTCTCAAAACATACCCTCTGCCCTCGTTTGAGGGAGCCACACCATCGGCAATTAAAAAAGTAACGGCTCGGGCGTGGTCGACAATCACTCTTGCCGAAGATTCTCTGTACTTATCGGATTCATCTTTTACTTTTTCAATAAGGGGCTTTAATGTTTCTGTCTCAAAAACATTATCCAGCCCGCCTGCCACCTGGTTAAGTCGCTCCAGCCCCATACCCGTATCTATATTTTTCCGGGGAAGATCTTTAAGCGTTCCGTCATCAGCTCTGTCATACTCTGTAAATACAAGGTTCCATAGTTCTACGTACCGGTCGCAGTCGCACCCCACCTGGCAATTTTTATCTTTGCATCCTGCGGCTGGGCCGCGGTCATAGATTATTTCCGAACAGGGACCGCAGGGCCCGGTCTCTCCCATCTTCCAGAAATTATCTTCGTTGCCGAAACGGTATATTCTGGATTTATCTATAATTCTTTCCCATATCTTGAAAGCCTCCTCGTCGTTTTTATATACAGTTACATAAAGCTTTGACTTATCTATACCGACTATTTTAGTGAGAAACTCCCAGCTCCACTTAATTACCTCTTTTTTAAAGTAGTCCCCGAACGAAAAGTTGCCGTACATTTCAAAAAATGTCAGATGCCGGGCCGTCTTTCCTACTTCGTCTATATCGGAAGTTCTTAAGCATTTCTGAATTGAAATCGCCCGGGTATCGTTCCTTACGTCACCGAGAAACTGGCGCTTAAACTGCACCATTCCGGCAGTTGTAAAAAGCATTGTAGGGTCAGCCGGGGGAATAAGCGGCAATGATGAGTACCATTTATGTCTTTTATCTTCAAAATAACTTCGGAATTTTTTTCTTATATCACTGTCTTTCATATTTATCTTTCCTTTAAATTTGGCACCAGAACCTCCACCGCTGATTCTATCACGGTTTCCATATCAGTCCAAAAAGCTCTAAAACTCTCCGCCCGGAGAACCTTGCCCTCTTTAATATCAATAAGTTCTATACTAATTCTGATTTCTGCCTCCGTAATATATATTTCCGGATTATTACCGGTTTATCCTGCTGAAAGTTCATACCCGATTACTGTCCCGGCAAGTATAACCTCCACTTCAAGTTACATACCCGCAAGTCGCTACGATTTCAGGGGTTTATTGTATGATTTTTTGAACCTGACAATTTTAACTTTTCACGAAAAGAAATTTTCGAACAAAAGGCGACTCGCAAATTCACCCGCCACCTTCTCCCCCGACTTCCTTTCTTTACCATTAGGTAACTTATTATTCACCGTAGTATCTATTGAAAAATTTATCTAACACCTTATTTATGACTTCAAAGCTAAAGCCCCTTCTCTTTAAAAGAGCCCCCAACCGGCGAGCCGCAACAGTGCGGGGCAGACCTCTGTATCCGTCAAGCCTTGTGCGGCAGGCCCTCCAGGCAAGCTCCAGCTCATCCTCGCTGCGGTTCTCGTTAGCCTCGCAGAGAGCTTCATCTATTATCTTTTCTTTAACACCTTTGGATTTTAACTCAGCTTTTATGGCTATATCCCCTTTCGGACGGCCGCTTCGCCTCTGCCGTATCCACCAGCGGGAAAAATCTCTGTCACCAAGTTTACCTTCCGATTTTAATTTTTCTGTTGCTTTACGGATTATATCCCCGTCATATCCTTTTCCTTCCAGTTTGGAATATATCTCGCTTATACTCCTGGGACGATAAGTCAAAAGTAAGAGAGCATAGCCGAGCGCTTTCTTTTTTTCCTCTTTCTTGATAATATTTTCTATCTCTTCTTTGTCAAGAATATTCCCTTCTCTTATGCCTGTTTTTGATATTACTTTATCTGACAGGCTAAACGCAAATCTGCCGTCGAGATAAACAGAACTCCTCTTCTTCTTTTTTTTAACCGGTTTTATCAAAGTAACTTTCATTTCTGTATATCCCTTAAAATCTTATTTACCATCTCTTGATGGGTGCCTTTCCAGTATAACTTTTCACAATTTACACATTTAGAAAATTTGTCGTGCGTTTTGTAAATATAATCAGGCACCTTGCCTTTTACTTTCTTTTTATCTTCACCGACAAGTTTAGTATTGCATTCCGGACAGCGGATAAAGACCTTATCCGGGTCAATCTTAATATCTAACTTATTTACGGTTTCTTTAAGCTGCTGCCTGAAATCGTCATTATCTATAATAAATACTTTTAAAGCCGCGGAATTTTTTAATTTTAAATCCCGGGTAATTATTATCCTCTTTTCTTTCAAAGAGCGCAAAACAATATTTATATTATTCTCCGGCCGGTGGTATGCTGTATCTATTCCCACTATCCTCATCCAACGACAAAGCCGTCCCAACATATAATCGACCAGAAATTTTCTTTTTATATTATTATAATTGCCTTTATTAATTACCTTATCCTCGAATTAACCCGCCTCCGACGGAGAATTTTTGTTCCCGAAATTTGTTCCTGAAATCTGCTCCCGAACTTTGTTCTCAAAAAAAACCACAATTTGTAATGAATCCGTCATAAAAACCTGTCATAAAGAAGATCGGATAAAAATTTTCGATCTCTTTTATTATTTTGGATTATATCAACCCGCTATCTAAAAATCAAATAGTTGTTTTTAAGTCCAATCTCTATTAATATTAATGTAGATATGAGAATTAAATCTATATTACTTGCTATATTGTTAATCAGTGCTCCGTATTTAGCCGTCCGGACCTACGGGCAACCGGCGGCGCCCACTTCTCTTAAGACCGACTATGCTCAGGAACCTCATAACGACCCTGCAAACGATGAAGCAGGTCTGGAAAATCCCAACCCGATATTTAGCTGGACGGCAGATACTACCACTAATCAGACAGCATGCCAGGTGGTGGTTTCCACCGATACTACGGATATTTCACATACCCCTCCCATAGGGAGCACCTGGGACAGCCAGAAAGTGTCCACTACAAACGAGAACATTACCTATAGCGGCCAAACACCTCTGGTTACATCCGAAAAATATTACTGGAAAGTTCGGACATGGGACAACTCCGAAGACAGTTCCCCTTACTCTACTAAAACTTATTTTTGTACAAACATGTTTATAAAACACCAGGTATTTGATGTCACATCAAAGCGGACGGGCTTTGCCGCAGGGGATATAAATAATGATGGTTTATCCGATTTTATCAGAGCGGACTGGAATATGGATACGGTTACCGCCTATTTAAATACCGACACGGGCACATTTAAACAGCACTGGCAGACAACAGACAATGATGCTTACTCTGAAGCTGTCGCTCTCGCGGATCTGGATTCCGATGGTGACCTCGACCTTATCATATTAAATTCTATCGGGCCTAATAACGTAAGCGATACCTACATATATAAAAATGACGGAACGGGTAATTTCTCTCTTTTTAAAAGCATTACCGACGGTAACGGCGGATGTACTTCCATAGCAACAGCCGATATTGACCGGGATGGGGACATTGACTTTATCGAAGGCGTTGACAGCGGTGACAACGTGCTCTATAGAAATGACGGCACCGGAAATTTCACCATGACGGAGATTACAGACAAATTAGACGATTCTACTAAAAGCATCCTTCTTACCGACTTAAATAAAGACACCTATCCGGACCTGATAACCGGGAATTATGAAGAGGCAAACCGCGTATATTTAAATGACGGTAACGGTAATTTTACCCTACACACCGAGACAGACAAAACCGAGCCCACCCTGGCAATCGCCCTTACAGATTTTGAAGGGAACGGAGACTGGGACTATATAGCAGCCAACGGAATGGACACCAGTAATAGTAATTGCCATAAAGACCGCTACTACCGCAACGACGGTTCCGGTAATTTTGCGAGTAACGGACAGTCGCTTAAATTAGATGACAGTTACGCTCTCTCGGTAGCGGATATAGATAACGATGGTTTTTTTGACTATATTCAGGGGAACCAGGGAACAGACGAGACAACAGGGGCATATGAGAGGACTTATTTAAGTAACGGTGATGGCACCTTTGAATACGCAAATATTTCCCGGGGCGAGCCGGCGATTGATAAAACTCTCCTTTTTGATTTTGCCGGCAATAATACCGTAGACCTGCTGCGGGGGGAATATGATCACAGTAACAAATACCTTCTTCACCAGACGACTACTTCCAACAGTCCCCCGGAAGCTCCTGCAAATCTGGAGGCCTTCCATGACGGCGACGGTCTTTACCTGGGATGGGGCGAGGCGACCGATGACCATACTTTACCGGCGCAGCTGACTTATAACATCCGCATAGGCGCCGAAACGGGGAATTATAAGATTATCTCCGGAATACCGGCTACAGATGACAATACAGGTTCCTTTAAAGGCAATATCGGCCGTTCTACATATGTCTATCTAAATATACCCTGTAAAACATATTTCTGGCAGGTAGCAGCTATAGATACAGCCAAAACCGCTGGTGCCTGGTCAGACGAGATGATTGTAAATACCAACCCTTACGGCGGATGGGACAGCGACGGGGTTATTCCCTCCACTGCGGCAACAGAGAGGGGCTACTCCTTTTGCGTAGATGAGCCCCCTTTTTCCATTGAAAACGGACTGCGCGGACTGGTTGATATAAGATTTAAGATAAGGGATAAGGAATCAAACAACTGTTCTCTTACGGATTTTCACTATTCTACCGGGACAGGGATAAACTGGCATACCATCGAAGATAGCGACAATGGGCTTACCTCTCCCGGAAACCCCAATCAAGACTCAAACTGGCCGGATAACGGGGGGAGTTATTTTGAATCCACTCCCCAATACGGGCAGGATTACTACTCTTTTACCTGGGATTCAAACGATATGAGTGAAATAGGAGTAAATGACTTTGAATCTTCAAACGTGAGAATTAAATTTAAAGTCAAAGATGTCCACCTGGCTACCTCGTCTTATGTTGTTAGCGACCCTTTTTATATTGATAATATGAATCCCTCAGCGCCGGGAACCCTTAAAGATTCCGGAAAATATTTCGATACCAGTTATACATTAAAATTTTCCACTCCTTCGCAGGATACTAACTTCAGAGAATACAAGATTTTCGGCGCCGATACCGATTCGGTCAGCCAGTATTTCTATGATTTTGTTTGGGACAGTCCCAACGACCCCAACCTGGGATATATTGATTTTAACGGGGCTTCTTCTACTACCGTTACCGGCCTTGTTAGCGATACTTTATATTACTTTATTCTCTATGCATACGATGATTACGCAAACTTCGGGTATAGCCCCCAAATACTGTCAGTGAAGACAAATGACCCCCCGGATATAAGTATTGACTCCGTTGAAGAGAGAAAAGACGCTTCGGGACTTGTAGATATAGTTTTTTCCGGAATCGATAACGACAGTGAACTTTCTAATTACTTATGGGACGAACTCTATTACCGAGAGAAACCTTCAAATCCGGATAACGTAATGACACCTGCTTTTTATGACAACTCTTTTTCTTCCGGCCCGCTTTCTTTCGAAAAAACCATTTCTACTTATACATTTGTCTGGGATGCCGGAGCTGACGTTCCCGGTTATTCTAATGATACATTTATAGTAAAACTTAAAGTAGACGATACGAGAAATACAGGAGATACCGGCTATTCTAAACGGTTCACCATCGACACTCTACCACCGGTAATGGATGAAATATGGGCCGTAGCCGCTACCGCCAAGTCGATAGGATGGGAATGGGATTCGGCAATAGAAGATAATTTTGCCCGCTACAGGCTCTGGTACTCTTCGAAAGGGGCAGATTATGTAATAGATAAAGATACCGCTAATGCTGAATATTTAACTATTTCTGAGAAAGCTAAAACTTCAACCACAACCTATAACTTAAAGAAAATTACCCGTTACTGGGCTTGCGTCTGGGCAGAAGATAATTACGGATATTCCTCCCGATCGGCTACCTCTTCTTGTAAAACAGGATTTTCGCCGAATAACAGCATCGTCGGAAATCCGCAGTTAATACGGGACGGTTCGGGAAAGATAGATATATCATATAAGGTAACCGATAGAGACGGCAATATCTGCAATACAAAGGTCGAGTACTCTTTAGACGACGGGAATTCCTGGCAGAAAGCATTTGTGGAAATATCTTCGGCGGCCTTCGGTACCGTTTCGGTAAACAATACAAAAGAGTATCAGATAAGGGATATCGTAACGACCTACGACAGCGAAATTATAACAAATACAATTACTTTTAACTGGCTCTCTAAAAAAGATATAGACAATGTCACCGAGAATAACGTATCTATACGCATCACTACCGAGGATGACGCAATAAGCGGAAAGCCGGATAAAAGCATTTCTTTTAAAATAGATAATTCGCAGCCTAAATATAATATTAACCAGTGGTCTCTCTCCGAATATAATCATTCCAAATCTTTATTTAAGATTAGATTTATCGGCGAGGACTCTGAATCCGAGATGTTACTGTCAACCCAGACAGCACTGGATAAGTTTATTATATATAACAACAAAGATAATCACACCACTTCATTTACTCTTGCCGGGTCTTTTCTTTCAGTTCAAAACGAAACAACGCTGTCTATTAAAATAAACAAAAGCAAACGGGATTCTATAGCCCGATGGGACGGAGAAGGCAAGACCCCCTATCTCAGATTGCTCTCTTCGGCCACAAGGGACATATACGGCAATTACTCACTTCCTTTAAGCAGCGCTGTCTTTGATTCAAATATTACCTGGGCCTCTGATGAGACGCGGCCGGAAGTAACAGGGGCCACCTATGCTATATCCGGCGGGGATATATACCTTAATATTGCTTTCAGCGAAAATATGGATAACCTATCTTTTTCCACAGCAGTTATAGGCGGCATAATAATTAAAGATGCCATCGCTGCCACCTCCAACATTGAACCTTTGGATTCAAACTGCGAAATCATCACTACCGAACCCGATACCGATAACCTCAAAATAAGAATACCTTACGGAAAGCATGATATTATCTGGAACTGGAATTCTGAGCTTCTCTATATCTCCATAAGCTCTTCTACCATAAGTGACCTTTCTGCAAATCCTGTAGTAGAGATATCTACGAACTCTTCGATACCCATAAATACCGACATAAGCACAGGGACCCCTAAGGTGGTAACTAAAACCCCCCCCTCCGAACAGTTATGATATGGCCCGGGACACTCATATAGTTGTAACTTTCAGCGAATTTTTAAAACCGGTAGTATCAAACAGTATTACAGTAAAACAGATTGAGAACTCAATGGGCAAAACAACAGACCATGAAATATCAGGGAGCATTACTTTTAATAAAAAAGACAGTATACTGACCTTTTCGCCTCACAAAAAGCTGCCCGGCAATTCCATAATCAGAGTTTTCATCGATAAGGATAAGATAGTGAATTTCGCGAATAAATTTATGAAAAAAAATATATGCTGGAAATTCAAAACGTTAATTTCAGGCCGGGACGCTAATCTTATTATACGTAAATCCACACAGACAACGCTGAAAATTCCCGCCGGACAGTTCCCGTCAGACGGAACGGTTGATTCTAACGAAGGAATCCCCCGAAAAATTTAAAAGAGTCCTCTATACAGGCTCTAAATAGCGCCACACTCGCAGAATCAAAGTGGGAAGACCTCTACCACTATCCTATTGACGAATTAACTACCGAACTTATATTTTACTCTACGGGGGGAATCTATCTGCCCGGCAATTTCGAGAATCCGGGGATTATAACTATATCTTACGAAGGCGCTTTGCTTGAAAATAAGCCGGAATATCTTTCTTGCCTGAACCGGGCGGTGGGAAAAGAAGTACCGGTAAAAGAAAAAACTCTTAAAATTTATTACCTCGACGAAGAAAATAACTTCTGGGTATCGCTTAACTCTGACCTGGACAGTTCCGCCAATATGATTACTGCAGATTTAAAACATTTCAGCGTATATACCATAATGGGAGGACCTAACTACGATATTGACGCCCACCCTTTTCCGGTGCCTTATAAACCTTCCGAAAGGCCCCCGGATTTTGAAGACAAACCTACTAAAGGAAGCCTAATATTTACCGGGTTGCCCTCTGAATGCACTATTAAAATATATACAATAGCCGGGCGCCTTGTTAATACGCTCCGACATTCTGACAGTAAAATAAAAGATCCCGAGCATCCCGGCAATTACTACTGGTATCCTGTTGAAAATTCCCAAGGTAATAAGGTTACCAGCGGAGTATATATCTACTATATTGAAACCACAGATTCACCAAAAACAAAAACAGGTAAATTAATGATAATAAGATGATTATAAAAAAATACATTAAAAAATACTTTCTGCTTTTGCTGCTTATATTCGCTGCACCGTTTTGCAATGATAATTTAATTGCCGCCGGAACACGGGGCGCGGGGTCCAGTTCCTTTGAATTTCTCCTTATTCCTGTAGGAGCAAGGGAAACCGCTATGGCTTCAGGCAGCGCTGTCTCCTTAAATCCCAATGCTTTCTGGTGGAACCCTGCCGGACTGGCTTATGTGGAAAGATTAAATATAAATCTCGCTTATAACTCATGGTTTGAAGGAATCACACAACAGAGGGCCGGTGTAACTCTTCCTTTAAAAAACAGGCAGGTGGCGGCCGTGAATATAAGCATGCTTTCTGCCGGCGATATCGAGGGATACAATTGGTACGGCGACCCTACCGGGAACCTGACTTCAAAAGATTACTCTGTAACTTATTCACAGGCAAAAAACTTCACCTACTATTTAGCGGGAGGGCTCTCTATTAAAGCTCTCTTTGAACAGCTTGCGGATGAATCTAATTATGCGGCGGCCATAGACGCCGGTTTTATACTGAACCCCTTTACCGGATTCTGGCTTTCCGGGGATGCTAAAAATGCGGGGGCAGGGGGAACTTTTATAAAAGAGAAGGCAGTTATGCCGATATCTTTTTTCGGGGGGATGGGACTACAGTTAAACAAGTATATGCTTCTTTTCGGGGATATTAACTATATGGACGGTGAAATTTTTTCCGGCGCCGGTATAGAGGCAAACCTTTGGGACCTGCTTTTTTTAAGAGCCGGCTACAGCAGTTTTGCCGGCACCATATCACAATTTAAACTCGGCGTCGGATGGATATACAAGGATATATCAATTGACTACGTCATGGCCGGCTATGGGAAATTGGGCTCCACCCACCGGGTGGATTTAACTCTTAAATTCGGGGAGCCTATTCTTATTGAAAAGATATACAGAAGCGCCCGGAAATTATACTCCCGGGAAAGATATAAGGAAGCTCTGATAGAATTCAATAAAGTTAAATCCCTCGATAAGAACTATAAAAGAATAGAGACCTGGCTGGAAACCCTAAAAGAAAAAACAATTTTAAATAATACCGGAGAAGATGTCGGGCAGAAAGATGCCGAGCAGGATGCGGAAGGTTCCGCTCAACAAAAGCAAGAAT
Organism: Elusimicrobia bacterium LH_S2; assembly: GCA_023660015.1. GTDB lineage: Bacteria > CG03 > SLGR01 > SLGR01 > JAGXOG01 > JAGXOG01. Next base: position 16,423 of record JAGXOG010000011.1, on the reverse strand, counting down.
CCGCAGAACCCGCGCAAAGATAACCTCTTTACTCTTCCTCTTTTTCGTTCTTTTTAATCTTTGCCTCGGCGGCCTGTGCGCCGATTATTCTGCTTAAAGATTTCCGAGCCATTTCCTTGACCTGCTCATCGTTGTCATCTAAAAGATTTTCAAGCACAGAACTGGTATCTGAATCCCCTATCTCCCCTAACGCCCAGGCTGCTGAAAACCTCATCCATTTATCTTTACATTCTGCCATATCTTGGAGAACAGCAACTGATTTTTCCGGGTCGTATCTATAATAAGCGACAGTGGCATTTCCCCGGGTGCGGTTATCTTTATCATCTAAAAAAGGCCTCAGCATTTCAGCGGCCTGCGGGCTATCTTTAAATATATCGGCAATTACTTCTACGCTGTCTGCGCGGGCTCTTACCCGGGGGTCAACTCCGGTTACAGCTTTGCGCCCGGTGGTCGTATCGTCAAGCACGACTTTTTCATTGCTTCCCCCCCCCCCGTTAATTTTTCCATTATCGCAAATACTTTCTTCCAGTTTCTTTCCAGGTCTTCAGCCCGTTTATAAGATTTCCCGTATTCCACAAGTTTTTGGGAAAGCTTTTCAGTATCCTTATTATAACTATCTTTTAGATTTTTAACTGTCTTGCGCTCGTCTTCTATATTTCTCTTTATCCTACTATTGGCCGTTTTAAAAAGCGCAATTAATACGAAAAAACCCAGAACAATTGCCACTATAAGTATTATTCCCCCGACTATAGGCAATGTTCCCCTCCGGTTAATATCGTCAATTTTCTTAACCAGTTCTTCTCTTTCTTCTATAACATTATCAAGTTTTTCATTCATCTGCTTGGTTTTTATCTTGGAAGCTGAAGCACCGGCGCTTTTTTTAAGATTTCTTATATAGGCATTGAGATTATTTATACGCTTTTTATAAGAGGCTATCTTTTCAGCTGTTTTGTCGCCGGAGGGTTTTTGGGTAGGTTCGGGCGAAGTTTTTTTGGGAGCAGGCTGCGTCCTTTTTTTCTTCTGCTTTTGCTTTTTCCGGAGATGACTTCAATAACTTAATCTTTTTTATATTATCCGCTATCTTTTTTGAATCCGGAAGATGTTTTTCAGCAATTGAGAGATATTCAAGCCCCTTATCGTAATTCCCAGTAGATTTAGTTTTTTCCGTAAGTCGGTCGGACGCTTTTATGAGCAAACCTCGGGCGCGCTCATGACCGGGTTCGGCAGTTAATATTTTATCCAGGGCTTCTATTGTTCCTTTAATATCTCCCTCCAGATATTTTTGGATAGACTGCCCCATAAGCTCATCGATATTTACCTCCTCCTGAAAGTAAGAAGTAACCCTTATCCCGGCAAGGAAAAGCAAAAATATAACTGCTGTTTTTTTAACTATCTTTTTCATTTTCAGTATCCTATTTTATTAATCTATATTATATTAACCCTTAATGTCAAAAATTTCGGTACAATTTTTATCCTTTCCCCATTATTTCCAATACATCCTGAAGACGGTCATATATAGCCAGAGCTTTCTTCTCATCCGGGGAAATCTTTAAAGCGCTTATAAGATGTTCCCTTACCTTATTGAGGTCCTGCCGGCGTATAGACTGCCGGGCCGCAGCCAGATGATAATAAAGCTGTGCATCCTCATTCTCCGGTTGTTTGAGTCTTAAAAAGTCAAACCTTACCATAGCCTCTTCATATTCACGGTTTTTATATATCTCTATGCTTCGCTGAATAAAACCGGTTCGGTCTTCTTCAAAAAGACTCAAATAAAGAGAAGGCCCCCTCTCTTTCGGGTTAAGATGAGAAAGCATCTGCAATTTAGTTCTTGCTCCGGCATCATCGCCAATAGCTATGCTTGTTTTAGCTTCTTCCATCTTCTGGGCTATCTTTTGTTGATACCATTTATGGTCATATCTTTTACTGACTAAAGCTTCTTTTCGGCCTTTTTCTATTTCATCATCTTTTATAAGATCTTCGGCCTGTCTGTAAAAGTATTGGGCTGCTTTTCTGTTTATTTTGCTTAAAAGCACTTTCGCGTCGCTACTTCCCGGATTATTATTCATAAACCCCATTATCATTTCAACGGCTTCATCAAACTTTTCGTCTTCTGCGAGTTTATTAACTTCTTTTTTAAGTTCTTCCAAAGTAATTCTTTCAGTTTCAGAAAGGACGGTAGCATATCTATCCCTGACCCGTCTTTCTATACTATATTCAACGGACTCAGTCGGGACAGGCGAACGCAGCATATAAAGTATTATATTGTCCGCGGCGGCTTGCGGACTCATGGTTTTTAGCATCACTTCATATCTATCCTCAATACGGGTAGCGTATTGGGAATCTAACTCATTTGCTTTTTGAAAATTTTTCACAGGTTCATTATCATCCCCCTCTGATTTTAAGGTATAGGCTTTCTTTAAACTAACGACGGCCTGCTTCGTTAAAATCATATCTTTCATATCCAGAGCTAAATTATCCTTGGGATAATCTAAAAGGTAGTCTTCTGTTTTAGAAAGAGCTGAACGGTAATTCTCATTATTATATCTTTCAAGGGTTTTTTTTAACCTTTTAATGGCATAAGCCGGCCGCGGGGCAAATAATAAAGCGATAAATATAAATACAGCAAATCGGGGTAGTCTCATTATTCTTTAAACCGGTTAAGCATATCCTCTAAATACTCTTTTTCTCTCTTCTCAAATTCTACTCTCTGCTCTTCGTACTCTCGCTGCCACTTACGGCGCTGCTTGTGCATCTCTTCTTCTTTCTTGGTAAGTTCTTTTTCCCACATTTCCTTCTGCTTATCTATAACTTCCTGCATTTCGTTTTCCAGATCTTTTCTTACCCGGGCGACTTCATCCCTGAGTTCATCGGACTGTTTTTGAGTAAGTTCTTCTTTCTGTCTTTTGAGCGCTTTATGATGCTCTTCTTCTAATTCACTTATAATTTTTTCTTTTTCATCTTTCAGCTGGTCAAGTCTATATGATTTATCCCTGCGGGCCAGGGATAAATTCTTATAGTATTTTTCAGCTTTCTTTTCGAACTCTTTCTTTTTTTCCTTAAGTTTATTTATCGTTCCGTCGATGTTTTTTACCTTTGAACCTACTGCTGCCTTTATCATATTAAGCATTTTATCTTTTGACTCCAACTTTAATTTCGTTGAATTTTTTACTATTTCCAGTTTCTTATTAAGCCGGCGGACTTCGGCTTCAAGTTCTTTTCTATCGTTTATGAGCCCTTCTTTCTCTTTTTTCCACTCATCTTCCATCTGCTGGAGTTGTTTTAAAATCTCTTCTTTAGATTTATTGTCTTTCATTTTATTCTCTCTTATTTTTTAAGAATCACTCGGCAAGCCGCCATTTAAGAATTTTCTCCAATCATATTTATAAAATCCTCTTCGGAAATTATCTTAACCCTCTTATCCCATGCTTGCTGAAGTTTTGAGCCCGGATTTTCACCGCGCACCAAAATATCCGTCTTTGGACTGACACTACTTACCGTTCTTCCCCCCATCTTTTTTACTGCATCTGTGGCCTCTTTTCTGGTAAATTTTTCCAGTTTACCGGTGATTACTATTTTAACTCCGCCTAAAAAATCTTTACTCCTGCGGTATGCGGGTTTAACCCCCTTACTCAGCATATCCCTGATTAGTCCGGCATTACTTTTGATATATTTAATTATAAACTCTGCGGTAACCGGGCCTATCTCATCTATCTCTTCTATTTCTTTGTATCCGGCGTCCAAAAAATTTTCAATACTCTCATATTTCTCGGCTAAAATCTCTGCTGCATGGGTCCCCACCTGGCGTATGCCGAGGGCGTATATAAATTTATCGAGCCGGCAGTCCCCGGAATTCCCTATCGCCTTTACCAGATTTTTAGACCTTTTCTCTCCGAAAAGTTCAAGTTCCATAAGATCATCTTTAGTTAATTCATATATATCTCCTAACTTTTTGACATACTTTCCCTCAGTCAGCTGTCGGGCAACCGACTCGCCGAGCCCATCGATATCCAGTGCATCGGCACCGGCATAATGCACCAAAGAACTCATAAGCTGTGCCGGGCAGTTAATATTAACGCAGCGATAATATACTCCGCCCGGGTCCTGCTGTATAAGCAAACCGCAGGAAGGGCACTTATCCGGCGGGCGAACCGGCTCACCGGAAGAAGAATGTTTTACTATGGAGGTTATCTTAGGTATCACGTCCCCACCCCTTTTTACCTCTACTCTGTCGCCGGGCTTTATCCCCATCTCCCTGACATAGTCAAAGTTATATAAGGTAGCGCTGGATATTTCCACCCCTCCTACTTTGACCGGCTCGAGTTTAGCTACGGGAGTGATCTTACCCGTTCTAGAAACATTGAATTTTATTTCTTTGACCACGCTTATATTACCCTCTGCCTCGAATTTATAAGCAATCGCCCACCGGGGACTCTTTGCTGTAGAGCCGAGTATATTTTGCTCTTTTCGTGAGCTTACTTTTATTACTATACCGTCTATCTCGTAATCGAGGTCCTCCCGTTTTTCTTTAAAATACTCATAGGATTCTTTTATCTCACCTATATCCCGGCAGTGGCGGTAATTCTTATTTACCGGCAGTCCCCACCCGGTAAATCTTTCCAGAATATCTTCCTGAGAAGATGGCAGAGAGCCGTCTTTTACCGCGCCGACCGCATAAAAATAAGCGTTAAGTTGTCGCTTAGAAGATTTTTCGGGGTCTAAAAGTTTCAGAGTTCCTGCACAGGTATTGCGGGGATTAGCGAAAGTTTTTTTGCCCTCAAATCTCCTTCTTTCATTGATTCTTTTAAATTCTGATTTACGGATAAAAACTTCACCCCTTATCTCTATAAGCCCCGGTATATTTCTGCCGGAAAGCTTAAGCGGAATACCGCGCTGGGGTTTTATATTTGCAGTTATCTCATCCCCTGTATAACCGTCGCCGCGGGTAGCTGCGATGTCCAGATTGCCGCTTCGAAATACCAGCGAAAGCCCTATACCGTCAAGTTTTTCCTCAACGATAAACCCTTCTTCAATCTCTACTTTCTTTGAAATCTTTTTTTCCCAGTCCACAATTTCGTCCCTGGAATATGTATTGTCCAGCGAAAGCATGGGCACGGTGTGAGTATAGTTTTTAAATTCATTAAGCGGCTTCCCGCCAACCCTCTGAGTAGGAGAATCGGCGGTAATATACTCCGGACGCTCTTCTTCAATCTCTTTGAGCTTACGATAGAGTCGGTCATATTCTCGGTCTGAAATCTTGGGAGAGCCGGCTATATAATAAAGCCGGTTATGTTTACGTATTTTTTGGCGGAGCTCTTTTATTCTTTCTTTTACATTTTCAATCTTCATTAACTTCTTTTTTTGCAGCGTCCAATATCCCGTTAACAAAACGGTGGGATTTTTCGGTTGAGAAATATTTTGCAAGCTCAACAGCTTCATTTATTGAAACTTTTCGGGGAATATCCTCTTCAAAAAATATTTCGTACAGGCCAAGCCTTATAACGGTGATATCTACTTTAGCTATCCTGTCCATCTCCCAATTTTCGGCAACTTTATTTATGACCGCATCTATATAATCCTTATTTTTACTGGTCTCCTCTACAAGACGGCGGGCAAACTGCCCGACTCTATCCGGATATTTAGAATTCGTTACTATTTCCCAGGCCTTATCCAGCTTAATTTCCATATTATCCATTACATAAAGCACTCGGACAGCAAGTTTTCTGGCATTCCTTCTTTCGCCCATTAACGCAACCTTGAATAGAGGTCCGACATTTCAAGCGCCGCGCGGGCAGCTTCTTCGCCTTTATTGCCGCTCTTCCCTCCGGAGCGCTCAAGAGCCTGCTCTAAACTGTCACAAGTCAATACCCCGAAAGCAACAGGTATATCGCCGTTTATACCTTCTTCGGCAACAGTTCTGGCTACCTGGGCAGAGACATATTCAAAATGCGGAGTATCCCCGCGTATAACGGCTCCGAGACATATTGCCATATCGTAAAGTGAAGATTCTTTAACCTTTTTCACGCAGGCGGCTATTTCCCAGGCTCCGGGAACTTCACAGATTGTTATCTCATTATCTTCCATGCCGTTCCTTAAGAGCTCTTCTTTTGCCCCATCGAGCAGTTTAAGTACTACCTGCTTGTTTCTGCGCGAAACCACTACTACCGCTCGTTTTCCTACTCCGCTTAATTTACCTTTAATTGTTTTCATCATTCCTCCTCTCTTATAACTAGTCCAGATAATGACCCAGTTTATATTTCTTTGTATTTAAATATTTCCTGTTCTCCGAAGTCACCTCGCAAGATAAGGGAATTCTTTCGGTTATCTCCAGTCCGTAACCGCTCAGGCCTACAATCTTTTTAGGGTTATTAGTTAAGAGTTTTATTGTAGAAAGCCCCAAGTCCGACAATATTTGGGCGCCTACCCCGTAATCCCTTAAATCCGCACCAAACCCGAGAGCGTGATTTGCCTCCACAGTATCTAATCCCTCGTCCTGCAAACTGTATGCCTTAATCTTGTTTCCAAGCCCAATTCCCCGACCTTCCTGTCTCATATAAAGCAGTACCCCCCGCGAACTATCCCCTATCATTTTCAAGGCGGTACGAAGCTGCGTTCCGCAGTCACATCGGATTGAGCCTAACACATCACCGGTAAGACATTCGGAATGAACACGGACAAGAACATCTTCACTGCCTGACAGATCACCCTTTACCAGCGCCACATGGGTCTTTCCCCCGTCTAATGATGATCTGTAGGCGTGAAGATTAAACTTTCCATAGCGGGTGGGCAAAACTGCCTCGCTTATTTTTTCCACAAACTTTTCCTCCCGGTACCTGTACTTGATAAGGTCCTCTATGGAGACAAGTTTTAACTTATGTTCTTTTACAAATTTTTTAAGGTCTCCCAAACGGGCCATGGTTCCGTCTTCGTTCATGATTTCGCATATAACCCCTGAAGGGAAAAGTCCGGCCAGCCTCGCCATATCCACCGAAGCTTCGGTATGACCGGCACGAACCAAAACGCCACCCTCTTTATATCTTATGGGAAATATATGGCCGGGGACATTTATGTCGTCATCCGAGTTTTCCGGGTCCGCTAAAATATTTATCGTCTCTGCTCTGTCGGCCGCTGATATCCCCGTAGTTATTCCCCGACTGGCGTCACAGGATACTGTAAAATCAGCCTCCCTTGAATCATTTGTTTTCTTCATAGTCTTTAATCCAAGCCGGTCGAGGTCTTTTCCCTCCATAGTTATACAGATAAGCCCCCGTCCGTATTTGGCCATAAAATTTATTGATTCCGGGGTGGCGTACTCTGCCGCCATTACGAGGTCCCCCTCATTTTCTCTCTTTTCGTCATCCACAACGACTACTAATTTTCCTGCTTTTATATCTTTTATGGCATCTTCTATCTTATCTAAACTCATTTTATTTCCCTTTTGCGGCTGCAATCAGCATATCCGGCTCTATATTTACTCTACTTCCTGAATTTAAAGTCCCCAGATTAGTTCTTTTTGCGGTTTCCGGAATTATCCCTACTTTGAATATATCCATTTTAATTTCATTAACCGTTAAAGATACGCCATTTAACGCTACCGATCCTTTTTCCATAAGTTGCGCCGCAGTATTGCGGTCGGCTTTGACGGTTATTATTATTGTATTATTTTTATGCTTAACCGAAAGGACCTTGCCGGTTCCCATCACATGGCCGTAAACTATATGCCCGTCTATTCTGTCCGATATTCTCATCGCAGGTTCCAGATTAACGAGCGAACCCGTTTTCAGTTTTCCCAGTGAAGTTTTTTCTAATGTTTCCCTTCCTATATCCATAGAAACGCTGCTGTTTAATATTTTTGTCACCGTCAGGCATACTCCGTCAACCATTAAACTCCCACCGGGCTCTAAATCATCAATCCGGGTACTTACAGAGAGAGTGTTTCCTCTTAGATACTTTACCCGCCCGAGATCTTTTACTATACCGGTAAACATTCTATATTATATCTCCCTCTACTACAATATCTTCGCCGATTTTAAATATATTTATATTGCTGATATTAATTTTATCTTCAAGATTTTTAATACCCTTTCTGCCGTAAACACCGGGGGCTTTATTTCCCCCGATAAGTATAGGTGCGTATATAAATACTATGCTGTCGGTTTCGCCCCCATCTAAAAAAGTCCCTATCGCACTGCTGCCGCCCTCGATTAAAAGCGACATTATATTCTCCCGGTAAAGTGCAGACAAAATATCGGCCGGGTTTACCTTGCCCCTTTCAGAGGGAAGTTTTATAATTTTAACTCCCTTATCCTTTAATATTTTTTCTTTTTCCCCTCCGGATTCACGGGCGGCAATAATAAGCGTGCCCTTTTTAATAATATCTAAATCCGTGCTGACTGATAGATTCCCGTCTAATATTACTCTGACCGGGTCCCGGGCATGCGGTTTTTCAAGCCGGTAAGTAAGCAAAGGATTGTCTATCCGGGCAGTCGTTGCCCCCACCATAATTGCATCTGACTCTCCGCGAAGCCGCATAGTGTAATCTCTGCTTGCCGGAGAACTTATCCACCGACTATTATTGCTGCGGGTAGCTATTTTCCCGTCAAGCGACATAGCCGTTTTAACCGTTACATAAGGTTTTTTTTGACTCCTGTATTTTAAAAAATCCTTTACCAGCTTTCTACACTCTTTTTTTAAGAGACCTGACTTAACTTCTATTCCCTTTTTTTTAAGTATATCTATCCCGCTGACTTGAAGACTTGGATCCTTAATACCTACTACAACTCTCGTTATGCCGGAATCAGCAAGTTTTTTCGTACAGGGGGGGGGTCTTGCCGGTATGAGAGCATGGTTCAAGAGTAACAAAAGCTGTGGCGCCTTCCGGATTTGCTTTTAAAGAATTAAGCGCTACGGCTTCCGCGTGGGGGCCTCCGAATCGTTTATGATAACCGCTCCCTATAATCTTGCCGTCTTTTACAATTACACACCCCACCCGCGGATTAGGCGAGGTGAGATTCATCCCGCCCTTAGCAAGTTCCACTGCTTTCTGCATAAAATAACTGTCTGATATCATAAAAAAAACCGGAGATATAAAATCTCCGGAACTTCTGCCTTCCTCTATAATAATTTTTGACCTTCTCTCATCCGGACTTTAACCGTCGATATCCGATTCACACGGATTCTGCCTTTCGGCTCGCGGACTTAAGGATTACACTAATCACCGCCGATTGGGAATTTCACCCTCTCCCGAAGATTATTTTATTTTATATAGTTGCACCTTATTTGTCAAATAATAACGGCACTTGAGTTTTAAGATATTTTATTAGTCAATTATACTTTTATCTTATCCAGCCCGGAGAGGGATTTCAGAAAGTCTTCGGGTGGCTCTATCGTATAACTTACTCTTTTTTTTGTTGCCAGATCGTAAAAAGAAACCTGCCATGCATGTAGCATCTGCCGGGGCGCTTTGTAAGGCGGCTCGCCGTATTTACGATCTCCTAATATAGGATGACCTAAATGGCTGAAATGCACCCTGAGCTGGTGAGTTCTGCCGGTCAACGGATAGACCTCAACGTAAGTGGCGTTATGAAACCTTTCCCTCACCCGGTATCGGGTGGTTGATTTTCTGCCCGAAGTCCATCCGGCGCGCATCTTTGTCCTATCCCGGCTGTCCCTTTTTATGGGAATGTCGATCTGGCCGGCTTCATTTTCTAAAATTCCTTTAACTAATGCCAGATAAATTTTTTTAACTTTCTTTTTTTTAAATTGTTTTTTTATATTCAAAGCTGACTTATCATTTAAGGCAGCAATCATGACTCCAGAGGTGTCCTGATCCAAGCGATGCACCAGGCGGGGTGTTTTATAACGATAAGCTAAAGCATTTAGAAGAGTTCCGTCCGGATTTCCAGGAGCCGGATGAACGACAAAATCAGAGGGTTTGTTGATTATTACATATTCGGAGGTTTCTTTAAATATTTTTAGGGAAATATTCTGGGGGATGATATGGCCTTTGTCGGCGGATTTTATTAAATATTCTATCCTGTCGCCTTTTTTAAGAGTATAGTGGGGACGCTTCTCTTCTTTATTTACCAGGACCTGCCCTTTTTTAATATTTTTTTTTATCTTTGAACGGGAAAATTTCAGGTGTCCGGCCATATACTTATCCAGTCGCTGGCCCGAGCGGACCGCCTCCAGAATCTTACTTTCTTCTTTTTTCACTTCTTTTTTTGAAATTTTTTTTCTTTGAAATTATTATATAAATTCCGATTATTACAGCCGCGGCAGCCGCCCATTGAGTAGATGTCCAGCCCATAAATTCGCTTCCTCTGAAATCACCCCGAAAATATTCTATTGTTATTCTAAATGCCCCATAGAGAATCAGATAGAAAGAAAAAACTCCGGCAACAGGAGATTTATCGCTCTTAAGATACTTAAAGAGCAGATAAGATATTATCAACATATACCCGACTGAAATAAGCTGGGTTGGTATAAGCTTGACCCCCAGGGGAGAAGCCAGGCAATGGGGATTATTAAATATTACCCCTATAAATGAATCGGTCGGCTTGCCGTAGCAGCATCCCGCAGAAAAACATCCTATCCTGCCGATACCGTGGCCCAGAGCAAGTCCGGGGGCAAGTATGTCTCCCATGCCCCATATACTGACTCCGTATTTTAATCCCGCATATATAACCCAGAGAGTTCCCCCGATTACCCCACCTGTAAAAACCAGGCCCCCTTCCCAGAATTTCACTATACTTAACGGGTTGCTGTAATAGCTGTTGAAATCAAGCAAAACATAAAATATACGAGCCCCGATAAATCCGGAAATAATAATTCCGGTAAATAATCTTCCGGTGAAATCTTTTGAAATATACCTATATTTTGAACCTGCTAACGCCATTTTCATCCCAGCCAATATTCCAATTGCAACTAAAAGGCCATAGGTATATATAGTTAAAGAACCAACCTTAAAAAGTATGGGATGCATCTTTTACTCTCTTTTTATTTTTATAAGAAGTTATAATATTATAAACTATAAGTATCGCTCCCGCGCTTATGGATATGTCAGCAACGTTAAAGACCGGCCATACTTTAAAATCCAGGTAATCAATAACCCCGGAATATACTATACGGTCCCACATATTTGAAAGAGCCCCGCCGATAATAAAGGCATAGGCAACGCGGAGTATCTTAGGCTCTTGGCGGCCAGAATAAAGAATCCAACTTATAAATAATATTACCACGCTGTTTATCAATATCATGTGGCTGTTTCCCCCTTGGAACAAGCTAAAGGCAATGCCGGTATTTTTTATAAGGGTTATATTAAAGAAGGGAAAGACCTGAATAGTTTCATAAAAATCCAGATTTACAACTATTAAAAACTTAACAAACCTGTCTATTAAAATTACAGAGAGAATAATAAAATAAGCCATCTAACCGGTTTCTAATTTTTCTACAATTTTACTGCAGCGCGCACAAAGTTCACTGTGCTTATCATTTCTTCCTACGCTATCGCTCATAAGCCAGCAGCGAACGCATTTTTTTCCTGCAGCCGGAGCAACATCAACCGTTAACCGGCCGCCTAAAAATTCAACGCCGTATTCTAAATCATCTGCCATTTTAATTTTTACATCGCTTACGATAAAATATTCTTTCCATTTATTCCGGTAAGCCCTTAAGAAATCAAAAACAGCCTTATCAGAAGTTTTTATGGCTACACCGGCCTGCAGCGGATCTTTAATTATCTCTTTTTCTTTTGCGACTTCAACTTCTTTTAGCACTATATCTCTTATCGCGATTATACTCTTCCACTCTTTACGGATACCGGAGTTATCCCAGCTTTCGGGAAGTTTTTTTATATCGCACAACATTATACTTTCAGGGTATTTGTCGCCGGACAAATCCTGTTCTTTTATATATTTTTTCCATGCTTCTTCGGCAGTATGGGAAAGCACGGGAAAAAGCAGCTTTAATAGATTCTCGCCTATTAATTTGAGCGTGTATTGGGATCTCCTTCTTGCAGGGTCATCGGGATGGGAGACATAGAGCCTGTCCTTTAAGATATTAAAATAAAGTGAAGACATCGTTAAATTACAAAAATCATGTATTGCTCTCATGCTTTTATGAAAACTTAAATTCTCATAATTCTTCTTCACTGTCGCTGCCATCTCGCTGAATTTGCCCAGCACATATTTATCTATCCCGGTAAGATCTTCATAGTTTATCTTAAGGTCAGAAGGATAATCTCCCGTATTTCCCAATATAAACCTCAGGGTATTCCTTATCCGTCTGTATTTCGTTACCATCTGAGCAACTATTTCATCGGATATCTTTACATCTGTAAAATAATTTTCGCTGGCACCCCATAACCTTAATAAATCCGCTCCGTATTTTTTTATTATATCCTGCGGGGCTACGGCGTTACCTGCCGATTTGGACATCTTTTTTCCTTCGGCGTCAACTATAAACCCGTGAGTAAGAACTCCCCGGTAAGGGGACTTGCCTTTTATGGCCACGGCAGGTATTAGAGAAGTTTGAAACCATCCCCTGTGCTGATCGGAACCTTCAAGATAAAGGTCGGCAGGCCAGCTTAAGCCGTCCCGGTTTTCCAGCACGGCCATATTGCTTACTCCCGAGTCAAACCAGACATCAAGAATGTCTCCTTCTTTTTTAAATTCGCCGGAGCCGCAGCTGCACTTAAAATCGTCGCCTAAAAGTTCCTTCGCGGATTTTTCAAACCAAGAGTTAGAACCGTTTTTAGAAAATTCTTCCTCAACCCGGGTTAAACTTTCCTCGTTAGCAATAATCTTACCGCAGCTTTTACAGTAAAAGACGGGAATAGGCACACCCCAGAGCCGCTGCCGGGAAAGACACCAATCCGGACGATTTTCAATCATTGCTTTTATCCTCTTTATGGATGAAGCCGGATACCAGTTTACTTCATTAATCTTTTTTAAAATCTTCTCTCTTAAGCCCGATTTGTCTACTTCAAGAAACCACTGTTTTGTGGCCCTGTATACTATAGGGCTCTTACATCTCCAGCAATGGGGATATGGGTGGGTTATATCCTCTTTTGCAAAAAGCAAATTCCGGGCTTCCAAAAACTCAATTATTACCGGGTCGCTCTCAAATACATCTTTTCCCTCAATTTCCTCTACACCCGCGCCCTTAAACCTTCCGCTCTCATCTACAGGCGACAAAATACCCAAATCATACTCCAACCCTATCTGATAATCTTCTTCTCCGTGTCCGGGAGCTATATGCACTATTCCGGTACCTTCTTCAAGGGTAACAAAAGAACCATTAATTCCTTCGGAGTATTCTTTTCTAAAAGGCGAACTGAACTTCGCTCCTTCCAGGTCGCTGCCTTTTACAGTCCCGACAACTTGATAACCATGGTATTGACCGGCGAAACTTTTTGCAACTATTAAACTTTCTTTGCCTTTTTTCAAATAAGCGTATTCATAATCAGGATGGAAACAAAGCGCTAAATTCGCGGGCAGAGTCCAAGGGGTAGTTGTCCAAACCAGAGCGCTGACCTCTGAGTCCTTATCGATAAACCCGGGTTTTTCCGAAACCATGGGAAATTTAACATAGACCGAAGGCGAGGTTATATCCTTATACTCTACTTCGGCTTCGGCCAGAGCGGTTTTGCAGGAAGAGCACCAATAAACCGGCTTTTGAGCGCGATAAATATAACCGTTTAAATAAAGTTCTTTAAAGCTCTTTACAATTGTCTTCTCATATACCGGATTAAGCGTTAAATAGGGGTTATCCCATTCTCCGACCAGTCCGAGCCGGCGGAATTCTTTGCGCTGGATATTAACAAAATTCAGGGCGTATTTTGCGGCTTCTTTTCTAAATTTTACCTTATCATTTATTTTCTTCTTATCTATTTTCTTTAAAAGTTCATATTCAACGGGAAGTCCGTGACAATCCCAGCCGGGGACAAACGGAGCCCGGTAGCCCGACATAGATTTATATTTTATTACCATATCTTTTAAGATCCTATTTAAGGCCGTACCTATATGTATGTGGCCGTTTGCATAAGGCGGCCCGTCATGAAGTATAAACGGCTCTTTATCTTTATTCTTTTCAAGTCGTCTTTTAAATATTTCTTTCTTATCCCACTCTTTTTGAATATAGGGCTCTTTTCCGGCAAGGTTTGCCTTCATAGAAAAATTCGTTCTCGGTAAATTTAAAGTTTTATTGTAACTCATCGGTATTTCTGATAACTCCTTTTTCTGTAATATATCCTTTAATTAATCCCTTTTGTGTAATATCAAACGCCGGATTCACTGTTCTGGTTTCTTCCGGGGATATCTGTTTCTTGTTTATAAATAAAACTTCCTCATGGGACCTCTCTTCTATAGCTATATCCTTTCTGCCGGGACAATTAAAATCAAAAGTTGAGACCGGAGCCGCTACATAAAAGGGAACGTTATAATAATTTGCCGCTATGGCAACCATCGAAGTCCCTATTTTATTTGCTGTATCCCCGTTTAAGGCAATGCGGTCGGCGCCGACTATCACCGCATCTATATTTCCCAGGGACATAAAATGCGCCGGCATCCCGTCAGTTATAAGCGTATAGGGTATATTTTCCTCTTTAAGTTCAAAACAGGTGAGCCTTGCCCCCTGCATACGGGGACGGGTTTCATCTACATAAACCTCGTCAATCAGTCCGTCTTTAAAGCCGCTGCGGATAACTCCCAATGCAGTACCCCATCCGCCGGTAGCCAGCGCCCCGGCATTGCAGTGGGTGAGAATTTTAAGATTCCCGTCTTCCCCGAAAACTTTTTTAAGTTCACTGCTTCCGTATTGACCTATTTTTTTATTAGCTTCTATCTCACTGTATTTTATTGATTCGGCTTTTTCAAAAAGATTATCTCTTATCTTATCAACAAGAAGTTCCGGATCAGCTCTTAAGGTTTTTTCCATTAAATCTACTGCCCATTTAAGATTTACGGCTGTCGGCCGCGAAGCTAAAAGTTTTTCAGAAACATTTTTCATATAATTTTCAAGAGTTTTATAATTTTTGAAATCTTTTTCCCGGCTGCCCAAAAGATAAGCATAGGCCGCCGTAATCCCTATTGCCGGAGCGCCTCTTACCACCATATCCCCAATAGCTGCGGCGGCAGCCTTGGCAGTTAAGAGTTTTTTATACGTAATCTTGTAAGGTAGATTGCGCTGGTCAAGTAAGATAAGTTGCCCTTTTTTGTAATTAATAATATTTTCCATAGTTCCCCTAAACCCGTAAGTCTATACTAATACAACAGCCCTTATTACAATAAAAAGTATCAGGGATACGATAGTTATACTTATTAAAAGATTTTTCGGGGAATTAATAGGAATGAACTTTTTTCCGTGCTCCATTATAATATCGGTAAGCTCTTCAACAAGCGGCCCTACCGGCAGTTCTTTTATATCCAGAATATAAGAGTCCATAACTAACCGAACTATCGAGATAATCGCTATAAACAACAGCAGGCTGTTTATTATGTAACCTATGGTTCTTAAAATAATCATATCTTTTCTCCTTTAGAGATTTCTTTCGACCTGCGGGCAGCTGCGACAAGCGCTCTCTTAAATATACCCTTAAAATCTTCCTTATAGATATTATTTAAGGCCGCCTCTGTTGTACCCCCACTGGATGTTACATCCCGGCGAAGCTCGGAAAAAGATTTATTCGGCTTCCTGTATTCCTTATATATAAGGCGCCCGGCACCTTCTATGGTTTTAGCGGCAATCAATGCAGCATCCCGGTCCGAGAATCCTTTATCTTCAGCATACTCCTTCATAATTTCGGCCATATAAAAAAAATAAGCCGGTCCTGAACCAGAAAGCGCTGTGACCTCGTCAAATTTATCGCCGTTTATAAAAATCACATCTCCCATCCCGCTGAATATTTTTTTGGTAAGTTCGTAATCTTCCCTGGCAGCGCCGGCATCCTTCTGTATAGCAGTCAGCCCGGCAGATACAAGAGCAGGAGTATTGGGCATAACCCTTATTACCGGGCAATTACCGCCGATAATATTTTTTATAATTTCAGCCTTAACTCCGGCTGCGATGCTTATCACCACTATTTTTTTCTCTTTCGACTTTTCTAACTTATTTTTTAATTGACGGGCAACACCCGGAATATCCTGCGGCTTTACGGCAAGTATATAGAGATATGCTAAACCGAGCTGGGAAAGTTCGGCGTAAACTTTAAAATCTCCGGAAGCATTCAGTTTTTCACGGCGTTTGTCATCTTTTTCAACTCCACTGACCTCATAGCATCCCAGACGACTTATTGATTTTAATATAACCGTCCCCATTTTTCCGCACCCTATAACTGTAATTTTTTTCTTATCCATTTTTTTATTAATTTTATTTAATTACTCCTGAATTGCAAACGCCATTGACCTTCTCATATCTTTGCTTCTGT
>JAGXOG010000119.1 GCA_023660015.1 Elusimicrobia bacterium LH_S2 | reverse complement strand
GTATGGGTTCGCTCCAACTCAGCCTGATAGTTAAAAAAATCAAGAAGAGGTATAATGCCGAAGTTCTATTGAAACCGCCTAAAATTGCCTACCGTGAAACTATCGGCAAAAGTGTAAGCGAGGTAGGAGGGAAATATAAAAAACAGTCCGGAGGGCGGGGCCAGTACGGAGACTGCGTTATAAATATGACACCCGCGGAGACCGGAAAAGGATTTGAATTTATTGATAAAATTGTAGGAGGAAGGATTCCCTCAAACTACATACCGGCAGTGGAGAAAGGAATTAAGGGAGTGATGGATAAGGGCGTAATAGCCGGTTATCCCGTCGTTGATATTACCATAGAACTTATTGACGGTTCCTCCCATGACGTCGACTCCTCCGACATGGCTTTTCAGGTGGCCGGCAGCATGGCTTTCAAAAAAGGGGTTAAGGATGCCGCTGCGTATATTTTAGAACCGATAATGAAAGTAGGTATAAAAGTCAGTAATGATTATACCGGTGCGGTCATGGGGGATCTTAATTCCCGGCGCGGCCGGGTCCTGGGTATGGAGCCTGCGGATAATAAGATGCAGGTGATAAAAGCCCGTATACCTAAAGAAAGTTTAAGTACCTATGCCGAGGATTTAAGGTCAATAACCAGTGGAGAGGGAGAATATACAGTAGAGTTTGACCATTACAAACGTGCTCCGTCCGGCATCCAGCAGCGTCTTGTTGAAAAATACCGCCGGGAAAAAGAAGAAGAGAACCAGTAAGGCGGTTTAATTATGTCCGGACATTCCAAATGGCACAGTATTAAATATCAGAAAGCCAAAGAAGATAAAAAAAGAGGCAAGCTTTTTTCAAAACTGGTCAAGGAGATAACGGTATCGGCCCGCAACGGCGGAGGCGACCCGGATATGAATTCCCGTCTCAGGCTGGCCATAGAAAAAGCAAACGAAGCTAATATGCCCAAAGACAATATTAACCGGGCAATAAAGCGGGGTACCGGAGAACTGCCCGGGGTTTCTTATGAAGAGTTTATGTATGAGGGATACGGGCCCGCCGGAGTAGCAGTTATGGTGGCTACTACCACGGATAATAAAAACCGCACGGTTTCAGATATAAGAAAAA
>JAGXOG010000118.1 GCA_023660015.1 Elusimicrobia bacterium LH_S2 | reverse complement strand
CTACAGAGCTTGGCGAAAATGTTTTGATAAAGATTAAAGTCGGAAAGTCAAAGCCCGTTACTGCTATAATTAAAGAGATACAGGTTAATCCCATATCTATGAGAATTATTCATGTAGATGTATGCCAGATTAACCTTACCGAAAAGATAGAAGTTAAAGTGCCCGTTGAAACTGAAGGGACGGCACCCGGAGTTGAATCCGAAGAAGGGGTAATGGACCATATAGTAAGGGAAGTCAAGGTGAGCTGTCTGCCTACTGAAATACCGAATAATTTTACAATAGATATTTCTAACCTTAATCTGGGTGACAATATTACAATTGCGGATATTAAAACGGTGGAGGGGGTGGAAATCCTCGAGGATGAAGAAAGAATTGTGGTTCACATAGTTGAGCCAACCGAGTTAGAGGAACCCGAAGAAGGTGAGGAAGAAATATCTGAACCCGAAGTCATAGGTGAGGAGATTCCGAAAGAAGAAGCAGCAGAGGAAGCTGCCGAACCCGCCGGGGAAGAACCGGAAGGAGCTCCCAAGAAAGAAAAAGAGGTCCCCGAAGAATAAAGAGCGAGAGTTTATTTGACAAATAAAATAATTATCGGACTAGGGAATCCGGGATTAAAATACAGTGGGACCAGGCATAACACAGGTTTGGTGTTGGCTGATTCCTTGGCAGATAATTTTAAAAAATACAGAAACTGTAAGGCCTTTATCGCCGAAAAAGAAGATTATACTGTAGCCAAACCCCTGACATATATGAACAAAAGCGGACTGACGGTTAAAAAAATAGTTAAAAAGTATAACTGTGATATTAAGGATATTCTTATCGTCTACGACGATCTTAATCTTCCCCGGTGTAAATTAAGGATAAGACCCGGTGGAAGATCCGGTGGGCACAACGGCCTTCAGTCCGTTATTGATGCTTTAGGTACAAAGAAAGTGCCCCGGCTGAGAATGGGTATAGGTGGGCCGGCAGTTAGAAATACCGTAGAGTTTGTTCTGGAGAGGTTTTCTAACCCTGAAATCAGGGAAGTAGAGGAGATGATTATTGAAGCAAAGCGTTTAATTTATTATTATATAAGACATGGAATGGCTGGAACTATGAATAAGTATAATTAAATACTATAG
>JAGXOG010000117.1 GCA_023660015.1 Elusimicrobia bacterium LH_S2 | reverse complement strand
ACTTCTTATGGAGAAAAAATAAGCATAATTTTAAAGGCAAGAATTTCCAGAGAAAACCCGCAATTTGTTACAGTAATTCCCATTTTTGAAAATGCTGAACCCTACGAGAGAGAAATACACGAACTTTTTGGAATAAATTTTAAAGGCCATCCAAGACTGACTCCGCTTTTTCTGGAAAGAGAATATAAAATTCCTCCTTTTAGAAAGGATTTCGACACAAGAAAATATGTTGAAAAATTTTTTGAGAAGATACCTTCTATAGAGGAATGAGAATGAACGCGAGAAATTTATGGAGATAACAAAAACAAGTTGAAAATATTAAATGAAAAAGTAACAGGCACTAACAGGGAGCTTGAACTCTTCTTTGGACCACAGCACATGGGCATGGTGGGAAACTTGAGCATTAAATTAAAAGTTAAAGGAGACAGAATTCTTGAAGCAACTGTAAATCCCGGCTGGCTGCACCGAGGTTTTGAAAAACTTATGGAATATAGAACTTGGATACAGAATTTTCCAATGGTCTGCAGGATAAATGTAATAGAACCTGATTCTATGGAAATGGTATATGTCATGGCGACAGAAAAGTTGGCAAAGATAGAAGTCCCGGAAAGGGCGCATTATATAAGAAGCATTTGCTTAGAACTTTCCAGAATTTCTTCTCATCTTTTTGGTTTATGGGCATATTCAAATATGCTTGGCTTTGATACAGCTGCAAACTGGGCCATGTATCACAGAGACCTTGTTCTGGATCTTTTTGAGGAACTTACCGGTGCCAGAGTCTATCACATATACATCTGGCCTGGGGGGGTAAGGCGAGATTTTCCAGAAGGTTTTAAAGAAAAAGTAGTCAATACACTACATTCCATCGGCGGTTGTGTGCCGGATTATGATGCTACATTTTTTAATAACCGTTTATTTGACGAAAGGGCTAAAGGTATCGGAAAGATAACCCAAGATGAGGCAAAGAAATCCGGAGCAGTAGGCCAGGTTTTAAGAGCAACGGGAATGAAATATGATATTAGAAAGATTGAACCTTATGCTGCTTATGACAAAATAGATTTTAATATTCCAACAAGAGAAAATGGCGATGCATATTCAAGGGTTTGGGTCATAAGAGATGAGATGATTG
>JAGXOG010000116.1 GCA_023660015.1 Elusimicrobia bacterium LH_S2 | reverse complement strand
CTTCTATGGGAGTTTCCCAGAGATTTACGCTCTTTAATTCTTCCAGCTCTTTAGAGGTTAGCTCGACCGGGGACTCAAAATATACAAGTTTCACATTGTAGGGCATGCCCGCGTAGATAGGGTCATCGTGTTCCATGGTAATGGGCGACCTATACTCCAGATCTGTGTTGACACCGTTGTAAAATACATTGTATCCATCCTTTAGGTAATGGTCCACCAGCCGGTTGACTATCCACCAGGAAAGACCGCTCTCCCAAGGGCTGAAACATGGACCGTATTCCTTAAAGAGAAGATACCTTATATTATCACATGAAAAATTAATTACATTTGAAAGTTCTTTATAGAAAGTGGACTTGCCACTTCCGGCAGCGCCAATAGGCATCATAAGCACGGGATCTTCTGTAGTAAGTGTATCCTCGTCCCAGTTAGGATAATTTTGAAGAGCGTATTCTACGAACTCTTTTATATGCTGATTAGCTTTATTGTAAAGCTTATCAACATCAAGACCCGTTACCTGGGCTATGACCAGGGACAGGTAGGAATTTACAATATGATACGGGCTGAGATTAAAACAGAAATCGTATTCACCGAGCATCTCAACGGCTTTCTGAAAGTCGGGTTCGGACTTTATAAGATACTTACCTTGCCGGGCGTTGACCGCAAAAATAGGACCGTTATATACGTTCTTTGCTTCTTTTAAAAGTTCTTTTGTATTTCCCACGGCAAGGTCGGCCTCCACTATATTTTTTAAGCTTATAAAAATATCTTTCTCAAATAAAAGCGATTCGTCATATTCAAGAACTTTCCTGAGATTATCCAGCTCGTATTTTCCCGCTGCCTGTTTTAAAATTTCTACTGTTTTTTCGTGTGCGTTCATTTTTTCCTCCGTCCCTTAAACTATCTTTAATCTTCTTTATAATACACAAATTACCTCTTAATATCAAACCGGGGCTATCTATTTTTTTATATACCGCAAGAATATTATCATTAAGAAATCTAAATATGTCGGAAAGAAGTAAAAACCCCGCACCAAGCAGGTAAGCTGTTTGCGGACTTATAATACCGCACAAAGTTACAAACGGCATAATTTCCGCTCCGGTTGAATAAAGCAAACCGTGCCTCATAACATATCTTC
>JAGXOG010000115.1 GCA_023660015.1 Elusimicrobia bacterium LH_S2 | reverse complement strand
TCGTCAATTAAGGCTATGGGGCCGTGCTTCATCTCACCGGCTGGATACCCTCCTGTCATATGCCAAATTATCATCTGCTTTATTTTCTCGTTTAAATTTCTGAGTTCATAATCCTTTAAATAGTCCTCTTTCTTTCCCAGGATTGGAAGGATTAATCCTTTTATTTTTTCTGTTAATCTTTTTGTTGATATTGATTCGGCCTCCAGTCCATATAGGATCTGTTTTCCTTTTTTCTTTTCAATGAGCTCTTTCATATTCTTATAATTGTTTTTCTTTACCTGCCTGAGCCAGTATCTGTTTAATTCTTCATCATCTTTCTCTTGGGGAATCCTATACCTGGACATTTTAATTTCTTTAGGTTTGAGCATGTCAGGATAAATTAAATCTATTAGTTTGATATTGTTTATTCCGTAAAAATTAAGGTCTTCAATAAAGGAGTCCCGGACAATCCAGCCGTGTGAGTCAAAGTCAACTATTGAAAAAATGTAGAATGAGCGTCTTAAATTCACTCCCATCTCTTTCATTTTATCTACAAAATATTCTACATTCAGTATGGAAGGTTTGCCTCCAAGTGCAATTATTGAGATTTTGTATTTGTTCTGGATCTCTGTTAAAAAATGGTGGTGTCCTACTTTCTCTGAAAAAAGGATTATATTCGCATTTTCTCCAACTGTTCTGTTTGCTTCGTTTTCATCTCTGAATCCTATGTCTTTGTATTTCATTAATTTGTTTTCTTTTACCATATCTGACATCTGAGATATTAATTGCCTATATTGGTTATCAGAGTTATCAGAGAGCGAATTACAGCGGGTTAAGGTAGGTTTGGCATACATATACCAAAATGTGCGGATTAACTCCTTAAAGGGCGGTTTCCGGCCCGATTTGACCCTTTCCCGCATCTGCCAGACAAGGTTTCTGAAAAGCATTGAGACATTTACCGGGTATTCATCTGCTCTATAGGAAAAATTTTTTATGAGCCATTCTTTGGATTGGTCATGGATGAGTTCATCGAAATGACGAATATCGGCATTTCTCAGCTTTCTTTTAAATTTTCCTGGGTAATTTTTAGTCATATTTTTATTATAGTAAGTAAAAAAGGGTTGTCAAGGGTTGTTTTGCTTCTAATTGCAAGAAATAATAATTAGAAGGGTTAAAAA
>JAGXOG010000114.1 GCA_023660015.1 Elusimicrobia bacterium LH_S2 | reverse complement strand
CTCTCCCATCATCTGACTTTCGGCGGGCAGATTTTAATGCTTTCTTTTATAACTTTCGGTGCACTTAAAAATAAATGGAAGTCGTTATTTGTTCTGGGGGGACTGGTTGCATCTTTTGCCTACAGCGCCTGGCTGGGCTTTATAGCTGGGGTGATATTTGTACTACTTTATAATAAAAATAAGATTAAGTATGCTGTAATATTTTCTCTGCTTGCCGCGGCAGTACTTACTGCCGTGCCCGGCAATATTTCAAAGATACAGGGGAAACTGGAAGGGAGGATGGCCATATGGTCGGTCTCGGTAAAGATGTATAAGACAGCGCCGCTTTTAGGTATCGGCCGCGGGCAATATACCCGGGTATTTAAAGAACAATATATGAAGGACTATACCGGGCCGGCGAGCGGATCAAAATGCCATCCGCATTCAATATATCTAAGTATACTGGTCGGAGGCGGAGCTCTGACTTTACTGGCTTTTTTATTCTTTATTTATAAATTTATAAAACTTTATATTCATCTGCCGTCTAATTTAGAAGATCCGGAGTGGAAATTAATATATACATTTTTATGGGCTGCGCTTTTTGCTATAGCCGTAGCGGGTTTTTTTCAGACATATCTGACAGATGCAGAAAATTCCGTCCTTATATGGACAGCTGCGGGCTTAATAGTAAAACTTAAACTTATATACAGTGAAAAAAATCTTTAAAAAAAATATATACATAAGTTTTATTCTGTTTCTATTAAGTATGGCCGCGCTGTTGCCGTTTACAAACCGGGAAACCGGATATACTATGCCCGCAGAGTACAGGTGGACGCTGCCTACCGTGGTCTCTACTGTTTTAAGCGGAAGCATTGCTGTTCCCGAGTTATGGGGGAAACCCAGATTTAAAAAACCGCCTCTTGGTTACTGGTCTATGACTCTGCCCGCAAAATTATTCGGGTTGAAGCTTTTCTGGGTAAGAATGCCTATAATTATTTATTCGGCATTAGCAACGGTGCTTTTATTGTTTATCTTAGAAACCTTATTTTAATTAACCGGAAAAAGAAAAAATTGCCCGCGGAATAATTAACTGTTTTTTGATTTACCGGGATTATATTATATAATGTTTTCAAATATTAATTATAGGAGAAGAATTTGAAGTTTAATACAAAAAAAATATATAAAAGTTCTCTTAACTGGGGGGTAGTAC
>JAGXOG010000113.1 GCA_023660015.1 Elusimicrobia bacterium LH_S2 | reverse complement strand
TTCTTCTGACTGAATTTTAAATTTTAAATTATCATAATTTTCCCTCAATTCATGGTGACCCCTTAGAAGGAAATAAGGTCTCAATAGAACAGGACCGGTATTATTGTCCATTTCATTAAAATAATATATAACCTGAAGTTGATTTTTTTGGGGGTGAAGTACTATATTTTGTTTTATTTCCAGGCTGCCGCAGGTATATTCATACTCTATTTCCTCTTTTACACCTGAAAATTTCTTTTTATAACTACCCATGAAAGAGAGTCAGCTTACTGCGCAATACCGACTTTTGGCTATTGAGGGCACAAACAAAGAGTGAAATCGCCTTAAATTCTCTCCACTGACCCCACCGGAAGAATACCCGCCTTCCCGGTTGGTTAAAAGCCATTCCTGCGGAGGGAAATGATCAGCCCGGTAACTACCGTTTTTTATTTTCCCGGGCATCGGGAGAGAGCTTTTTTTTTGTATTTATCTGTAAAGTTTTTATTGCCTTTAATATATCCTTAAGTAAACCCATATCCATTTTTACCAGCTTGCGGAGTTCTTTTTTAGCTTCCTTTATTCTTTTTAAGCCAAAATCGTAATCTGTAGGAACCCCCAGCTTACTCTCATCTTCAAGCTCGGATATAAGTTCCCTTATCTTCTTTCTGCCGCTGTCTAAATTATTTTTAACTTTTTCAACTTCTTTTAAGAGTTTTCTTAAGTTCACTATTATATTTTTTTTATTCGTCAATTTATTCTCCTCTTTAACTGTAGGCGGGGTTTAAACCCCGCCTACAAACTTTTTCACCTTGTGGCGGAATTAATTCCGCACTACTTATCAGCACCAGATTTTATACCGCTGCGGTTTTCAAAACAGCCCCGCCAAAAATGGGGCTATCAGGCTTTTTATTTTATAGTGACTCGGGAATTTTTTCCACCATATCCGTCTGGCTTTGTATCAGGATTGTCCGGATCGGTTATCCAGTTGCCGTCCACAACAAATTTATACCCGTAAGATCCCGGTGCCAAGTTAATCTTTACCGACCATATCCCATTAGAATTTTTAGTCATGGGGACCGAAGAAGTACTCCAGTTATTAAAATCACCTGCCAACTTTACACCAGAAGCCGAACCCTCATAGGTAAAGAGTACTTTACCGTTTAACTGCTCCGGGGAGCCCGCAACCGATGCTGCTTTTGTGTCTTTAATTTTACCGGTTACAGTTATTAC
>JAGXOG010000112.1 GCA_023660015.1 Elusimicrobia bacterium LH_S2 | reverse complement strand
ATGTAGGAGGAATACAGAGAACTATTATAGATGAGGACAGTCCGACCGGTATATATTTCTCGGAAGAAGAAGATTATTCCGTGGGCGATAAATCACTACTGGCAGTTACGGGAGGAAAGATAAATCAAAATCTTTTCGGCGGGGTGGGGTTAAGGTTTATTGAAGAAAGACTTTATAAATATAGGGCTACTGCTGTCAGCATGGATACAGGGGTGTTATATAGATTAACCCCGGGGTTAAATTTATCGTTAGTGGTAAAGAATATGGGGACGGGACTTAAATTTGTAAGGAAAAAAGAGCATATTCCCGTAGTGATAACTTCAGGCGGATCTCTTAAACTGCTGGAAGATAAATTAATAATTTCTCTTGAGGGGAATTGCCCCCTGGATAATAAGCCGCTGTTAAAGGCGGGAGCAGAGATGACTTTCTGGGATATTATATCCATGAGACTGGGTTATAAGTACCGCTGGGGTGGGAATCCTTATATGGGGGAAGACGACCGGTTAACTGATTTCTTGGGTATGAGTGCCGGTGCGGGATTTCATTTTTATAAGTATTATTTTGATTATGCATTTGTTCCCTTCGGGGACCTGGGTTATGTACATTATTTTTCAATAAGCGGGAAATTTAAATGAGGGGTAAGAAAATATTAATATCGGTACTGTTTTTCTTGTGTCTGGTTTTTTCATCCGGACTGAGGGCTGAATTGATCCGGAATCCGGATATCGAATCCGGGATTGGAACCATATATGACGGCTGCAAGGCAGATATAAAGGGAGATAATCGTATTTATACGGTTACCGATTATGATATACGTGAATACAGCTGGTTTGGTTCTTCGTGGTCTTATACGGATTCACTTTCGCTGGACTCTCCCGGGTATGCAATAGCTGCCGGGGACGTTCGCAACGACGGCAGCCATAAATTATATGTGGGGCATTCGGACGGTAAAGTTATGGAATACTTTTATTCCGGAAATTCCTGGGAAGAAAGAATTGTAACCTCTCTGGATTCCGGGGTTAATGATTTAATAGTGACTTCGGGAGTCAAAGAAGACCTAAACAGCATTTACGCAGTCACCGGTGCCGGTAATATATACCGGATTGTATATTCGGATGGTTACTGGTATGAAACAATAGTTGAAAGCGCCGGGATTGAAACAACGGCAATTACAGCCGGAGGGGGAAATCTCTATCTTACTTCTCATGAT
>JAGXOG010000111.1 GCA_023660015.1 Elusimicrobia bacterium LH_S2 | reverse complement strand
TACCGGAGCAATGTACCGGGCGGTAACTTTGAAAGTTTTAGAAAGCGGAATCTCCTTTTCCGATATTCCCGCCATAGAGGATATAGTTGAAAACACCGATATTGAAGTTGATTTTAAAAACAGCGATTTGCTCATATATCTTGACGGGAAAGAAGTTTCCAAAGAGATAAGAAAATCAGAAGTTACGGAAAACACATCATTTATCGCCGCCATACCGGGGGTGAGGTATAAATTACAGAAAATCCAGCGAAGAAGCGCGGAAAAATTTAACAACACTGTCTTTGAAGGCAGAGATATGGGAAGTATAGTATTTCCTCGGGCGGACTTAAAAATTTATCTTGACGCGGGAATAAAAGAACGCGCCCGCCGGCGATGGAATGAATTAAGATCAAAAGGCAAGGAGGTACCCCTGGAATCGCTGACTGAAAATATAAAAGAGAGAGACGACAGGGACGAGTCGAGAGGACTGGCTCCGCTTATAGTGCCCGATTCTGCCGTAAAGATTGATTCTACAAATATGGAGCTTGAAGAAGTCGTAGGTAAGATAGTTGCTCTACTGGATAGGTAGAACGCTCTTTTATAATTTATTTAAGACAGTTTTCAGACTGAAAGTTACGGGACGGGAAAATATACCGGAAGGGGGATTTATCATAGCTGCTAATCATAATTCTCTTATTGACCCTCCGCTTATGGGAACTTCTCTTTCCCGGGGTGTATATTTTATGGCTAAAAAAGAGCTCTTTGAGATACCTCTCCTCGGTAAGATTATTTCCATGACACACGCCATACCGGTTGACCGCCGCCGGCCTGGAGCAGATTCCGTAAAAGAGGTTCTCAATATTTTAAGGGAAGGAAAAATTATGATGGTCCTACCTGAAGGAACAAGAAAAAAATCAGGAAAGATAAAATCCGGGATAGGGTTTCTCGCTCATAAATCCGGAGCGTTAGTAGTTCCGGCAAGGATAGTAAATAACGACAAGATAAAACGCCTGCCCGGGCTGGAATTTAACATTAAAAAACCTCTCCGCTATCCTGCATCTTATGGGGAAGACGGCTCAAAAAATGATTACAGGCATTTTGCTGAAAAGGTAATGGAAAGAATTTACAGTTAAGATAATAATCGATAGAAGCAACAGAACTTCCGAAAAAGGCGTATTCGCCGTCGGAGAAGGCGCAAAAGCGGTTTTAAACGTCATCGATTATTTAGCCGGTAAAGAA
>JAGXOG010000110.1 GCA_023660015.1 Elusimicrobia bacterium LH_S2 | reverse complement strand
ATGTGAGCGCGGGCCTGGGCTTTTTTAAGGTCAAATTTAGTACTTCTTCTTATTATAACCCTCCGGTGAGCGAGATAATATTCCAGCATCTGCTTGAGATTTAAGAGCCGGGGCTGGCCGTCAACTATAGATATCATGGTTATTCCAAATGAAGATTGGAGCCGGGTGTGATTATAGAGCTGATTTAAGACTACCTCAGGGTTTGCATTTTGAGAAAGTTCTATGCGGATTCTTATTCCTTCCCTGCTGCTTTCGTCCCTGAGATCAGTTATTCCTTCTAACTTTTTATCCTTTATCAGCTGAGCAATCTGCTCTATGGTAGTAGCCTTGTTGGAAAGATAAGGTATCTCCTTTACTATTAAAGCAACTTTATTGCGCTTTAACTCTTCCTGGACTACTTTTGCCCGTATTTTAACCGAACCCCTACCGGTTTTGTATGCTTTTTTAGCGCCGGAAAGGCCGCATATCTCAGCTCCGGTGGGAAAATCAGGAGCTTTTATTGATTCCATAAGCTCGTCTATGGTAATATCGGGATTATCTATAAGTCTGAGCAGACCTTTAGAAACTTCACTCAGGTTATGCGGGGGTATATTTGTAGCCATTCCGACAGCAATACCCGAAGACCCGTTAACCAAAAGATTAGGCATATTGGCCGGAAGTACGATCGGTTCTTCAAGGCTGCCGTCAAAATTAGGCGTAAAATCAACTGTTTCTTTATCTATATCCCTCATCATCTCGCCGGCTATCTTCTGCATACGGATTTCGGTATATCTCATTGCCGCCGCAGAGTCACCGTCCACTGACCCGTAGTTTCCCTGCCCATCTAAGAGCGGATAACGCATGGAAAAATCCTGTACCATGCGAACCATGCTGTTATAGACCGCCTGGTCACCGTGAGGATGGTATTTACCAAGCACTTCACCGACTATACGGGCACATTTCTTGTAAGATTTGTTGTAATAGAGAGACATATTGTTCATAGCGTAAAGTATCCTGCGGTGAACGGGTTTTAACCCGTCCCGTACATTGGGAAGAGCTCTTCCAACGATTACGCTCATAGCGTAATCGATATAACATGTTTTCATTTCATCTTCTATATTCTGGTTTTCGAGTTGCTGATCCTTTATAATTATTTCGTTGTTTTTTTTGGCCATTTAATTCTTCTTTCTAAATATCCAGATTGCTTACTTCATTCGCATGATCTTGTATAAATTTTTTCCTGG
>JAGXOG010000010.1 GCA_023660015.1 Elusimicrobia bacterium LH_S2 | reverse complement strand
GTCTTTATGAGTACCTACCATATAATCAATTTTATCTATTCCTTCCGACTCCAAATAAGGAATAATTCTACTTTGGGCAAAATTTTTTGATTCCCGCCCCTGGGACATAAACTCGGTAACGTATCTGGACGGCCCGCCATCAATAAGCATGACCTTACCTTGCGGCCTTAATTCCCTTATCAGCGTAGCATCCCCCTGACCTACATAGAGATAAGTTACTTTTATGAGCGGTTTACCGAATTTTGTTTTTGAAAATAATTTTTTCCTAAATCTTTCAAACCGGGGGCTCAATATAAGAATCCCGGTAAGAAACCCCGTAAAAACCACGAAAACTACGGTTAATATAACTGCTTTTTTTCTGCTGCCTTTTTTTACTTCAACCATTATCTTTCGTATTTTTCCTCTTCAGACTCTTGTCTGTCTTCAGGTTCTGGCATAGGCTCGTTCTCCTGCAGGTTCATAACCTCATCCTTATGTATGGTACGTATTTCCTGTTCTATCGGACAGCCTACAAGATGATCGCATCCCCCACAGTATTTATTCCATGTCGCAGGAAAAAGCTCTACTGCTTTCTTTTCTCTTTTTTCCGGCGGGTAATTGTCGTATTTTTCCAGTTCTTTTTCCTTGGCAGCCATCTCCCTGATAACAGTATTAACTTCATTTATAAATTCGGGAATGTCTTCTTCGGTCCGGGTAGTAGTCAATCTTTCGGTAAATTTTAGAAATTCCAGGGAGAGAGATTCCACTTCAATACCGAGTTGTTTCATGGCCCAGTAATACGAGGTTAGCTGAAGGTCATTATCAATGGCTTCCTGATATCTCATTTTGGGGTCGGTCTTATAATCAAGAATATGGAAACTGCCGTCCGGCCTCTTTTCCAGCCTGTCCATATATCCTATAATTACATAGTCGTTGCCTATGGGCAGCTGAAAATAAAGCTCTACGGCTTCCGCCGGTATATAGTGGCCATCAATGAACTTATCGTAATATTTAGAAGACCACTGCCACCCATCTTTCTTGTATCTTTCTTCTTCCTCAATTGATCTGTACCCTTCGCTGTGCCAGTTGTCTTCAAATATCTTTCTAAGCTGCTTTTTCGAGGGCTGATAGGGATATTTAAAAAATTCCTCAAAAGTTTCGTGACAGGAATGGCCTATGGCAAAGAAATGCTTTGGTTTCGGAGATATTTTATCTATATAAAGCTTGCGGTAGTTATACGGGCATTTCTTGTAAGCTCCCATCTTTGAATACGAAAATGTCATCTGCCCCCTATCCCTTGCTTTTCTGAAAATTCCTCGGTAGGGAGCCTGAGAGCCCTTCCAGGCGGGGCATATTACTTCGTAATCGCACCATCCGCAAAGCGGACTCTGGTCAAAGTCAAATTTCTCGTATTTAATATTTTTCATGGTTTCTTCTATATCTACAAAAGTTTGTTTAATTAATCTTCTTTGGGGATTACAGGGCACTTTTGTCCTGTTGGAGAGATAATAAAAATAAAAGTTCTTTAATTTTTTCTTCCATTTTTTTTCAAACATCATAGTATATATCTTTGCCTGGGTATCGCCGCCAAGCATTATAGCTTCTTCGTCTTTGGTCCTTTTTCCGGTTTTGTAATCTACTATTTCTATTTCCCCTTCAGGGGTCTTTTCTACCCTATCTACATACCCGAGAATATCTATTCCTTTATGAGTAATAGTAATGGGTTTCTCCAGGGCTATAATTTTATTAGGGTTTGTCTGGTTATCTTTAAAATAGTCCTCAAGCATCTTAACTCCGCGTTTTTTAAACTCTTCTTCTACCTGGGGAGAGTAATAGATGGTTCTTAACTTTTTCAATGTCTCATCTGATTCCTTTTTTCCGACTTTAGCTTCGGAAAGCGCTACTCTCCAACGGTTAGTCGACGGACCGGCGACAGAGATAATCATATCCTCTTTATTTTCTTCCCAAGCTTTTTCGTATTCTCTCATTAAATCGTCAAACGTTCCTTGGTTGCCCCTTAAATCAAATTTTGAGTGAAATTCAAAGAGGGCGTCATGAATAGTGCTCCCTAAATGCAGATGAGAAGACGGACGACCTTTTAATCCCATTTCGTAATGATACTTATATTTTAACGGACAGGTAGAATATTGATTCAGCCGAGAATTACTCATAGTAACGTTAGGTCTGAAAAAGAACCTGTAAGTATCCCCCGTCAGTTTAATACCTTTTTTATATAAATTACTTATGAAATTCATCTTATTTAAAAAGCCTCCATTACAGTATCTATCTTAATTATTTTGCCGTCTGTTCTCATCTCTATGGCGCCGGATTTATCCGTACGGTAAACTTTTATTTTATTATCGTCGTATTTCCGTATTGTCCTGTCAAGTTCGGTATCGTAAAAACTCCTACCCTTTAGGTAACCGTACTGGGCAACAGCAAAAATAGGATTAACCGCTTTTAGAAACCTGTCCGAAGAAGCCATGCTGCTTCCGTGATCCGGCATAACCAGCACGCTTGATTTTAAACTGTCCCCGTATTTATCAACAAGTATATACTCTCCCTCTCTTTGAATATTGGATGGCATAAGAAAAGAAATGTCTCCGTATGTCAATTTTAAAACAAGGGAATTGTTTAATAGATCATTGCCTGTTCCGGTAATTCTTTCGAGCGGCGGATTTAAAGATTCCAATTTAAGTGACTGTCCGCTATATTCCTCTTCATATATGAGAGTGCCTTCATGCGCCCACCTGTGAGGAATAAAATTTTCTTTAAAGATATGTTCTTTAATATTTTTCTTATCTGCCTCTTCCGGGCGGGCGAGGTTCATATTTAAAAAGTCGTAATAATTTAAATAAATGCCTATTGGCAGGGGCTGATTCATTCTTATAAGCAGACGTATATCATTGAATTTTTTCAGAAAATCCCGATAATGCATATTTTGAGTGAATTTTTCCGGATTCAAAGAATCCCAGACTTCCTCTATGTTAAAATATTTCAGTAGATATATCATACCGCCTATATTTTCGGGAAGAGGATTTGATACTATGATTTTATCAAGTTTTGATATATTATATCCCGACAAATTGGGGATAACCACACTGTTGCCTTTACCCCATTTACCCATAGTCCAGTATCTTTTGTCTCCCCGCGCACCGGCATCAATAAGTATGTTTTTCTTTCCGGGGGTCCGGATAAGGATAGAGTTTCCGTAACCTACATCAAGAAAAGTAACCAGTAATTCGTTCTCCGCTTTAACCTTGCCTTTTACCAGGTCGTGAGCCCAGTAAGCAGAGGAAAATATAAAAATCAGAAGGCCTACTGTCGCCCATACGGAAGCCTTCCCGGAAAACTTAAGTTTATCCTTTAAAAAATCCCTTATAGACCTGTTAAATCCGAAGATAATTATCATAAGATAATAGGTAGCCATCCATTTTGCGGGTGGTGCGGAATGTACGGGATAAGGAAAATAAGTCCTGAAAAACCTGGCCATCCATAGGAAAAAGTTAGAGAGCATATTATTGGTGGCCCCTATAGCCAGACCTATATGCTCACCAACCCCGGGCCAGAAAGTAAAAAGTTGGCCGATAAGCCCCAGTGGGACTATGATACCGATAAGCGGAATGGCTATAAAATTAGCTACCACGCCGGCAATCGGGAAACGATTAAAGTAAACTCCGGAAAGCGGCCACATCATACCTATCTGAATAGAAAGCTGGACGCAGAAAAAGCCTGCGATATACGGCCACCACCCCTCAAATTCAAATCCTGTAAGAGGAAATTTCTTTTCAAGCAGGTAAGCCGCCAAGGCCGCAAATCCGAAAAACCCGGCCATATAGATATTAAATAGTACACTGGTAAAAAGCCAGGGCGATACTACAAGCACAGCCACAGCAAAGATTAAAAATATAAGAAAAACAAGCTGGCCCCAACCTACTATTATCCGCGAAAAAACCTGCCTTAAGGGACCTGAAAGATATATTATAGACCAGACCGCGGCAAAAGAAAGAGCAAAAGACGCATCGTATATAAGAAAAGAATTCGCGCTGAGCATTATAGCCGCCGCCATGGGAATCGTAACGCTTCCCGCCCGGTTCAGGTTCATTCCCAGCCAGTTGGCAAATATTATTCCTATGCTGAACATCATCGCTGCGCGTATAGTCGCCGCGCGAGCCCCGGTAATAATGGTAAATACAAAAAGCACAAAAATAACAAAAATAGGTATGAGCTTTAATGAATAAGGGGTCAGGTCTACCTCCCGGCCGAAAATTTTTGACGGAATTTTATAAAATAAGAGAGGAGATTTAAAGAAATTATTAAATATCATAATGAGCATTATTGCCAAAAATCCGACGTGAAGCCCGGACAGCGCCAAAACATGAGCTACGCCGGTAGCCTGGAAATCAAACTTTTGGACTTCGGGAACTCCTCCCCTGGCACCTACGGTAACTCCTCCTATAAATGCCGATGCGGGGGGAGGCACAGTCTTTTTAAGGCCTAAAATCATCTTTTTTTTAATCTTAAAAGACATCTTCTTGAGCCGGCTGTAAAAATTAAGCTTACTTTTTTCAATATATTTAATATTTTCCGGCTCACCGACATAGAGACTGGCATAGATGTTTCTGTTTTTCAGATACTGGGCATAATTGAACCCATAAGGATTAGTAAGGGGCATAGGCTCGGTAAGCGCTCCGGAGACCCTGACTCTGTCACCAAATTCCATGTTACGGTAATAAGGATTTTTTTCTTCTATGCTCTCGGATACAAAACTTATTAAATACCCCGTCTTACCGGAAAGTTCGCGTATATCAGGGGAACTGCTCTCCGGGTTCTTAATTATCTTTTCGGGGTTTATTACTATATGTGTTATCCATTCCCTGACATCGGGGTCGGCTACTATGGTTCCTTCTACAACAGTTGAATTCCAACGAGTTTTATCTTTGAAATTTTTTATGTGATCGGGATTTGAGGTATCAAACCGCCACTGGTAGGAGGCCAGACCTAAAACTACTACCGCCGGGATTAAAGTGTAGCGTACAAGCTCACGGTGGGCAAAGAAAAGAAATCCGGAAAGCAGAAAAAATACGCTGCTAAGCAACCACATCTTAAGCATAAATTCGTGGGGCTGGGGCCCGAGTATATTTGCTATACCCACCCCGGCCACAAAAGACCAACAACCCCATTTAATTAAAGTTATTATAAAACGGTCTTTACGCAACAGTTAATTTCCCCCTAATTCCTACTTTCGGTCGCAGTTTTTACCGTAGAAGTACTCTCCGTAATTGAAGAATAATATCCGGCGTTAAGCTCAAGATTATTTTCTATTGTATAGGCGGGCGTAAAGAACATATAGATTCTTCCTATTATATATGCTCCTATAATCAGAGCAAAAACAAATTTTGATGTTGCTGCTCTCATTTAAAAATGCACCCCCAGAGATATTCTGTGAACTATACCCATATCCTGATGGGGAAAAAAAGCATAATCCATATCCCAGTTATTATAAGGTATTCCGAACCCCAGTGTAAAATCCGTCTTGGTTATAACACTTAATCCCGCTCTTGCTTTAAAATTGTCGCTTAAGTTAGCCTCTATCCCGCATTTCCAGGCAAAGTTTGTCTGGTTTGAAATATAAGCTTCCCATAAAAAATTAAACCGGTTCATCCGGTGGGCTCCCCCTACGACATACTGGCGGGGAAGCGGTGCTTCTTCATCCGCCGGTTTTAAGCCGGAACCCATATTCCGGATAACCATACCGTATGAACTGCCTCTGAAACCGGTATAATGCCAACCGATATCAAATCCTACACCACTGTCGGATAAATCTTCAGTAAAATTATTTATCCCTTCTACCTCGTACTTTTCCGAAATTATATTCATAGTAAACCCAACGCGGTATCTTTCGGCGACCGGAAATCCCACCCCAAAAGCATAGTGGGACATAGTTATGTCAAAATTCTCTATCTTGGCCCCCGAAGATTTCCTCCCTGTATCCTCAGCGCTTAACATCTTCCATTTAAACCCTATGCCTAATTTACCGAGCCTTTGGCCGTAGGTAAAAGAATTGATTCTTGTATCGAGGTAGTATAAAACATGGGTAAACTGAAACTCCGTACCGTATATCTGTGCCAGTCCCGCTGGGTTATACGAAACGGCGTTTAAATCATCGCTCAACCCGGCATAGGCTCCCCCGAGAGCGGAAACTTTAGCTGCGTTTTCAATCCCCAGGAGCTGGCCGGAAACCGTACCCGGACCGGCGTAAGTTATTTTAGTAAGCGCAGAAAATAAAAATATTATAACCGTTAACTGTATTTTTTTTATCATCTTAATAAAGTTACCTTTCCTTTTTGACTACCGGCGCTGGTGGCCATATAATAGTAATAAAGCCCGGAAGAACAAAGTTTGCCGTCATTATTCTTACCGTCCCAGAATATTCTTTTCCCTCCATCACTGTAGGTGCGGACTTTTTCGCCGGCGAGGTCGTATATATTTAATTCCTGAATTTTTTCCGAAGTATCCGCCGGCATAATAAAAAGAGCATCATTTTTCTCCGGGTTAAACGGGTTCGGATAGACTATACTTTTTTCTTCATCAATTTTTACGACTCCGTCTCGTGCTAAAGTCAGTGAAGTTTCCGCGTTTATCCGGCCGTGCCCGGTATAGTCGTCTCTCCCATAAGCACCTATATCATCGCAGCCGTATATAATTAAATTCTTTATATCCCGCGGGATATAGTATATATTATTTTCTTCCCAATATGAAATTATAAGCGTCGCCAAACCGGCGGCAAAAGGACTGGCCATAGATGTACCGTTGTATTTATCATATCCGTCCGGAATTGTAGAATAAATATTTATTCCTGGGGCCATAACATCAAGCTGGGTCCCGTAATTGGAAAAAGACGCCCGGTTATCGTTCTCGTCGGTTGCCCCCACCGCCATAACATTATCGTCAGCGGCCGGATATAAAACATAATCATCTGAATTACCCGATGCCGCTACCTGAAATACCCCCTTTCTGTATGCGTAGTTTATGGCATCTTTTAAAGTATTTGATTCCTTCCACTCACCGAAACTCATATTTATTATGTCCGCACCGTTATCAGCGGCATATATTATGCCGTCAATAATATTAACAACATTACCGCCACCGCTGCTGTCTATAACCTTTACCGCCATTAACTGGGACTTCCATCCAGTTCCCGCTATACCCGTCCCGTTATCGGTCACCGCCCCGGCAATGCCGGCCACATGTGTCCCGTGGAAATAATCGTCGTCCGGGTCATTGTCATCATTTACAAAATCCCAGCCGTAAGTATCATATTGGATTTCATACCCTGAAGCGGTATAGGATGAAGTATCGGGATTAATCCACATATTACCTTTAATATCTTCGTGATTATAGTCAATCCCGGAATCCAGTATTGCAACCGTAACATTGCCTCCGGTTGTAATATCCCAGCCGCCGGGCGCGTTTATTTTCCTCAGTCCCCACTGCTTTGAATATCCGGCATCGGACGGTGTTTTAAAAGCGGTATAAATATAGTTAGGCTCGGCATACTCTACTTTACCGCTTCTTTGATACTTTTCTATCGTTTCTTCTATACTCTTTCCGGCAGGTATCTTTACCTTCTCAAACCCTATGGCTTTATTCTCTCTTACCATACTTACTCCCATAGATTTATGAAAATTTGCCCTCTCTTTAACCCCTCTTTTAAACTTAATGAGTATCTCCCCTTCTACAACCCGCACGGTCTTCCCGGAAGATATGGTGAAAAAAGTTTTTTTTGCTGAACGGGAAACCGCAGTTACAGATAGAACAAGAATAGATATTATAATCAACTTTTTCATAATTTAACCGGCCCTGTTTTTTTAGAGAAAAACCATAGTAAAGCTATACCGGGTCCCGACGGGCTTGCCGAGGATACGGTCAAAAATAATAGCCCAACGATACCCTGTGCGCCAGCCCAAGATCCTGATGGGGAGAAAAAGTATAATCAAGGGTCCAATTCTTATACGGAATTCCGAAACCCACAGTAATGTCAACTTTGTTTTTATATATATACCCGGCGCGAAGTTTCAAAGCACTCATGTCCGCTTCCAGGCCGCAGTTCCATCCGAAATCCGTTTCCCGGCCGGCAAAAGCTTCCCAGGCAAAAAGAAATTTATCCATGTTATGACCGCCGGCAAGAACAAATTTTAACGGAAGTTTATCCTCGACCTCCATATGCTCTATTCCCGCCCCGATATTTCTTACCACTATGCCGAAAGAATCTCCCCGGTAGCCTTTTATATACCATCCCAGATCAAACCCGACAGCACCGGCGCTTTCATCATAAAGCTTTTCCGATACCGAATTTATACTGGCCCCAAAACTATACCTGTCGGAAAGAGGAATACCCAACCCGAAAGTAAGCTGTGAAAATTTTACGTCGAAATCCTCGATTTCAACTCCAATATCACTCCGGGCGGTATCTTCGGTTGAAAAACCCTTCCATTTAAATCCGACTCCTGCTTTGCCTATTCTCTGGCCGAAAGTAACCGAGTTCATATTTAAATCCATAAAATACATTAAATGTGAAAACTGCAACTCTGTGCCATATAGTTGAACAAGCCCCGCAGGGTTATAGATAACTGCATTAAGGTCATCGGCAAGGCCGGCGTTTGCGTTACCCATAGCTGTAACCCGCGCCGAACTGTTGAGATTCAAAATCTGCGCCCCGGTACTGCCAAATCCGTCGACGGCATTAGAAAAAGAAACTGCTACCGCTATAAAGCAGGCAGTAATTATAATATTTTTTATTATTCTTTTTTTATTCATATTTCCCTTTATTTAATTAACCGTTACTCTCATTTTATGAAATTATTTTATCAGCGTTAGCTTTCCTCGCAAAATATCCCCGGTCTGGGTTTCTATCGCATATAAATATAAACCGGAAGCGCAGGTCTTTCCCTTATCATTTTTTCCATTCCAGCGAGCCGAAATTCCGCCCTCAATCTTTTTTACCAATTCGCCGGACAAATTAAATATCCTGACCTCTTTTATGCCTACACCATCTTCAACTTCATCTTCAGGCAAAATAATTATAACCTCTTTAGCTTCCGCCGGATTAAACGGATTAGGATAACTCACTGGATGGTCGGCTAAAGCCGCACCGTGGTATCCGGGAATTAAATCAACATAAGTTTTTCGTATAACAGAATAATCGGACGGCAACTCCTCAGGAAGAGAATACCAGCAATCGCTTATCGCATCCGGCTCATCGGCGCCCCACCCGAAATTAAGATGATACTCCCCTTTTGTTTTATATCCGTCAGCAACAATCATATGAGCTGAATCTCCGTCTTCATCCGTTATGCCCAAAAGCACGGGATAGGCGTCTTTTATATTCTCTCTTATCTTATCATAATAAGCATACTCTACAACGAGTGCGTCGGAAAATCTTAATTTTTCAACAAAATGCTCTCTTGTAACATAAGCACCTGATCCATCGGATTTATAATTCATCTCGACTACAATACCGGCAGCGAAAGAAAGCAGCGGAGCGTAGGTGGCAGTATCATTATAATCAATTGATGCTAAGCGTCTATTTAATTCCGAGAAAGACGGAAAATCAGCCGTTACGTAATCATCATCAATATCTATGCCCCTGGTAGAAGTTGTATAACTGTCATCCTCGTCAAACCTTATAGACGGTGGAAATTGATGATAATTTATGACTTGCGCAATAGCCGTAGCCACACAGCCCACCACACTTCTGTTGTTTGTATCCGGGTCAATAGGACAATAATTGTTATACGGCGCGCCCTGATCCCAGGTAGTATCCAACCAGCCCGTAGCGTCATCAGCCGGCCACTGGGTCTGGGACAAAGCCGTATAATCAGACTCACTGTCACTATTTTCAAAATTAAGGTAATAGCCCCATTCCTCCTTATTTTTTTCAGTGATTTTCTTGTCAATTATATCTATCGCGCTGTATCTGAATCTCATATCCTGTTTAAGTAATTTAAGAAGTATATTTGAACCGGTATCAGAAAAACTAAAATTTTCCCTGTACGAATATGCGATTACCGGCGTGACCCGGTCATCCGCCGAAGTAACGATAAACCCCCGGGGGTTAAGCTGTGCAACATAGGCAAGCGGCTGGGAAGTTTCTTTATTTTCTATAACGGACATTTCCGCTACGCTATACTCCACCGCAGAGAGTGCGGCCAATCCTGATGGAGAGACAATATCAACGTTCTGCGCCCTGATAAAAGCAACTTTCTCAGCTGTAAGAAGCTCAACAGGCTCCGACCAGGCCGCCATGCGGCCCAGCATAATAACCGTTATTATTAATAATGTGTTGCGTAACTTAAACATCATTTAAAAAGTCCACGACATAGTTGCAAGCAACATGCCAAGGCGCTCATTAACTTCCTTTACTTCTTCATCTTTTCTGCCGTATAAATATTTTTCAAAATCTGTTCTTAATCCATACTGGCCGGCAATATCTATATCAATATTTATAGTAATGGGAAACCTCACCCCGGCGGTAATATCCATCGCATAGCACGATGTATCACCATAAAAAGGTTCATGGGCAAAGCCGTACCTGAGGGCCATTACCTGGTCAAGATAATGCTCAACCCCTATGCTGACTCTTGTGGTATTTCTGTATCCAGGATCAACCTCGGTGTCGCTGTCAGGATCGATAACCCGAAAATCTTCCCAGTTTGTCCTGACTATATCTATATTAAAAATGGCACGGTGCATCTCCCAGAATTCATAACTTAACCCTACCCCTACTTTCTGGGGATATTTATATATTCTATCTGTTTCATCGGAAGTAATGTTTGATATTTTATTCCACTCTTTACCCGCGCTGTCCCAAACTTCCTTTTTAGTTTGAGGCTCTGTCACCGTATCGGTTTCAAATGAAGGAGTTATTAAAAATCCCACTTTTATAAAATCGCCGGGTTTCAGCCGGAGGCCTATATCAAAGCTACCGCCGCTTATATCCAGCGTATCGGTAGTTGTAGTCCGTGTCTCCTCATCAATCACATAAACGATTTCCCGGCTATTTTTGCCGCTTAAAATATTATACCCGAACCCGAGGTCAATGAGATACCCTAAAGAAAAAGCCGCCGCGATATCTATGGCGCTGACCCCCCCGGTAAAATCATATGTTTTTTGTTCATCAATTAAATCTGACTTGTCTCTCTGATATTGCATCCTGTATTTCGGAAACCTTCCCAGCCCGATCGTAACTGCCGTTCCGAGTGGATAACTTATTGAAAAATCAGATAATTCAAGATAATTGTTTGAATTTATGAAGTACTGCTCATCAGCATACTCAACCCGCTCTTTAATCGGATAAAGGCCTGCGGAAATATTAAGCATGCCTCTCTGCATACCCGCTATATTTGCCGGATTGTAAAACATTGAAGCCGGACCGACGCTCGAGGCCACGCCAGTATTACCCATGGCGGACTCTCTTGCCGATACGCTTAAAACCTCATCCCCTACACCAAGAATATTTCCCACATAGGTCTGCGGAAAAGCCGTCGCCGTAAAGGCGACCACTATCATCATTGTATTTATAATTATTTTTTTCATTACTGTCTCCTCATTTTACCATGACATATCAAGCTGCGTCCTGAACAGGACCTGGTCTTTATGGCTCCCGCTGCTGGCTACATAATCCCCCTGCCAAACAGGCCAGTACTCAAATTTAGTCCAAAATTTAACGTTCCGGGAAAGTTTGAGAGTGGGCATAATATACCACCTCATATAACCGCCCGGATATTTAGGATCGGCCATACCCGGTACGCTGTCCAAAAAATTTGGCCACCTGGTTTCCAGAGCGCTTATCCTGTGGTATGTCCCGGGGGCATTATTCCAAAAAGTTAACCGGGAATATATAGTCAGCGCCGAATTGGGATTATATTTCAGCTCGGCAAAATTAATTACGGCATTTTCTTCCGTATTGTCCTTTTTATCTGTCCAGGAATTTATTTGGTACCTATATTTTAATCTTAAATGGTCAACAGGAGCATATATCATCTCCAGCCTTTTTCCGACCCATATATTTTCAAAACTGTCGCCATCCCATCTGGGATTATAAATTGCCTTTATATCAATCTTTTTATGGGGCGATATTAACTGTGATATATAAACGCTATATTCCGATTCCTGGGTATCAAGAACAATATTGTTAGTGAAGGAGAGGCTTGTTTCTGTATTTTTGCCGTCATATTCAACGCTTATTTCACGGTTCTCAAAATTACTAAACGTATCTTCTTCTATTTTCCACCAGTGCGCTATATATGGCCTGGCATAATAGGCAGAATATTCCTCTCCCAACCGGACATACTTCAGCAGAAATCTAATCTTTTCGTAACTAAAGACCGAGAGAATCTGCATGCCGTCACCGTAGCCCCAGTCCCATTCCCTGTTTCTGCCGTCTACCGTAAAATCCGAAGTGGAAGTAAAGCTGTGATAATAGGTTCTGCCCCATTCAGTAAGCAGCCTCATGTTCCTATACATATATTCAGCGTCAAGCCCTATGAGCCTTACCTTGTCTCCCCGACCCGACTCTAAATATTCCGTGCTGCTGCCGGGGTCCAATACGGGGTCAAGTAAATGTTCTGAATAAATGCATCCGATATTTATTGATGCCGTAAGATTATGTTTTACTCTGGTGCCGTAAGATCTGTCATTTAAAGTATGACCGTCAAAATAATCGCTGTTGGCATCTTTGTAATCCCATGCCACGAAACTACTGCGTATTTTAAACAATGTTGAGTCAACCGACCCGTCTATATTTACACTGCTCACCGGAATATCATTGTCAGAATAAAAGCCAAAAAACTCCCAGCTACCGACCCTCTTGCTACCGGCGATCCCGTAGAATTTATTACCGCCGTCTTTTATTCCCCTCGGTCTCCTTATCCAGGGTCTTATATAAAACCAATTGGGCTGAATATGGAGCCCCTGTCCGAAATCTAATTTGTAATTTCCCAGCACCAGCGTATCCAGCGACAGAACGTTCCTCATAAGGAGATAATTTTCCCTGATAAAATAATCTCTAGCGTTCCTGTAATTGTAATTTATTCCCCCATCATCGTGTATTGACTTAATTCCAAATTCTGCTTTATTGCCGTAAAACATACGGTACCGTGTATAGAAATATTCCGGATGGTGAAATTTTTCGTCGGCATCGACATAATCATCATCAATAGGCATGGGTCCCACATAATACCTGAATCTAAGGTCTCCGTGAAATTCCTCAACCGCATCTTCTTCAAGAACGGTAAAAAACGACTGAAGCTCGTCTACAATGTCATCGGCCATAATTTCTCTCAGCTCATCAACATTTGAAAAACCGCGGTTTTCCCTTCTGTATTTAATTATTTCATCAGCCAGTTCGTCTGTAATGTAGGGAAACTCAAGAAACTGGCTTCTATTCGCGGTATTTAAATCCAGCGGCCTCGTTACATATTTCTGAATTTCCTCTATATCAATATCGTAATAGCCACCCCCCGTGTCCTCTTCATGTATATCCTCGAATCTTTCAAGCGCCTCTTCCGTTTCAATCTCGTTTGCGGGGGTCATAGTCAGATACGGTTTTATTTCTTCAAATATATCCTCTGTTATACCCTCTACTTTTAGCAAATCCTCTAACTTATTGAAGAAATTATGTTGTGCGCGATATTCTACGATATTCCCGGCAAGTTCAGCAGTAATACTGGGCAGCCGGACAAATTTCTGCCGGATAGCACGGTTGATATCTACCAGCGATATTCGCCGCCGGGCACGGGCGGGCTTATCCGTAAAAGCTGTCGTCAGTAGAGTTATAATTATTGCACTTTTAAGAAATTTCATTTATTCAAATACGGCTTCCTCTTTTATATTATTCAATACTCTGTTATTTATTCCGGGAATTTTTAATAAATCGTCCCAGTTGTTGAAGCTT
This sequence comes from Elusimicrobia bacterium LH_S2, assembly GCA_023660015.1. GTDB lineage: Bacteria > CG03 > SLGR01 > SLGR01 > JAGXOG01 > JAGXOG01. Next base: position 18,245 of record JAGXOG010000010.1, on the reverse strand, counting down.
TCCTGCCGGTTACGGTAGCTAACGATATTGCGGGCAAGCAGTGAACTGACACCGGAAATTCCTGCGATATCCCTTATTCCCGCCTTATTTATATTAATTTTCTCAATTTCCTTCACTGGTTCCGACTCAGGTTCGGGCTCGGGCTCAGGTTCCGACCTTCTTTGCTGCTGAGATCTTCCGGTCGACGAACTTTTAACATCCGTCGCTTTATCAACCGTCACATATTTTTCTATCTTATCATACGTAGTCCTGGAAAAACCGTATATATCTCTTAACTCCTGAACCGACCGGAATTCACCTGCTTTTTGCCGGTAAGTTATAATCTGTTTTGCCGTTATGCTTCCGACTCCGGGAAGTTTTGTTAAATCCTCCACAGTTGCCGTATTAATATTGACTTTTCCGCTGAATCTTTCTTCTTCTCTTGACGCGCCTTCATACGCCGCTCTTTGCCTTCCTTCTCCCCTGAATTTGCCTCCCAGAGAAAAAAGATGCTGACCGGCAAGTACCTCGTGAGTCTGATAAGCATAATTAAAATTGAAAAGAGCCCAGTTCACCCCGAAGCCAACCGAAAATCTCACTGGAAATGACTGTACCCCCCCCCTGATGACAAAATTCTCATTAAGCCGAAATTCATTTCCAAAACGTACTTGCATCTCTTCATCAATGGGTTTCTGAAAATCCAAAGAAGCGCTCACCTCCGCCTGGGGTTTCCATTGTACGCCAACAAGAAATCTCTGGGCGGTATTGTCCACCGTATCGCCGAGTGTAGGACTGTTAATATTTATGCCGCTGAATGCGAGCCGTAATTTTTCCCCTACATTAGAGATAACTCCCACGTCAAAACCAAAAGTTGAAGCTTTTCCCCCGTAATTAATATCAACGGTCTGGTTTTTAAGATTTGTTCCCAGATAAAAACCATGACCCAGCCCTGATGCGAAACTCAGGCGTATGTCCGTTTCTTTGTACTCGCTGGGGCCAAACCCCGAATATCCGACACCCCAGGTTCCTATGATAAGCGTGGGTACTACAAGTACGACGTTATTATACCCAAGGTCGGACATACCGTAAAGATTGGTATAAGTTGACGTAAATTCTACACCCTTAATTAATCTTAACCCCGCCGGATTCCACCAAATGGCTTCCACATCATCTGCTACGGCGGTATAAGCGCCGCCCATTGCCGCGCCCCTGACGCCGGCTTCTTTAAACTCGAATGAGGCCTTCAACGTCATTACGCCCGTCGTAAGAAGAGCTAGCGTAACCATAAAACATTTTTTATATATTTTTATTTCCATTTTTCCTCCAGATTTTTATTATTTTAAAATTTGCGCCCCACCACGGCGGTCGCCTGTTCGGTTGTTATATCCCCGGTATCATCTTCAACAATTTTTATATGCACTATATAAATCCCGACGGGGACTATATCCCCACCTTTTCCGGTACCGTCCCATACTTTGGTGTGCGGGGAAACGCTGCCGGATACAGATTCATTTTCCAGTATATTAGCTTTTAGGTTGCCCTCTACATTATATATTCTTATAGAAACTTCCGCATCATTTTCAATTTTGTACCCTATGCTGGTTGTGGTCCTGTCGGGGATATCTCCGTGCGGGAAAAAAGGAGAATCTTCCACGGTTAAAACCCCCTCCAGATCTTCCATCGCGGCGGCATAAATACTGTTTTTGGCCCTCGGTGTGCCGTTTATGGGATTCCCATCCGCATCCCACCCGTTCCTGATCATCCTATTATTTGTCCCCCAGTTCGCTTCATCATTTGAATCCTGCTCAGGAAATCGTCGTTCCATAGTTGCTTTTTCATCGCTATCACCACCAAACCAGTCAACTGATGAACAATCTATTTCATCAATAATATTGCCTGAAAAATTTTTTAGTAGTACTCTTTCTCCAATAGGATTGTTACCTAACTCTTGGTAACCCAAACCCTGGAAATCTCCGACAATATCCTTTATTGAAGTTTCTCCATCTGTGTTTTTATACTCTATAAGATAATATCCGGAAGCCGATATTGTGCTATTATTCATATCACTCGTGTCGGATAAATCAGCAATAACTTCTCCGTCACTTTCTATGGTCCAATCAGTTAAATCAACATCAGAACCGGTATTATTATATAACTCCAGCCATTCATGCCCCGTAGACTCATCCGTACCCATCCAGGCAACTTCGTTTATCACCACATCGCCCGGGCCGGCCGCAAAAAGAGCGCCCGTCAGCATTATCATCATCGCCGTTAAATATAATACTCTTTTTCTTATCATAATTATTTTATACTCCTAAAACAGTGAGAGGGGTTAAACCTCTCTCATTTATTTTTCCGTCTCAACTATAAATTGTTTGCCGTTTGTATAAACTACTACATTGCCGTCATAATCAGTTCTGAAAATTTCCGCACCTACATTTTTAAGGTTATTTAAGGCCACCGGGCGGGGATGTCCAAAAGGATTGTTCCTCCCTACCGGAATTACCGCCACTTCAGGCATAACCTGTTTTAAAAACGGAATGGAGGAAGAAGTAAACGAACCGTGGTGACACACCTGCAGAATATTGGATTCCAGCTGGTGCCCGTATTTTTTCGCGCAATATATCTCTCCCCGGGATTCTAAATCGCCGGGAAACAAAAAACTTACGTCCTTATATTTTATCTTTAGCACTATAGAACTGTTGTTAGTATCTGAATTAGTACCCTGAAAATAAAAATCCTTCGGCGGGCTGAATACCTTAGTCACAATATCTTTTCCCATATTAAACTTATTTTTCATGCCTGCTTTAAGGTAGCCGTAACTTATATTTTTAGCTTTTATTGCCTGGAGCATCTCCAAATAGGGGCCGCCGGTATATTTATATCCCGGATCGTAAAACATACCGATATCAAAATTATATATAACTGCTTTCATCCCACCGGAATGGTCCCCGTGTCCATGCGAAATCATGGCATAATCCAACCGGTTTATTCCCCGGGACTTTATGTACGGCACAGTTAACTGCATCCCCGGGTCCCAGGAAGACTTCATCCATACCGGATTTCCCCCCGCGTCATAAAGAATAGTCTCACCGGTCGGCGATTCGACAAGAATCGCATTGCCCTGCCCCACATCTATAAAAGAAACAACCATGTCGTTTGAAGATTTTTCATATTTTACAGGGGGAATCCTTCTGGCTACCAAGGGTTGCGCTCCGCCGCCATTACCTCCGGCCAAACCTAAAACAGGAACTGCAAACGCTGTCAGAAATATAACAATAACTATATTTTTAATTATTTTATTCAGAACTGTATGCCTACTCCTACGCTATGAGACCATCCCAAATCTCCGGACATGCTTACGCTGTAGTCAAAGAGATATTCATAGTATTCCGTATATTTAAGTCCGAACCCGGCTGTAAGGCCATAAGGGAACGATACTTCCTTTTGCCCGAAATTATATCCGCCTCTTAATTTTAGAGTAGGCGAAGCCACAAATTCAATTCCCGCTGCGCCGTTTATTGTCCGGCCAGAAATATAATAATCACCCTGAATAGAGCCCCTAAGACGGCCGTCAAAAAGTTCGTCCCCTACACCAAACTTTATAACCGCGGGAAGCGGATATTTAGAGCCGTATCCCATTTTAGTGCCTAAATTCATAACCGCAAGTCCTGCGTTTAAATAATGTTCCTCTATTTTCTTGGAATACTGGGCGCCCAGACCTCCGGCGAGAGAATTTGCGCTCTCTTTGTCAATTGTTTCGTATATGAATTTTAAAGAGACGCCGGCGCGGAAATTACCGGTTATAGTCATGGCCTGGCCTATATCAAAAGATATATCTCGCATATAATATGAACCTGAGCTTTCTCTGCCAGATTCTCTCTTCGTAATAGAGCCGGAATCAAGATAAGTAACCGAAGCAGCCAATCCTCCGCCCCGTAAATTATGGCGGTAACCCGCATAACCATAATAGGTCCCCTCTATCCACCTGTTGTAATTTAAGCGTCCTTTGTTAAATACACCGGAAGCAATTCCCGCCGGGTTCCAGTAGAGTGATTCGGGGCCTTTTGCGAATGCTGTATAGTTTGACCCCATGGCCACAGCCCGGTTACCCTGGGGAAGCTTTAAAAAATTAGCCGCAGTAGTCCCCGGGGTGGCAAAAATCGCCGCCGGGAGCGCTACAGCCGCTATAAACAGTAACCCAATTTTAATGTAATTTGTTTTTACGGATTTCATTTTATGTTTTTACCGCCGGCCACATATTTTTCCCAATAAAGTTTATCCAGTTTTTTTCTTAATGAAACTATTTCGTTAATTCGCATTTTTTTTATTTTATCAATATTGCCGTTATCTTTTTTATTCTTTTCCCAGCCTTCCATTAAAACAGTATAAATATTTTTTGATTCCTCCGGACTCATTTCAGGAAGTCGTTTTTTTTGCTCTTCATTTATAAATTTATCCGCCATTTTCCATCCGTTTATAACTTTTTTAATATCCCGGTTCATTATCTTATAACCGCAAATTTGCCGGTGTCAAAGAATGTCCCGTCGCCGGTCTCTGCTTCAACTTTAATAATGTAAAGGCCTGGAGCAACATCGTCCGCCGATTTATTCTGTAAATCCCATCTTTTTTCATTATATGTCCCCGGGTAAAATTCTCCGGATTTGAGGTCAAAACTCCTGACTATTTCACCGGACAGCGTATATACGGTTATCCCGGCATCTGTCACGGCGGGCGAAAGCTCGTAACCTATAGTAACTTCATCAACATTCTTTGCCGGAGATGGGTAGGCAATCACATTTCTTACCGAAGCCTCCGAAAGGCTCGAAATACTGCGGCCTGCGGCGAGGGCGTAGTTTTTCTGAAACTCCCGCCAGTATAATTCTGCTACTTCTCTTGAATGAATAACAAAAAAATTTTCGTCATTAGTATCACGAGCCGACGATGTCCAATTGTAAGACCCAGTCATAACAATAGGTTTGGCCGAGCCGTAATCTAAAATAGCAAATTTATGGTGTAAATTTTCAGCATTTGCGTCAAGAAAAACATCTATTCCATACTCTCTTAACTCGCTTTGTACCGTTCTGGACTGATTGGCTTCTACAACTCCCTTTACTTCCACTCCTCTATCATAGGCCTCTTCAACCTTTTTTTGTATATAGTCTCTTTCAGAAGAAGTAAAAGTAAAAATATTAAAAAATACTGAATATTTTGCGCAATCTATTAAATCCATAATAGCATAACGGGTATCAGTATCATAAACACCGGCACCTGATAAAGGATAAGGTGAAAAATATACAGTTATTTTATTCTCGTCCGGTAACGTTACAGTCTGAGCACTGTTATAAGACAAGTTTTTATTTGTAGAAAAACCAATATCATACATGTGCATAAATTCATTTTTATATATTTGGGCAAGTTCGTAAGATTCCACCCAAATGGCATTTTCATTGCTCTGTACGGTGCCGTAAGCATTTGGATTATACGAACCGGTCCATACCCTTCCATATTCAGATGTTGTATTTATAACCACGGCAAACTTATTATGCATTAAAGGATAACCATCCGTGCCGTCGTCAATAGAATTATTAAGAAAGCTATACCCCGTTCCATATTCTTGCTCCATAATATGATAAATGCTGTCTTGCCCAACCGTATCCAGGGTGTCTTTAAATGCATCGGTAATTTTTTGAGTGGAGCTGCTTTGAAAAGCAAGATAGACTTTATCCCCGGCTTGGGCAGTGCCGACAAAATCTATCAAGGCACCATCGATACCCTTATCGGGATTGGTTATTTCGGATGTGGATGTTGACTTTTCCGGTTGGTTAAAGAAAACTTTTATATAATCAGTTGCATCCGCAGCGTTTAAATTTAATGCTGCGACCAGGAGTATTCCTATAGCGGATTTTACCGTTATTTTTATTTTTGTATATAAAATAAGTATTGCTCTCTAACTTGCTGCTAAACTTTTCCGTCAGTCTTCCTCGTAGTATCTTTTTTTAAGCGTATCCTCGAGAACCTTTTTAACTTCTTTATTACAGGGGAAAATCTTATCCACATATTCACCTTTTTCCTTAAGTGAAGGCCAGGCAACAAAAGCGTGATAGGATTCTCCGTCGATTATTTTAAACTGTATCTCCACTGCGTCATTTAAGGTTAGTGCTCCGTTATATTTTATAGCCCCGCCCCACTGGTTTTTCTCGAAATTAGTTATTTTATACCCCAACCGGCTGGATTTAACCCGGGACGGCGTGCGGCTCTCTATGGCCTCTTTTATCTTCTTGCGGAGCTTACTATCAAAAATCCGTATCTGGTCATATTCGTTGCCGCTTGAAGAGACATATTTAGGCATCTCCATTAACGATTGTCCCAGTTTAGAATAAACTTTTATATCATTAATCCTGAAAGAATAGTTTAAATCAACTGAAGCCAGGCCTATAAGACCGTTTTCGCCTTTGCGTTCTTTAAAACTTACCGCCGTGACCGTCAGCGGCTCGGATATTGTTTCATTGACCAGCGTAATGTCAACATCGGTATATTTACTTGAACTTGAACCGGAATTATCTCCGGATTCATATTTTTTAATGAGGGCTTCTTCTACAATTTTTTTAACTTTGTGGTTAGATATCACCACCTGGTCCTTCCACCCTTTCTCGCCTTTTTTAGGTGGCCGGGCAGGCCAAGCAATCCAATAACTCCCTTCTTTATGGGAAGATTCCATAACTTTGCACTTTATTTCAAGAACACCGTTGAAAGTCACCGCGGTAAAAGCTTTTACCGTACCTTTCTTTCCGCTGGGGTCCATCTTTGTTATTTTATAGTTAATTTTACGTATGGCTTTGGGTGTTTCTTTATTATTTAAGACCGCGTCTTTAACTACTTTTCTTGATTCGTCGGTTAAAAACTTCAACTGCGGATAAATTTTGCCCGACTTTGACTTGTAATAGGGAAAAATTACTTTTTTCCCGTCAATTTCAATCTCTTTTATACGGATGACGTTATTTATTTGAACCGAAGCGGTCTTGCCGATTATTTTAATATCGGTAACCGATATCTCCCCGGCCGTAAGCCCACCGGCAAAAGAACATAATATAAACAGTAATGTTAATAATCTTTTCATAATTTTAACCTGTTTTTTCTTAATTACCTTATATTCCAGACATTATATTATACTAAATTAAACTGAATTTTAAAAGATAAACTTATAAAAAAGCAACTTTTCTCTTTTGATGCAGACAGGTTCAATCCTTTAAATCTTTCCTGTCTTTTGCCCTAAGAGAAAAAGCTTGCCCCTATTATTATGTAATCAACGGCATTTACATTTAATAATTTTATCCGCCTTATGTTATTTTCTTTAAGTTTTGAATTTATCCGTTTTCTTTTTTAAAAAATAAATTATATTTTTACTTCAACATCTATCTTTTTTTGTCGTCGGTGCAATCAAGTTTTAATAGAGTAGATATTAAAATTTAACAGACGTAGAAACTCTGTGGCTGCCCAAATTATCTCCTATAGATGTTGAAAGAAGCGCGGCATAATCTATGCGAAGGCCGACATTCCCGAAATATTTTTCAAAACTCAGGCCGGTTGCTATCTCGTTATTATTATAGCCCATCCTTACACCGAAAGTATGCATAGCAAACCAGCTCTCTACACCGATGCCATAATTTATAGGGCTGCGGTTATCTTCAATATTTCTAAACCCTACTTTAATTTCCGGTGTAATCTCCTCAAATTTTCCTATAGTCCCAGCCCGGTAAGCGGCACCGAAATTTGCTTCCAGGGGAACTATATCTTCATAATAAAGCCCCACATCGGCCGGAAGAATATTTTTAACCGTTAACCCTATCGGCGCTTTGTAGATTGGCTGAAAGAGAACGCCGAAATCCATGGTCAGGGCCGATGCCGAATCACTGGCGGCGTTTACTACGGGGTCGTCCAAACCTTTTATTTCCTCGTCCCATTCATAAGAATGGGATAAATATTTAAAACTAAGCCCGGCGGCCAGCTGCATATTTCCCATATTTATTAAATCCGACAGTTCTCTGGCCGCAGTAAAACGGTAAGTGCTCTCCTTATATACCCCGTCCCCGTTATAGGTTGTACCCGCTGCGCCGAAATTAGCTATACCCGGATAAGGATATACAAACGAGAAATATCCCATAGACAGGTCCAGCCCGTCAAGGCCCGCATAAGGTTTATGGTATGAGAACATCCCCTCCCTCATATAAATCTGAGAAAGAGCGGCGGGGTTCCACATAATTGAAGAAGCGTCGTCAACTGTAGCCACATACGCTCCGGCCTTGCCTGCCCCTCTTGTTCCCCAGCCGAGATCCATAAAAGCGGCGTTACTTGCCGCAGCCCCGGCTAAGACACCCGCGATAAGCATTGTTAATATTTTTTTATGCATATTGCCTCCGTTTATATTTTTAAATTTTCTCATTATCTTATTTAGCTATTACAATAGAACCGTATTTCATTCCCTCGTCAGTATCAATCTGATATATGTATAATCCCGATTCTAACTTAACACTTCCGTTCTCATCAGGATTCCAGATAATGAAATTATCGCTTCCTTTGGATTTACTGAAAACTTCATTTCCCCTCACATCTGTAATCATTACTTTATTTACATCTTTGCCAAAAACCACTTCCGGATTTGACGGAGTTATAAATTTCTGCTCTGGCTCATTTTCTTCAGGTGGTCTTATTTTGAGCCATTCATAGGCTTCGTAATCCCCGGGATACTTCCGCTGGTTTTCCATTTGGTCTTGGGCTATAATTTTTGCATCAAACCCATTTGTAGAAGAAATATCAGAAATTTTTATAACACACTTATGGGTATATTCAACACCATCAATGTTCTTACTTTCTTCTTCAAAATTAATGCTGCCCGAACTCCCGGCAGGATTTGTCCTCCATTCCAACTTAACACTTGCCACATCCTCATCAGGAACTCTCACCCTCACAATTAATTTATCAAAAGCCATCACCCTGCTGCTTTGGGCTTTAAATATTCCCGGATAAACTTCTTTAATTTCAGGAGCATCTATATCAGATGAAGGAGATTCTTGCATTCCCGAAAAATTTGAAGTACTATTAAAATTATCATATGCCTTTAACCAGTACGAATAGTACTTTTCATTTTCTACTGATGAATCATTGTAGGAAGAATTGTCTCCAATTGTATCTATCTTTCTCCTGTTAGCAGTATTATTTGCCTTACTCTGGTCTGTTCCTGATGCTCTGTAGATTATATATCCCGCTAAGTCTAACTCTGAATTATCCTTCCAGTCCAATTCTATTTCCCCTGAACTTCTAACAACCGGCTCTGTAACAATCCATTCTGGGGCAGCAGGGGTAAAATTTGTCTTTACATATCCCATAGAAGTTGACCCGCCTACTAGATAAGATTCATTATCTTCTTCATCATATACTCTAACTGCAACATAATATGCAGTATAAGGATAAAGATTATCCAATAATCTTAACTCTGTATTTCCTACATTTTTGGGATTATCTGTACTCCACGTTCCTTTATAGCGGTCTCTATCGGAGTTTAATATACTATTCCACCATGCTGTTGTATCATTTCCCAGGTCAGCCATTGACCAGGTAGCGTATTTTACATAGTAATACCCACCAGAATTATCGACGGTAGCATCATAATCATCGCTGGGAGCCGTCCAGTTAAGCATCAGTCCTTCCGCCGTGGGCGTGGAACTTGCTACCAGGTCGGTTACCGGACCGGGCCGGGCCGTGTCCGGATTAGATTTCCATACGGAATTCCGCGCTGCCGGAGTACCGTTTATTATATTGCCTCCGTCATCTACATGTCCATTAGTTGAAGTCGCCGTTGCCCAGTTTGAGGCAGAGTCCCCGGTAACAGTTGTTTTAATTCTTTCCATTGAAGTTTTGGTATCATTATTTCCCGCATACCAATCCCCGCTTACAATTCTCTCTTCTGTACAGTCAACCTGATCTATAATAACTCCATTTCCATCTTTTAATACAAGTTTTTCATCATCGTTATTTAAACTTATCCCCTCTTGCTGATCTTCTGTTAAGTCAAATATTGTTTCAGTGCTATCTTCAATAATGTAATAGCCTTCTGAGGAAATGCTTTCCGTAAGACTTACATCGAGACCATCCTCAGTTTCTATTGTCCAACCTGAATTTAAAGTAAAATCAATAACACCACCCGTATTATTATATAATTCTATCCACTCGTCGGCATAAGACGCATCAGTCCCCATCCAGGCAATTTCATTTATTACCACTGTTCTTGAATAATCCACTGACTGAGCTGTAGCTTGTGCTGCACCATTGTCTGCGTTATCATCTATTGTAGATGTGTTCCCCCCTTCGTCTGTAGTTTTTACGGCAAAATAATATGTTGTTCCCGCAAACGGCATCGTAGCAATATGTACTTCAGCAGTTCCCTGGGCTGAAACCGACCAGTCCTGGCTGTATATAGTTGCCTTCTGCCACCAATCCGTTGTATCGTTAGATAAATCCGTTATAGAAAAAGTGGCATATTTAACGGTATAAGTTGATAATGCAACATTGTCTTCCGTATAACCATCGTCCCCCGGAGCAATCCAGGTTAACTCTACTTCTTTTGGGTTTGTCCCTTGCTGAGCTGCTAAATCAGTTACAGAACCGGGAGCAATATTATCGACATTTGTAGATGAATAGGCTTTATCCTGGTTTGAATCTTTTGTGCGCTGGTCAATTACCGAAGTATTACCCGCTCCGTCTGTTGTTTTTACAGCAAAGTAATATGTATCTCCCGGGGTAAGTCCCTCTACAGTAAATTCCTCCAAAGTACCCTGGGGAGAAACATCCCAACTTTGAGTATATAAGCTGGTATTTGTATCAGTCCACCAGGCCGTAGTATCACCCCCCAAATCATCAACAGGAAATGTCGCATACTTTACGGTATATGTAGATAAATAGCCGCAGTAACCTTTTGTGCCATCAGTTCCCGGCGCTGTCCATTTTAAATTTATCTCACCTTCAACTGCCCCGGTTAAGGCGGTTAAGTCCGTAATAGCTGCCGGATTTGTTATATCATCAGCATAGATAGTATTTTGCTGTTTCGGCGACCCGGCTAATATCCTGTCGTCAGCATCATGACCGTTCCATGTATTCGTATCTGAACTTACATCCGCCCAGTTATCCGGGTCATTCCCCAATCTTGTAGGTGTAATTCTTTCCATGGATGGAGTATCCGTTGATGTTCTTGTGTTAAACCAGCCCGCTGAACAGTCCACCTGGTCTATTTCATTATCAGAATCATCTCTTAAAATTAAAGTTTCTCCGGAATTACTTAAGGATATAGAAGAATCTAAATTATCCCCGTCAACATCACTAACTACATCTTCATCATTTTCAATTAAGTAATATTCATTTGCGGATATGGAACCCGAAAGCCCGTCAACATCCAATCCGCTGCCAGTAATTTCCCATCCTGTTAAATCTATTGCCGAAGAACTGCTATTATAAAGCTCTATCCACTCATCTGAAGATGATGCCAACGTACCAGCCCAGCCAACTTCGTTTATTACTACCTCTCCTTTTGATGCAGCAAACAATCCCGCAGTATTCATACCAACTAATAATATTATAAATAAACTTACCGTTATTAATTTCTTCATTTTTTGCCTCCGTTGTTTATTTGGCTATGACTATGGAGCCGTATTTTGTTTCGTCTTTTGTCTTTGCTCTATACTTCAAATTTATTAATATATAATATCATTTTTCAAATATTTATGTCAAACTATCGGGCTTTTAAAATCGTTATCTCCACTCTTCTGTTTTTTGCTTTGCCCATTTCTGTTTTGTTGGTTGCTACCGGTTTGGACTCTCCGTAGCCTACTATATTAAACCTGGACGGGTTTATCCCATAGTCCTCTGTAAGTCTGTCTGCAACTGACTGCGCTCTTAACTGAGATAGATTTTTGTTATAAGAGGCGCTGCCTACGCTGTCCGTATGACCCTCAATTAAAACGTTGTTTTCCGGATAGGCCTTTAATACTTTAGCAACATTGTCCATAACTTCTCTGCTTGCAGATTTAAGTTTGCTTTCGCCGGAACCAAATAAAACTTTTGATGCCAAATTAATTTTTAATCCCTTCTCTGTTGATTCAACTTTTATTTTTTCAACCTTAACTTTCGGAGGAACTTTTACCGTAAATTCGCCAAGGTCGGTATGCCCTTCATTGCCGGCTTCATCCCTTGCGTAAAGACGATATGTATACTCCCCGTCCGGAACGATAGTTCCGTAATAATCATCCCGGCCTTCCCATTTTATTGTTGATGGCAATTTCCCTTCGCTCTCTATTACTTTTGCAAGTTTATCTCTGGCTTTAAAAGCTATATTAAGTTTCCACCAGGTAATATCAGAATGTTCGTCCCCACCGCTTACATTAAATTTAAAATCGTTATCCCGGGGATTAAAGGGGCCTTCTTCATTGGTAATTTCTATAACCGGCGGCTCTCTGTCTACAAATAGTTTTTTGCCCGGGGTAAAAAATATTTCATCACCGTTGCCGACCAGACGCATAAAATAATAGTACTGACCGGTTTTCACGGTATTATCCGAATAGTTCTTCCCGTCCCATACTACCCTATCAGGGAAATCATCTTTGTCTCCATCCCATGATTGTATAAGATTAGAATTTTTATCCTCTATCCATACTTCCCATGATACAAGTCTGGTCCCTTCCCCGGTTTCAAATTCCGTATCAAAAATTTCTTCTCCCACATCAGGGGAATAAGGAACCTTACGGGGCTTAATTGTTCCGTAAAGAGCTCCCTTCTTTTTATCACCGATCGGGAATGTGACCGCTATGCGGTGAGTATTTGAAAAATAATCTCCATAAGGCACCCAAGAATAATCAATCCTGATTCTTTTCATCTGAAATCCGGCACCGGCGCTTAAAGTGTCCAACCCGTCTCCTATAATTTTATACCCGGCCCGGCCAAAAAGCATATCTTTAAAATTATATTCCAGTCCTAAACTTAACCTTACCCGGCTGTCTAAGGATTTAGCCGTATCCAGTGAGAAAATCAACCCGTTAAAATTATTTATACTGTAATTCCCGGAAACTCCGGTTCTAACTGTAAGAGGAAGAGCCTCATTTTTATTTCTGAAATTTATTGGCGTTCCCAGGTTAAGCACTGATAATCCCGCCGTCCACATATTGTTCATATAGGGCGGAGCCCATCTAAACCCTACATCAGCCGAAAAAGCATTAGCCCCGTAAGAAGCCAGTTTACGGGATATAAGATTTAAATTTAATCCGGCAGATATTAATCCCTCTTTAAAATTCCGTGAGTAACTTAATCCGGCCAGTAAATCGGAAGCAGAGAGGTCTTTTCCGGTAAGTTTTGGTTTCATGCTCTCTTTATCCAGTTCTGTTCCCGGAATACTTTCGGTTAAATATAGATACCGTGTCTGCAAACCAAAGACTCCATACGGGGTATAATAAGCCCCTCCCACAAAATCATAAGCTATATCTTCAAACCATATATTATGGGCAAAAGTGCCTCTGAAATTATTTATTGCAGCCAGGCCGGCGGGGTTATAATAAAGTCCCGACAAATCATTATCCACGGAGGTAAAAGCACCGGCCATTGCCGCCGCTCGGGGAGTGGGAACAATCTTTAAAAAGTCAGCACCGGTTGTCCCGGCATTACTATATATATCAGCCGAATGTAAATTAAGCGGTTCTATAATTGCTACTGTAATTAAGCAAAATAAAATCCGGAATATTTTTTTCTTAAAGATTATCATCTTACCAGTATAACCTTTCCGGAATCATTAAATCCCCGAACTGAAATAACATAAATATATACTCCGCTTCCCACCTTTTGTCCGGTATCCTCACCCGGGCCGCCGTTATCTCCGAACCACCGTTTATGATATGACCTGACCACCTTATACTCCCTATCCACTAAGGTTTTAACTAATTCTCCGGCAATATTATATAACTTTATAGAAACATTTCCGGCTTGCGCTATATCATAGTTTATAACCGTATATTCTTCCTCGCTTACTACAAACGGGTTAGGTGCGGCGGGCAGAAGTTTAAATTCAGCCGGCCGGGCCGAAGCTTTAATTATCTCATGATTGTAATTAGTATCCGTAACGGTCGCGGTAATAACAGAATATTTTTTATATTTGTCACCGACGGCCACCCTGAAACTTCCTGCTGCACCCACCGTCGTTTCTGTGATGCTGTTTAAATAAGCCGCTGCTGAAACTTTCATATTATCTGTATCTGCTTCTGAAGATGCGATATCGGGATAGATTTTAATTGTTGAGTCCGGTTCAACGGCACCCTTACTCCCCACCAAGTAATCCTTTCCGTCTCCCCACGGTGAATATTCAAAATTTATTTTATCTTCATCCATAATACACTTAACATCATAAGAAAGCTCCACCTCTTTGACATATAGAGGCGTATTACCGCTGCTGTCAAGAGAGTCGTCGTCATAATTGAAATCCTCATTTATATCTATTCTAAAACTTCCGTCCTCTAATGCATTAGTACTAAATTCAATCTGATTTTTGGCATAATTAGTTACTTTAATTTCAGAACCCGGTTTTACGCTGCCGGGTGTCCCCTGGATATAATCACCTTTCTTTTCCTGAATTAATTCTATTCTGTCGGATAAATCCGGATATGGCACAGTCGATACTACCGTCGACCAGGTACTCTCATTCAGATTCCAGTCAACCGTAGTTAACCGAAAATAATAGGTATTAAAATTAATAAGACCGGTAACTGTATAATTTGTAGCGGAAGTAGAAATAATATCTATATAATCGTCGTCAGGTCCGGCGGGAGTTACAGAATCCTGATAAATTTTATAGTGATCTATGTCAGGTATATTCGGAGCGCTCCAGGAAAGGGTTACTTCTTCATCTCCCGCCGCGGCCGCCGGGCCAAGCGGCGATATAGGAACTAAATCCTCTGCATAAGTTGAAGTAGAGTTGGATGCCCCGGACCAGAATTCTTCGTCTCTCGTTTTAATTTTAAAATAATATGTGTCCCCCGGCACTAAATTAGATATGGTCTTAATATTAAACGACCCGGCCTCTATTACAGCTACCGTCCAGATAATGGAAATAGACGGCTTGGGGGGACTTTCCCAATCGGCTATAGCATTTGTAGCATACTTTATCCAGAAAGCTCCGCCGGCAATATCCCCTATTGTTCCGTCATCTCCGGGCGCAGTCCAGCTTAAATCTATTTCACCGTCTCTGGCACCGGGAACTGAGTTAAGGCTGGTAACTGTCGCCGGCGGCCGCGACGAATACCATATTGTGTAATCGTAAGCATATATTTCGTCACCGTATATGTCTTCCGCATCAGTATAACGAACAGTCACCGTATCCCCTTCAATAACCTTAAGCAGACCGGCAGATGCATCACTTGCGGTAATAGTTGAAGAAAACATTAAATAACTTCCCGCGGCTGTAAGTGTGAAAGAAGAACCGTTTACTGACACTGTTGATAATTCCAGAGTAAAACCGATGGTGTCACCGCCTACGGCATAAACTAATACGCTTGCCGTCGCAGACCCTATAAGGTCCTTATCTTTTAAAGTAATGTTAATTTTTTCCGGACCTTCCGCATAGGTATCCGTAGAAGAATGGAGAGATTCGTTAAACCAAACTCTGCCGGTATCTGTAATCTGCCAGGATGCCGTATCTATGGTATAGGTGCTTCCCGTGCCGTGGTCGTCATAATCATTATACCTGACCTTAATCCAGTCCCCGTCGGCAACCTTTATTGTTCCCGAAGAGCCATCCGAAGCTGTGGTTGAAAAAGAAAGGTCAAAGCCACTGCCGGTACCAGAAGAATAAAAAATATTATTGTCCTGTCCGTCTTCATAGAGGATAAGATCTATTCCGGACCCGTCCGAAGCCGAATTTACCACGACATCGGTAGATTCCTGTACCCCGTTATTTGTATTTAAATCATCATCTATCACCCATATTCGTGCCCTGTCTCCCAGGCCCCTGTAAGATGAATTATCGAAATATACCGCTCCCACTCCAGTAAGGTGATAGGTAGCAGTATCTTTTCTGATAGCCGTGGAGTTTGAACTGTCCGGGATGTCATTATAGGTAACTGTTACGGTCGAGCCATTTCTGACTATTAATGTATTTGTTCCGTCTTCCGAACCGCCGGTCCATGTCTCTTTAAATCTTATATAATCATCCGGAGAAGCCGAATAGGTAGAAATAAATATACCTGTATTCAAGTCCGTTTCAGTAAGTGTAATATTGATATCGGTGGTGTCGCTTGAAGAATGGACCTGGACGGTTGACTGCTCGATGGCTCCCGAATCCAGGTTTAAATTTATGTCCGCTACCTTGACCGCAGCGGTATCGGAAGTGCCGTAATAGTCTGTCCGGTCAAGATAGGCATAGCCGTCGGAGCCGTTTTCCTCCCCCGGGGACGGAGCTGTTCTTATGTTCCAGTCATCTTTATTATTATTATCATAGGCAGTTGAAAGATTACGGGCTATTGATGTCTTCTCACCGCCTAGAAGCACTCCATCGCTCTGCTCATATTCAGTGCCGTTCACTTCCCATTCGCCGAGTTCAACCAAAGAATCGTAATCCCTTCCCGTGCCGTCGACATCTTTTTTGGCATCGTCAGAAAGACTGCCGCTTCCGTCGGTCCATACAACAGCGTCCAGGTACCCACCGTTTTTATAATCTTTATCTGTATCAATTACTAGCTGATCATCCGTCGCAGCAATTTCATCCGAATAATCCTGCCATATTTCAAGATAACCGTTTGCAGTAGTCGAAGAAGTGTGGTCTGAAAAATGTAAAACCACAAAACTGCCGCTGGAAACGCTGAGGGTTGAATCCCAAAGATAGGTCGCTGTCTTGGTGCTGTGATCTAAATCATTTACTACGAATCCGTTGAGATCAGCATCCTTATTTATTTTCAGTTCGACCCACCTATCGTCAGCGGGCGCATTTACATATACCTCGCTAAACGATATTGAGGCAGTTACCCAGACAGCCGTTGACATTCGCTCTCCATAGAGCGGGTCCGTATAAGAAACGGTAAACTCACAGCCGTCGTCTACTTGAATTTTATCACAGTCAATGCTTTCCCCCCGGGTAAACCCGAGGTTCAAACCGGCAGCCTCAGAAGTAAAAATTCCTGAATTTATATCTGTTTCCTCCAAATCAAAATTTATTCCCGTTAAATCAACCGTAGAGGTTACTTTTACTACCACTGTATCGGTATTGCCCGCGTCTGTATTTAAATCCGAATCTTCAAAAGTTACTACAGCCCTCACCGCTGTCCCCGGATAAATTTTTTTATCCATGGATATAACGGCCGGGTGGGCATTAATATAACCCGGTGTGGGATCAGCCTCTACCATCCAGTCGGATTTATCATTAGTATCTGTCGATACTTCATCTCTTCGTATAACTGTACTTGTTGATGAATCCACACAATCTATCTGTTCAGTGCTTGTAGTTATGCCGTAAGCAATGCTCCATTCTCCGGCTTTAGTAACTATGTCAACATCCACATCTTCTATCCACGTGGCATCATTGTTTGCCCAACAAACTGCGTCAATTATACTGTTATTTTCATCTCTCAATACCGACTGGTCGTCGGTAGATGAAAATCCTCCCCAGTCAATATAAATATCAAATATTCCGTTATTGTTTTTATCATCTGAAGAGGCGGTTTCGGTCTTTGTGCTATATACAGAATTATATATAACGGCATACTCTCTGGTTTCTATTATCACAGCCGTATTAGTGCTTAACTGCGGATCAGTACCGTCTTCATCCGTTAATACATAGGAAGAAATATCTACACCATTGCCTTTATTTCCGTCATCAACACAGTATATCTCCGCCCAGTCGGGGCTGCCGCTGAAGTTAACTTCGTTTATTCTTATATCCACCTTTTGGGTGCGGGTGGATTTTTCTATGTAATCGGTCATTTCATCTTCGCCGTTATACGCCCATATCCTGAAATAATAAGTTGTGCCTTGCTCTAAGTTATAGGCAACAGTTGTATTAGCGATAAAATTATCGGAAAGGGTGACAAACGTATCTACCGCCACGCTAAAAGAAATGTCTGTGGATTTTGCCAGGCCATACCTTGTATAATTCGGGTTACTGTTTGGATCCCAGGATATACCTGCCGTGCTTTTTGTAACGTTGTCAAATGTAAATGCCTGAGGCGGATTGGCCAGTGTCCAGG
>JAGXOG010000109.1 GCA_023660015.1 Elusimicrobia bacterium LH_S2 | reverse complement strand
ATAGAGACCGTGGTTATCCCCTCCGAAAAACGGGCTACGGCCTGTCTTTCCTCCCAGATAGGCTGCAAATACAGCTGCAGTTTCTGTATGAGCGGGAAAGGCGGTTTTGTGCGTGATTTGACCGCCGGAGAGATAGTTATGCAACTGCTTTCCGTCGAAAAAGAAGCTGACCTGCGCAGGATATCCAATATTGTCTTTATGGGCATAGGCGAACCGCTGGACAACTATGACAACTTTGTTAAAGCAGTCCGGGTTATTATGGATAAAAACGGGTTGGCCGTAGGGAAAAGAAAGATAACAGTATCTACTACCGGCCTTGTGCCGGAAATAAAAAAACTTGCTGATGAGGGGTTAGGCATCAACCTATCCGTATCGCTGCACTCCGGCGATGATGAAAAAAGGTCTTCGTTTATGCCCATAAACCGTAAGTATAACCTCAGGGACCTTATATTTGCCCTGAAAGAATACCAGCGCAAAGAAGATATTACCGTAACTTTTGAATATCTTTTAATGGGAGGATTAAATGATTCGCCCGAAGATGCCCGCACGCTTTCAATGTATGTCAAAGGAGTTGATTCCAAAGTCAATATTATTGTATATAATCCTGTGCATGACGCGCCGCAGTGCCGGCCGGAGTCGGCTGTAGTAGAGAAGTTTAAAGATATCTTGGAGAATGCCGGTGTTACGGTCATGGTAAGACAGGAAAGGGGACTTGATATAGATGCGGCATGCGGCCAGCTTAAGGCAGGCCGGGAGCGCGGAAAAGATGTATCTTAAATTAAATGTAATAGGGAGCACCTCCAGCGGAAACTGTACATTTATATGGGACAGCAGCTCGCTGTTACTCATTGACTGCGGGTTCAGCAGGAAATATATAAACGAATCCATCTGCAAGTTAAATCTTCATAAAAAAAGCCCCGCCGCCGTATTGATAACTCACGGCCACAGAGACCACATAAAAGACGCAGCTCTGCGGGATATGGTAAGAAAAGGAGCCGTTATTTACTGCAGCCGGGAATTAATGCCCGTACTTATTGCAGGCTATAAAAGTGTCAGGGAAGCCGACAGTTTGGGTAGACTTAATATTATCGGGAAGAAGAAAATCCCCATAGCCGGATTTAAGGCGGAGGCCTTTAACGTCCCCCATGATTCGCACTGTTTGGGGTTTAATATATATAAAAAGTTGAAATCCGGAGAGAAAAAAATAACCGTAGCTACCGATTTGGCCCATACAAAGAGGGGGATAGGCAAATAT
>JAGXOG010000108.1 GCA_023660015.1 Elusimicrobia bacterium LH_S2 | reverse complement strand
CTGGTATATAAAAAAGAGTCTAATTATGACTACTTTAAATTATATACGTTTCCTCCTTTTTTTATATTTTTGTTATACTCTAACAGTATGTTTTTTTACCAATTATACTGTTTTCCATAGCATTACATATAAAGCAAACCCCGTGTTTGCTTTTTTCTTATATTTACAATTATTAATGTCAATTTATTTAACCAAAATGGAGGTTTTGAACTATGTCACAATCTAAATTAAAGAATATAAAAAAAATTAAAGGTCTTAAATTCCGTCAAATGCTTAAAGATTATTCCATTGATGAACTTCTTTTTGCACCTATTGAAATTGCCAAATATCATCATGATGCTTCTTTTGTCAACTATTACGGCGACATTGTCCTGCCCCATTTCTCCTTCCCAAATAATCATCAGGGCGTCAATCTATTCCTATCTAAACTATCTCAAGCCTTGGATATAACTCAATCCAAAAAGGTTATCATCGGACTTGAATCTACAGGTCACTATCATGAAAATCTTATGCTCACTCTCGAAAATAAAGGCCACGAAGTTATACTTATCAATCCTTTTGAAGTCTGGCTTGAACGTAACTGCCGCTCAAGAAAAACAGATAAAATTGATCTTGGCAATATTGCTACTACTCTTATACACAACAGGGGTTCCATAACTAAATTAAAACGCGACATTAATTACAAATTACACAGAGCAACTCGCACAAGACGAAAATTCGTACAACAGAGATCTCAAGCCAAAGTTATTATCCGTTCTATTGTAGACCGCGTCTTTCCTGGCCTCCAGGATAAAGATAATCCAGTATTCTCTGATTTCTGGGGCAAAGCTTCTCTCCTTATTCTTGAGAAATACCCTGCTCCTCAGAATATTATCTCTATGGGTGAAAAACGTCTAACTCGGTTCCTTATCAAAAATAATACCAAACTCGGTTCTTCTACTGCTAAAAAACTCGTTGCCCTGGCTAAAAATTCCCTCTCCAGAGATTACCAAGAACTTGAAGTAGATATCCTGGTCCTTAAAAAATATATCCTTTTACTCAAAGAACTTGCTTCTTTTATTGAAGAATTAGAGCAGCATATTGCTAAACTCTTTATTCAAACTCCCGGCGTTTATCTACTCTCCATACGAGGTATTTCTCTTGTCTATGCCTCTGAATTCATCGCTGAAATCGGAAGCCCAAACTATTACCAGAATTATCGCCAGATACTCGATCTTGCCGGTGCATCGTCTAAAATCCGCCAGTCCGGACAATATGAAGCTAAAGGACTTCCAATATCTAAACAAGGTAACA
>JAGXOG010000107.1 GCA_023660015.1 Elusimicrobia bacterium LH_S2 | reverse complement strand
GTTCTATGAAAGTAGTTAAAAACCGTCTTGTTAAAAGGGCGCTTAATGATATTAAAGATGAACGGTACGAAAAGTTTGACAGTTATCTTAAGGGTCCGACCGCAGTTTTGCTGGCAGGCAAAGACCCGACAGCCGCGATTAAAATATTTAAAGAGTTTTCAGATAAAAATGAATTTATGAAATTTAAAGCGGGTATGATAAATGATAATACAGTAACCCGCGAGCAGCTTTTACGTCTCGGCGACCTTCCTTCAAAAGAAGTTATGCTGGGAAAAACCGTTAATGTAATTAATGCTCCGCTACAAGGCCTTTATTCGGCATTAAGCGGGATTATTAAAAATTTAGCCTATGCATTAGGTGCCCTTAAAGACAAGATTGAAGAAGAAGGGCCGGCAGAAGAGAAAAAGCAGGAAGCATCGGAGAAAAAAGAAGAAGAAATAGCAGATAAAAAAGAATATTCCGGTAAAAAGGAAGAAACTAAAGCAAAAAAACCGGAACCGGAAGAAGAATCTAAAGTCGGCAAAAACAGTAAAGAAAAAGAAAAGCCAGAAAAAAGTGAGGAAAAAAATAAAGACAAAAGTAAGAAGAAACAGGAGGGAGACGATGGCAAAGAAGAAAAGTAGTGTAGATACAATCCTTGAGGAAATAGAAAAGTTAACTGTAATGGAACTGTCAGATCTTGTTTCCGCATTAGAAGAAAAATTTAACGTTTCCGCTCAGGCACCTATAGCGCAGGTGGCAGGCGGCGCAGCCGCCGGCGGCGGGGTAGGCGAGGAAGAGAAATCAGAGTTTGATGTTATACTTCAGGTAGCGGGCCAGAAAAAGATACAGGTTATTAAGGCAGTTCGCGAAATTACCGGACTGGGCTTAAAAGATGCTAAAACTCTTGTTGATGATGCACCAGCACCGGTTAAAGAAGGACTTGATGAAGAAAGCGCTGAAAAGATAAAAGAGCAATTAGAAGAACAGGGGGCAACCATCGACTTAAAATAATGTTATTTAAAAATATGCCACAAAAAGTTAAAGAGATGTCAAGTCTTAAGTCCGGCGGAGCCGGTGACAGTTCCAGGGCGGAATTTGATCTGACTAAGATACAGCAGGCTTCATATGCTAAGTTTTTGCGAAAAGACTTAAAAGCAAAAGAAGATTATATGAGCCTGGAAAGCGTCCTGTGTGAATTCTTTTCAGGTCAAGAATATATAAATAGTATAATTCAGGCTAAGGTTGCGTTAGTGAAAGCTAAAGAAGAGTTTCTTCTTAAATGTATGGAACAAAATATGGACGCTGATTATGAT
>JAGXOG010000106.1 GCA_023660015.1 Elusimicrobia bacterium LH_S2 | reverse complement strand
TTCCGACCGCTCTCCGACGGTAATGCGAAATCTGCAGACACTCTTTAATAACGGACGGCTGGGAAAAACCGGGTATCTGTCCATACTTCCGGTTGACCAGGGGATAGAGCATTCGGCGGGAGCGTCTTTTGCCGCTAACCCCGCATATTTTGACCCTGCAAATATAGTCAAACTGGCAATTGAGGGGGGATGCAATGCCGTGGTTTCCACATTAGGAGCATTAGGTTCTGTTTCCCGGAAATACGCTTACAAGATACCTTTTATAGTTAAATTAAACCACAATGAATTATTAAGTTATCCCAATACCTACGACCAGACACTGTTTGCCGATGTCGAACAGGCTTTCAATATGGGGGCAGTGGCCGTAGGAGCTACCGTTTATTACGGTTCAAAAGAGTCAAACCGGCAGATTCAGGAGATAAGTGAGGTATTCAAATATGCCCATAGTCTGGGAATGGTGACCGTTCTCTGGGCTTACTTGAGAAATTCCGGATTTGAAAAAGACGGAGTTAACTATCACGCCTCTGCCGATCTTACCGGCCAGGCCAACCACCTGGCGGCAACCATAGAAGCAGATATAATAAAACAGAAGCAGCCTAAAAATAACGGGGGTTATAAAGCCATTGATTTCGGGAAAACCGATGAAAGGGTTTATACCGAACTTACTTCCGAGCACCCCATAGATATGACCAGATATCAGGTAGTTAACTGTTATATGGGCAGAGCGGGGCTTATAAATTCCGGTGGGGCCTCGGCGGATAACGACCTCCGGCAGGTAGTAAGGACAGCAGTAATAAATAAACGGGCCGGGGGAATGGGGGTTATTTCCGGAAGAAAGACTTTTCAGAAATCGATGGAAGAAGGGGTTAAGATATTTAACGCCATCCAGGATGTCTATCTTTCCGATGATATAACAGTGGCTTAATACAAGTTCTAATATGCCGGAACTTCCTGATGTAGAAATCTTTAAGAGGTATTTTAATTCTACGGCACTTCACCGGAAAATAATTGCAGTCAAAGTAGAAGATAACAGGGTGCTGGAGAATGTCTCCGCAGAGGAGCTTAACTCCGGTCTCACCGGCAAGAGTTTCGAGAGTACAAAAAGACACGGCAAATACCTTTTTGCCCTGACCGGTTCAGGGCCAGTGATGGTTTTGCATTTCGGGATGACCGGTTTTCTTAGATATTATAAAGATACTCCTGAGGAAAATTCTCATTTTCGGGTAATCTTTAGTTTTAAAGGCGGCTACAACCTGGCTTATGATAATCAGCGACTTTTGGGGAAGGTCACTCTATCGGCCGGTGTAGGTA
>JAGXOG010000105.1 GCA_023660015.1 Elusimicrobia bacterium LH_S2 | reverse complement strand
CTTATAGACTGTAGATAAATTTAAGAGGTTATTTAAACTATATGATATGCTTTCTTATTGATTTTAAGTTATCTAAATTAAAATATTCCTCTCCTTTTAATCTTGCTTTTCAGTGTCAGCCGGCACTATTTGATCCATATCTATTAAATTGGTTATTACCGATTCTATGATTTCTTTTTCAGACTGTTCGCTTTCTGCAATCATAAGAGTCAGAGCGCACAATGTATTCTCTTCAATGCGCTTCCTGGACCCAGTAATATACAAAAGGCAGTTGTCAAGTATTCTTTGACAACTGAATTCCTCTTTAATTCCCCCTCTTTAAATATGTTTTGTTTGGTGGTTTGGAACAGTTCGCACATTTGCTTCTGAGTAATCCAGACCGTCTCTTTGGTCAGTTTAACATCTATCTCAGTTTTTCCGTCAACGGTTTTATGAATTTCTATGTTGCTCATTTTTTATGACACCCTTTTACGTTACAATATTCTCCTTTTGTTAAATTTAAGATTTGCCTAATATCTCTCACCTGCTGTTACCGGCCTTTCTCATGAGTCTCTATTCAAAACCATTGTTAACCCGAATGACAATTGAAAACAATAACTGCAATTAATAAAATACAAAAAAGGCAATAAATACTCTTTACATTTTAATATATATTATCATCCCCTGAATAGGATGATCCCTTTAATTTTGTAATAAACGCAGCATGAATTACTTCAAAAGCTTCTTCAATATCATAATTCACACCTTTTGCCAGCAGAGGCTTAATATCTTCCCGAAAATCATTGTCTCTATATTTACCGGATAAATTTTTCTCAAACCGTGCTTTTGTAATTGGAGTATCCAGTTTTTCCGTATATACTTTGAAATACTCAACCACTTTTTCCTCTTCTACTAAGCCAGCTTTTACACTCTTCCATAAATCAAAAAGATCCCGACCTTTACTTCTCTGAAATAAGGCTCTTAACTTCGTAGACAGCAATTCATTAATAGAATATGTAGGAATATCAGCACTATCTAAAAACCATGGATTTTCAACTGTATATTTCTTGAATATTTTATCTTCCACAACAAAATTTTCCAAATAATTTATCTCCAGTTTAAGCTTGTTTTCTGCAGGTGGAGGAAACTCGCATTTGTAATAAAACGTCATTGTTGCCATGGACTCACCTTTATCTGTATCTGTTTTTCC
Source organism: Elusimicrobia bacterium LH_S2 (assembly GCA_023660015.1). Taxonomy (GTDB): domain Bacteria; phylum CG03; class SLGR01; order SLGR01; family JAGXOG01; genus JAGXOG01. The sequence goes on along the minus strand of JAGXOG010000105.1, from coordinate 123 downwards.
AAATAATTTATCGAATTTCTCCCTGAGAGAATCATAAATCGGACCTATTGGCCCTTTTTCAATCATTACAAAGTCCAGATCTTCAGAATACCGGACAGGGTTTTTCATATATAGTTTATTAAG
>JAGXOG010000104.1 GCA_023660015.1 Elusimicrobia bacterium LH_S2 | reverse complement strand
AAGAATTAAGGTGAGGAAGCGCTTCTAATAAAGCCACTGTATATGGGTGGGCCGGACGGGTAAAAATATCCGGTGTTTTACCTGCTTCAACAATCCGGCCGGCATACATAATATAGACTTTGTCCGCAAATCCGGAGATAAGGTTAAGGTCGTGCGATATAAATATCTGGCTTAAATCAGTTTTCTCCTTTAATTCGTAAAACATATCCATTATTTTTTTCTGTACAGTTACATCAAGACTGCTGGTAGGTTCGTCCGCTATTAATATATCCGGGCCATTTAAAAGAGCTGCGGCAATATTAACTCTCTGAAGCATACCGCCGGAAAGTTGATGGGCATAAGAACTGAGTATTTTCCGATGATCCGGCAAGTGAACCATCTTAAGAATACTTTTTGCTTTCTCGTCACTATAATTGTTTTTATCTGATTTGTGGTGTACCCGGTATATTTCCTCTAACTGTTTACTTATTTTAATAACCGGGTTTAACGAATTATAGGGATCCTGAACGACAAGAGAAATATAATTTCCCCTGATTTTTCTCATCTCCTGCTCTTTAAGATCCAGTAGATTAATTTCTTTATTTTCTTTTTTAAAATTCACTGCTTCGCCGTCAACTTCCCCGCCGGGAAAGGCTATTAATTTTAATATCGCCGCCGCCAGGGTGGATTTTCCGCACCCGGATTCTCCTGCTATAGCTATAGTTTCCCTCTTTTTTAAATCTATATCTACTGACCTCAACGCAGGAATCTTTAGGCCTTCCGTAAAATAAGTTGCTGACAGATTTTTAATTTGAAGCAGTTTTTCCAAATCTTTATCCTTTTTTAATATACTTTTTCTGAGGGTCAAGATAATCCCTTAAACCCTCTCCTATAAGATTAAATGAAAGAACTGTTAAAAATATCGCAGCTGCGGGAAAGATTATCAGCCACCAGGCCCGGCTGCCCATATAGTTTTTCCCGGCAGTAAGTATATTGCCCCATGAAGGGTTGGGCGGCTGAACGCCTAATCCTAAAAAAGACAAGACCGCTTCGGTAAGTATTGCAGACCCTATGCCCAACGTAGCAGTTATCAATACCGGGGCTATCACGTTGGGCAGCATATGAATAAACAATATCCTTATTTTACTTATATTTATCATTCCGGCGGCCGTGATATATTCTCTTTTTCGAATGGATAACGCCTCCCCCCTGACATACCGTGTCAGCCCCGGCCAAGAGGTAAGGCCAATAACAGCCATAACATTAATTATATTCGGCTCCAGAAAAGTAATCACCATAAGGATTAAAAATATAGACGGAAAACAGAGCATTATAT
>JAGXOG010000103.1 GCA_023660015.1 Elusimicrobia bacterium LH_S2 | reverse complement strand
ATTACGATTTATAAGGATAAAAGTTTTTCTTTTAAAACTAAGATTGCGCCTGTTTCGGCACTGATTAAAAAAGCTGTAGGTATTGCGGTAGCCAGCGGCGAGCCAAATAAAGTAAAAATCGGGGAAATAACTGAAAAAAAGGTAGAAGAAATAGCTGAGAAAAAGATGAGGGATTTAAATACTGATAATTTGGAAGCGGCAATGAATATTGTGAAGGGAACGGCAAAGAGTATGGGAGTGGTAGTTGTAGCTGAAGCTACTGGTAAAGAATACGACACTTATGAAGCCCCAAAATCGGAAGCAGAAAGAGCTGCAGCTGTTGTGGAAACTGAAAAAGAATCCAAATAGGAAGTGGCAAAATAATGAGAAGCAAAAGATATAAGGAAGCAAAAAGCAAGACAGAAAATAAGGTGCTATCTATTACTGAAGCCGTTAAAAAGGTAAAAGAGTTAGCAACTGCTAACTTTGATGAGTCAGTTGAGATTACTGTGGTATTGGGGGTTGATCCCCGGAAATCAGACCAGATGGTGCGTGGTAATCTTCTATTGCCTCACGGTACCGGCAAGGAAGTGCGGGTGGCTGTCGTTGCTGAAGGCGAAGACGTAAAAGTTGCCAAAGAAGCCGGAGCGGATTTAGCCGGTAAAGATAAGGTTATTGAACTGGTGGAAAAAGGCAATCTTGATTTTGATGTGCTTATTTCTACTCCCTCCTGTATGAAGGACCTCGGTAAGCTTGGGCGCGTATTAGGTCCTCAGGGACTTATGCCTTCTCCAAAATCCGGGACTATGGTTGAAAATGTTGCCGAAGCGGTAAAAAAAATCAAAAAGGGGCAGATAGAGTTTAAAATGGATAGAAACGGAGTAGTACACGCAAGCATAGGTAAGATTTCATTTGAAAACAAAAAACTGATTGATAATTTCAACGCATTCCTAAAAGCTGTTAAAAGGTCGCGCCCGGTTTCCGCAAAGGGCAGGTTTATCAAAAAAATCTCTCTTTCGCCAACTATGGGGCCGGCGGTCTTAATTGATCAGTAAAAGCTTTAAATTTCAAAAGAGAATTATATTAGTATTTTAAACCGGTCATATACTCTGGATTTGAAAGATTAGCTCATCTTAGAATGTTTTTAGCAGGTATATCAATAACATTTTGCGAGTAAAAAATTTGACAAATTGAGAATAAGATATTATGTTATTAGAGATTATGTTTTTTTGAGGAAATTACTGTTTTCAGAAAGATTTGCGGAGTCTATATATTTAATTTAGGAAGAAAAAAATGCTTTTAGAAGAGAAAAAACAATTTATTAATGAATTCAAAGAGAATTTAAA
>JAGXOG010000102.1 GCA_023660015.1 Elusimicrobia bacterium LH_S2 | reverse complement strand
ATCTTGCTCCAATGATAAATAAAATAAACGGAGAGATAAAAAAACAGGATATTGTTAAGAGGGTAAGCGAAAAGATTGATGTCAGCGAGTCAGCGGTTAAAAATGAGGTGCAAAAAAATATCCGAAGGAGCCAAGGAGACAGGACAGAAATGCCAAAAGAGAAACTTCCTTTAAGTAGAGATGAGAAAATTTGTAAAGAACTACTTCATCTGGCCCTTAGAAATGAAAGTTTATGTTCGGAAATAAAAGAACTGGTAGAAAGTATAGGTTTTATAAATAACCGGTATATGGATCTTTTAACAAGCTATCTTGAGGAATTTAATTGTGATCTTACCCGGTTTATAAGTAATTCTCCGCAAGATATCAATAGAGAGATTTCCCGAATGTCAATGCAGAAGATAAACTCGGATAGTCCGCAAAATTATTTTAAGCAATTAACGGGAAGTTTAAAACATATTAAGAAAGCAATTGACTATAATCAGCTTGCAATAGAATTAAAAAATATCTATGGGGCCGGGATTACCCAAGCAACCGCCGTCGGTAAAAATTTTATAAGGCATTTCCCTTATCTTCGATATAGAGGAAACGTGAGCAATTCTCACATTTAATAATATTGTCTTCTTTTAATATTTCGTTAATTGTCTGGGGCCGGATAGAAGCGTGACATCCGCCGCTTGTCGAATTTTTAACTTTTACCATAACCGGCGTTTTTCTTTCCTTTATCTTATAGTATAGATCCACCGTTTTTCTATCTATGGCTTCCGTAATAGGTGCGATACGTTCTTCAACTTCTTTTTTATTTTTTTCAAGCTGTTTAATTTCCTGCTGGAATTTTTCCCGGGTTTCTTTTATCTCTGTTTTTTTTGCCGCTAATCTGCTTTTAGCTTCTTTAATCTTTTCTGTAATCTGGTCAGAGCTTTCTAAAAGCTCGAGTATAACGATCTCCGCATCGTTTATCTCTTCATCTTTTTGAGATATTTCGTCCTGCATTTTTTTGTAAGATTCGTTGTTCTTTAAGGTATTGAGCTTCTCTTTATGGCTGCTTATAAAATCTTTGGTGGACTTTATATTAATTTCAGCTTCTTTGATTTGCATCTGAAGATCTTTAAACTCTTCTTGTAATTGTTTTATTTCTTCTTCAAATTGTTCAGCATGATTCTCTTCTTCTTTTATAAGGCGGGGGATTTCCTGAAAGCGTGCATTAATCTTATCCAGGACTCTATCCAGTTTCTGTAATTTTAAAAGATGTTTTATTTCTTCCGACATATCTATCTTCTTCCTTAAAGAGCCACTGTTGATTCCTCTGACTTTTCCCCTGAACTATCCCGTATCTATGGTGTTAAAT
>JAGXOG010000101.1 GCA_023660015.1 Elusimicrobia bacterium LH_S2 | reverse complement strand
TCATAAGCGAGTTCTCTTAATTCACAAGTTTGGTTTCTATCGCAGGTAAGACAATGTAGAGTGTACTAACTGCGGTCAGTGTATTCTTGCTTGTCCCACAGGAGCCTTAAGAGAAAAGACAGCCGTAGATGAAGTTTGGGAGGTGATTTCTAACCCGAAGAAATTTGTCGTAGTTCAAACTGCTCCGGCAGTAAGGGCAGCTATTGGCGAAGAGTTTGGTATGCCCCCGGGAAGTTTAGTTACCGGTAAAATGGTTGCTGCTTTAAGAAGATTAGGTTTTGATAAAATATTTGATACTCAATTTGGCGCAGACTTGACTATTATGGAAGAAGCATATGAATTAGTAGAAAGGATAAAAAACAAAGGCACACTTCCTATAATAACCTCGTGTTCACCGGGTTGGATAAAGTATATTGAGCATTTCTTCCCAGGATGTTTTAAATATCTATCTACCTGCAAATCACCACAACAGATGTTCGGGGCTATAGCTAAAACCTATTATACGAATAAGATAAATCGTAAACCAGAAGATATGTATGTGGTTTCTATTATGCCATGCACAGCAAAGAAATTTGAAGCCAAGCGTCCTGAAATGAAAGATTCAGGAATACAAGATGTAGATGCTGTCTTAACTACACGAGAAGCGGCTCGGATGATTAAAGAAGCGGGAATAGATTTTATCAATTTGCCGGATGAGGAGTTTGATGAACCCCTGGGGATATCAACAGGCGCGGCGACCATCTTTGGCGCTACAGGCGGAGTAATGGAAGCGGCGCTTAGAACGGCCTATGAGGTGGTAACAGGAAAAACGTTAGAAAAGATAGAATTTGACGAAGTGCGCGGAATAGAAGGTTTAAAGAAGGCAAATGTTATTCTTAATGGTTTAGAATTAAAGGTTGCCGTAGCCCACGGATTGTCCAACGCCAAAATTCTATTAGAGGAGATTAAAAAAGGAGAATCTGTTTATCATTTTATTGAGGTTATGGCTTGTCCCGGAGGTTGCTTAGGAGGAGGCGGTCAACCTATGCCTACGAATCTTGAGATAAGAAGAAAAAGAGCTACCAGTATATATCGTGAAGATGAAAGTAAGTTTATAAGGAAATCTCATGAGAACCCTGCTATTATTACACTTTATAATGAATTTTTAAGTAAACCCTTAGGAAAAAAATCACATCACCTTTTACATACTCACTACACAAAAAGGAGCAGATATTATTCTACTCTTAACTGAACCGAATAAATGGAGTCAATATGAAAATACTATTGTTCAAGAGGCAAAACAGAGGAATACACCACTTATAATTATAATTAATAAGATTGATCAGACACCTCCAGAGGATAAATAT
>JAGXOG010000100.1 GCA_023660015.1 Elusimicrobia bacterium LH_S2 | reverse complement strand
AGAGTTAAAACCGCAAGTAATATTACTTGCAGTTTTTTTGGTCCGGATAAATTTTTTAATCTTTTCATGGTTGAAAATATTTGATTTTTACCTTACTTTTTAACTATAATACAACAGAATGAAAAATCAAGCAATTAATAATAAAAAATCACGCGGCGTAACGCTTGTTGAACTTATGGTTGCCGTTTCCATAATCCTGATTGCCATTATACCTCTTATATCGATGATAATCCAGGGGGTCCAGGGAACCCAGAAGTTGTCAGATAGGACAAGAGCTTCCCAATTGGTTCAGGATATGATAGAGGAGATAAAACAGAAAAGATGGGATGAAACTTTAACCGGGGAAACCGAGGTAGGCTTTGACGCCGCCGCCGAAGATCCGACCGGCAGTACGGGACAAAGATTAAACTGCGACGATATTGATGATTATATCGGGTATGAATCCGGTTCTGCATGGTCAGGCGATCCGATTGATAATCACATGGTGGAATATCCGCCGGTAGACGAGGGGGGAAATTCCCTGAACCCTATATTTGATAAATTTGTCCGGGAGACCACGGTAAGATATGTAGATGTTCCGCTTAACGGCGATGTGGAGTTTTCTGGGAACGGTTCCGGCGTTGGCGGTAATCCCACAACGGATTTCAAAGAGGTGGATGTGTGGGTCTCATGGAATGATACCGGCAATGTCACTGCACCAGCAGGTGTGTCGGGAGATACTACTTGGGCATGGGAGTCAGCGGATAATTTTGTCCATTCTCAGACCATTATAGCAAAACCGTAGTGAAAAATATCATGGAAAAAAAGAAAAAAGGTTTTACCCTCATAGAGTTAATGATAGTGGTGGCAATACTTGGTATAGTGGTGCTCGGCCTTACCAGTGTTTTTAAAACTTTCTTAGACAACTGGTGGCTTTCCCGGACTAAGCTCACCACTCAGGAGGATGCCCGGGAGGCGGCCTACTGGATAGTAAAGGAATTTAAGGGAGCGCGCCGGACAACTCTGGGCAGCATAGTTATGAACGGAGGTTTTGAAAGGGGGGCGGGGGATAATAATGCTTATTACTGGGATATATCAGATATTTCGCTTGAAGATTCCGCTAAGAGGCATTCTTCTTCGAAAGTAACCGATACGGCTACAGTAAGAACCGGGGATTACAGTTTAGAGGCTACGGGCCTCGATGATGGTCTTGACTATACTCTGGAAAGTAAAGATTTTAAAGTTACATTAAGTACGCAGTACCTCCTCTCCGGATGGTTTCGGGTAGATGGGGTGGACCTGGTGGAGTTTAAAGTAAATGGGACGTCTTTGAGTACCGCGACAGAGGCAGATACTGACGGAAAGTGGGTTAACCTTCTC